>DATGAD010000078.1:0-6187 GCA_035313725.1 Alloacidobacterium sp. | reverse complement strand
ATTCGCATTTCCCGCCCATGCCCAGGACGCGATGAAGAAAGATGCAGCCGTTAAACCTGCAGAGGCGGAATCGAAAGTCGTGCTCGATGCCTGGAATGAGATTGGCCGCAAGCTGACGGCGATGGCCGAAGATTTTCCCGAAGACAAATACGACTTCAAGCCGACACCCGCGCAGCGGAGCTTCGCCGAGCAGTTGCTGCACGCGGCGGGTTCATGCTACTACTTCACGAATCCTGCGATGGGGCTGAAGCCTCCCGCGGGAGAAGATCCGAAGCGCGACCAATACAAGTCAAAGGCCGACATCATTGCGTTCGTCAAGAAATCCTTCGCCGATGGCGCAACCGCCATCCAATCGAAAGGCGAAAAAGGCCTGACGACGGAGGTTGTTTATTTCCCTCAGCAGAAATCGCGCGTTATCGACATTGCATACGGCATCATCGAGCATAGCGGTGAACACTACGGCCAGCTCGTTGTGTACTACCGCCTCGCAGGTCTTGTGCCGCCAGAGTCGCGGCCCAAGAAGTAAAGCTCAAGTTTGATCCTTCGATCTTCCACAGGGTGTCAATGAGTGCATGATCGCCAAGGCACTCGTCGAGGACTGACCAGTCCCGAGAAGTCGGCTTGAGTTTACGAACCGTCAATTTGTGTGAGAATGTCATCGCAGGCGGCCAGATCCTCGGCGATAAAGTCGGCGCCGGCACTGAGGAGGATCTCCTCGGCGATTTGGAGGCGATGCTGTTTTTGAGGGTTCGAAAGCTGGTTCCACTCGGCAGCGTCCAGGCCGACCAGGTTTCCTGTGCGTGTGAGACCGATGGTCCACATGCCTGCGTTTTTTCCCTCTTCAATATCGCTGACGGTATCCCCGATCTTTACGCACGACGACGGCGGATAGACATCCAGTAACTTGGCATTCCGCATGAGCATCCATGGCGCGGGACGGCCGGCGCCGACCTCATCCGGGCAAACGGAAGCATCGGGAGTGTATCCGTTTTGAGCTGCCTCAGCCAATATTGGAGCGAGCATCTCCCGGGTATAGCCGGTCGTGCTGCCGATGCGAAGGCCACGCTTCTGCCATGCCTGTGTAATCTCGGCGACGCCTTCAATCAGGTGAGAATGTTGTCCCAGGATTGCGCTCTGCAAGGGACGAAATTCCTCGAAGAGCGAATGGACATCCTCTTCTTCAGGTTCGCGTGCGGTGATTGCGAGCCATTCGGCGCGAATATTGGGCAGCGCGAGAATGGCTCGTATGTGATCTCTCTTGAGCAGCCCCATATCCCGTCTTGCATCTTCGCTGGAGAGCCTGATGTTATGACGGCTGAACAGCTCCTGCAGCGCCGCTACCGGCGCAATGCTGCCGTGGTCGACGGTGGTGCCTGCCCAATCGAGCATCAGGGCACGGATACGAGCGTGTTGTTTCATGCCTGGTCTCCCTTTGCATGGAGATTTCCGAAGGTTTCGGCGGCGACGCCGAAGCTGAGCGTCATTCCCGCACCGCCGAGAGCGGTGATCACCTCCACTCCTTCTTGGGGCTGAAAGCGCACATAGGGGCGCTCGGGGTGCTTGGCATAGACTCCGTACCATCGTTGCGCGATGGAGAAGTCCGGTATGCGGAGAAAGCTCTGAAGATGCCGGAGAATCAGCGCGTCGATCTCTTCTCGACTGAACGGGGAAACAAGGAGCCCGTACTCATGCGAATCACCGAGGGTCAACTCACCTGAGGATGCCTGCGACACCATGGTGTGGATTCCAAAGCGGTCATACTCAGGCGTTTCCTTCTCGATGCGCGCACGCAGCGCCGGGAGCGAGGGACAGACGCCAAACGATGGATAAAAACGGAAGGTAAGCCCTCCGGCGATTGCCGGCCCCAGTTCCCAGCCTGTCGGCTGAGGCGGTGTGCGCATCATCTGCAGCCGACAGCGGGTGATTCCGCTTTGACGGAAAAAATCCGGATAGAGAATCTCGAAATCCGAGCCGGTGCAGACAGTCACCTGGTCGGCCTGCCAGCTTCCCTGCGCAGTATCGACGCGAGGGTGATAGATCTCGATCACAGGGCATCCCCAGTGGAACTCGACGGCGTAATGTTGATGGAGAAATTCGGGGAGCCGTCGGAGGACCTCGCGTGGATCTACGGTGATCTCGGTTTCGCTCCAAAGAGCTCCGAGCACCGTCTCCGGGATTAAAGCGGGGCTGCGTGCAAGCGCGGCTTCCCGGTCAAGCCATGAACACTGATATCCCAAAGCGGGAGAAAGCGCGGCGAATTCTTTTCCCACCTGCGCTTCATCCTCGCGGCAGGCAATATGGAGCGAGCCCGTGGCGCTATACGGGATCGCCGTCTCCCGAAGCACTTCGAGCCACAGATCGCGACTCCGCATGGCCAGGGTGAGCATCCTGCCGGAGGGTTGGCCGATCGGCCAGAGCAGGCCAAAATTGGCGATCGACGCTCCCGTTGCGGCTGGGCGTCGTTCCAGGACAACGACCTTCCTGCCTGACTTCGCCGCGATCCAGGCATGAGCAAGCCCGATGATTCCAGCGCCGACGATCAATACGTCTGCACGATTTTCTGTCACCATCGCAGCTTATAGCGGTTAGTCGCATGACTCAAGCATGGGACGGTTAAATCGCAAGTCATTAAAGATCGCTCAGCATACTGCGTGTAGGCTCTTAGAACGTAGGAAGAGTTGGATTCAGTCAAGGTCAGCCGGATGAGGTCGATGGACTCCCGTAAGTTAGAAAAGCGCAGGATATTTGCAATTACCTGGATTACTTATGCGGGTTTTTATTTCTGTCGCAAGAATCTCAGCATCGTCCTGCCGATGCTTCATGGCATGCCGGGGATGGGCAATTTTGAATTGGCGAACATTGTTTTCGGTTACAGTCTGCTGTATGCCATAGGTCAATTCGGCTGCGGGTTTCTGTCCGACTACTTCGGACCGGGTAAAGTTGTCGGCACGGGACTCGTGCTGGTGGTGGGCAGCAACATCTTTATGGGCCTGCACGCTTCGCCGCTGTGGCTTCTGGCATTTGCGTGCGTCAATGGAGTTGGCCAGTCAACGGGTTGGTCGGGCCTGGTGAAGATGATGGCCAGCTGGTTCAGCAGTCATCAACGGGGCATCGTGATGGCCTGGTGGGGAACGAACTACGTTCTTGGCGGATTTCTGGCAACTGCATTTGCCACCTGGGCAGGTGCGCAGCATCTGATTGCTCCGCAACTCGGCTGGCGGCGTGGCTTTCTCTTTCCTGCCTTTATCCTGCTCATTATTACTGTCGGCTTTTTTGTATTTGCAAAGGACTCACCGGAGGAGTTGACGGGAGCCGCGGAGGCGAAGGGTGACACGGCGGCGATTCGCAAAGACCGTTCAAGCTGGAGCGATCTGGCCGCACTGCTGCGCAGTCGATCCATCTGGACGATTGGAAGTGCTTATTTCTTTCTGGAACTCTTCCGCTACGCTCTGATGTTCTGGCTGCCTTTCTATATGGTGAACCATCTGCGATACAGTTTGCAGACCTCGGGATATGTTTCTTCGCTTTATGAACTGGCAGGCATTGGCGGGGCGTTGCTGGCAGGGTATGTCTCGGATCGCTTCATGCAGTCCCGGCGAGCGCCCATTTCTGCGATCATGCTTTGCGGATTGGCCGTTGTCGCTCTGGGTCAACTCATGCTCGCCGAACATGGCATTCTCGGTACAGCGATAGCCGTCTCCCTGGCGGGTGTGCTCTCATATGGTCCGGACACATTGCTTTCTGGAGCGGCAGCACAGGATATTGGAGAGGTTAAGGCAGCAGCAACGGCCTCCGGTCTGATCGATGGCATTGGTCACCTGGGAGCTTTGTTTTCGCCTTATCTGGTGGTGTATGTCAGTGGGCGCTATGGCTGGGACCGGCTCTTTGTGGTGTTCGCAGCAGCCGCTTTTGTTGCTGCCGCGGCTCTGATTCCGGTCTGGAACTTGCGACCCGCAGAATTGCAGGAAGCACAAAGCTAAGAGGCTCGGAACGCGACAGATTTGCGATCCTCAAATAGACCAAGGAGATTCCCGAGTGAAAGAGTCCAGTCAGCGTGCCGATATTCCTCAATCAGAGGGTGACGTGAATGTGTCCTCTCTCCGGGAAAGCTGGCAGCGAGAGCACCTCGACGAGGAAACGCGCGCGCTCCTGGAAGAGGATGCGCGATATTTTCTCCATCAATCCCTTTCCACTCCATGCCTCAATGTGCTGAACGGGTGCGAAGGCAGTTTTCTTGTCGACACCCAGGGACGCCGATACCTGGATTTTCACGGGAACAACGTGCACCAAATCGGGTTTGGTCACCCGAAAGTTCGGGAGGCGATTCAGGAGGCTTTGGAACACCTGCCGTTCTGTACGCGACGTTATACCAACCGGTATGCCATTGGACTTGCGCGCAAGCTGGCCGAACTCGCTCCGGGAAACCTGAACAAGTGTCTCTTTGCTCCGGGGGGAGCCGAGGCTATCTCCATGGCGGTCAAGCTCGCACGCATGGCTACTGGGCGCTTCAAGACGATCTCAATGTGGGATTCCTTCCATGGAGCCACGTTGGACACGATTTCGCTGGGTGGCGAATTTCTATTCCGCAATGGTATCGGGCCGTTGCTGCCGGGCTCCGAGCATGTACCGCCGCCGGAGCCGCTGCGGTGTCCTTTCAGGTGCGGACAGTCCTGCAACCTTCAATGCGCCGATTACGTTGAATATGTCATGCGCAGAGAAGGAGACGTTGCGGCTGTCGTAGCAGAAACTGTGCGCAGCACCGGAACGATACCGCCGGCGGATTACTGGCGCCGGTTGCGGTCTATATGTAACCGCTACGGAGCGCTTTTGATCCTCGATGAGATTCCTCACGGTCTGGGCAGGACCGGATCGATGTTTACCTGTCAGCAATACGGCATCGTTCCCGACATGCTGGTGATCGGCAAGGGGCTGGGTGGCGGTTCCTTGCCGATTGCCGCGCTGATTGCGCGCGAAGATCTGGATGTCGGAGAACAGCGGGCAATCGGCCACTTTACCCACGAGAAGAACCCTGTCTTGTGTGCGGCGGCTCTGGCCACGCTCGAAGTCATCGAATCCGAAGCATTGCCGGAGCGCGCGAAGAAGCTGGGCGCGCGTTTCCTTGAACAGTTGAAAGGTCTTCAGCAGCGACACAGGCTTATCTATGAAGTTCGCGGCCTCGGGTTGCTGGCTGCTTTGATCCTGCAACACCCCGATGGTTCTCCCGCCGAGGCGGAAGCTGAACAGATTATGTATGCGGCGCTTAGCCGCGGTCTAAGTTTCAAGACTGCTATGGGCAATGCGATTGTCCTTACGCCACCTTTGACCATTGAGGAGAAAGACCTGGACTCGGCGGTCAGCATTCTGGACAGTTGTTTTTCCGAACTGCACAAAAAATAATTCTTCTTGAAAGGTGATATGAGCTCACGGAGGGATTTTCTCAAGAACGCCGCACTGTTAGCGGCGAGCGGCGGTTTGGGCGGAGTTTTGCCCGGTCCGATTCAAAAGGCATTTGCGATCGATCCGGCACCGGGAAGCACGTATCTTGACGCCGAGCACGTGATCATCCTCATGCAGGAGAACCGGTCTTTCGATCATGCTTACGGCACGCTGCGCGGCGTCCGGGGCTTCGACGATCCCCGCGCGATGACACTGCCCAACGGAAATCGAGTGTGGCTCCAAAGCAACGCGGCGGGCGAAACCTATGCCCCATTCCGTTTTGACATTAAAGACACGAAGGTGACGTGGATGGGGTCATTGCCGCACGGGTGGGTAGATCAGGCGGAGGCGCGCAACTATGGCAAGCATGATCGCTGGCTTCCCGCCAAGGCTGCGGACAATGCCTATGCGCACCTTCCGTTGACGCTCGGCTATTACACGCGGGAGGATCTGCCGTTCTACTATGCTCTGGCCGATGCGTTCACGATTTGCGATCAGAATTTCTGTTCCTCACTAACGGCCACCGAACCCAACCGTCTGTATCTGTGGACAGGTACGGTGCGTGCCAAGCCTTCCATCCAATCAAAGGCGCACGTACGCAATGAAGATATGGACTATGACCTTCAGCTGAGCTGGACTACTTTTCCCGAACGGCTGGAAGAGCACGGCATTTCCTGGCGCATTTACCAGAATGAACTCAGCTTGCCTTCGGGCCTTAGCGAGGAAGCGGACGCATGGCTGTCGAACTTCA
>DATGAD010000077.1:0-2576 GCA_035313725.1 Alloacidobacterium sp. | reverse complement strand
ACTTCACCAATCATCCGTGGTCGCGTATCTATGACCTCTTCCATCCCAGGAAACATCGGTGCCATGACGATTTGACCGCAGTGGCGCTTATGCGCTCCTCGTCTTCCTTGTAGCCCTCGCGTAACAAAGATTGCGATAGCTGCAAAATTGTCGAGCGGCAGGCTGCCTCGCGCGTCCGTGTCGATAGACGATCCCATCGGCGCCATGGGATATACATAGCGATCTTCTTCTGTGAGGCGAAAGATGAAATTGTATTGTTGCAAATATGGAAGCCGGGTGAAGGACTGCGCCCAAATGCTTGCTCTCTTAACACTGGTCTTGACGCTTTTTGCGCGAAGCGCAGGCGCTCAGGCGCAAGACGCGGCCGCGAAGCCGGCTGAAGAGAAAGCCGGCACGGAAACATATCAGACTCTTTATTTGAGCAGTCTCTCTGAACAACGAGATGCCAACGATATTCAGACCGACCTGCGGAATATGCTTCCGAAGGCCAAACTTTATTACGTGGCGTCACAGAATGCCATTTCTATGCGCGGTACGCCTGAGGACATTCAGCTCGCGCAAAAAATTCTCTCGGACATTGACCGGACTAGGAAGACCTACCGCCTGACTTACACGATCAGAGAGACGGATGGCGGCAAACAGACTGGAACACAGCAATTCGCGCTGGTTGTGGCTTCCGGCGGGAGGACAATATTTAAACAGGGCAACAAGGTACCGGTTGTCACCGGGGCCTTCAATGAAGGGACCTCGAGCGCGAATTCTCAGGTGCAATATCTCGATGTGGGGTTGAACATCGATGCTTCACTGGATGCGTATTCGGACGGATTGAGACTGCACACCAAGGTCGAGCAATCGAGTGTTGCTGACGAGAAGTCCGGCATGGGAGCGCAAGACCCTGTGGTTCGACAAACCACTCTGGAAGGAGTGTCAACTCTGATTCAAGGCAAGCCTGTTGTGCTGGGATCACTCGATGTGCCGGGCAGCGCGCGGCGCCAGGAAATTGAGGTTGTTTCAGAACTTGTTCGGTAGCTACGAGCTGCTGCGCTGGTTGAGTTCTCAACGCAGCAGTTCCGGTTTTCTTACCGCCAGGGTGGCAATCAATTCACCGAAAAGCGTATTGGCCCAGGCGAACCAGGCGCGGGTGAATTTCTTCGGATCATCTTTGAAGTAGCTTTCATGGATGAAGCCGCTGCCTGCTGAAGAAACTTTGATCATCGCGAGCGCGTTGCGTATCTCCGCGTCGGAGCTGCTGGTGAGGGCGTAGATGGTTTGCGCCATCGGCCAGATCATGTCCTTGCCTTCATGCGGGCCGCCGATGCCTTCACCTGCCGTTCCGCGAAAGAACCACGGATTCTTTTCGCTCCACACGAATTTGCGCGTTCGCCCGTACATGGCTGCATCGGGCGAGCTCTCGATATAAGGCAGACCCAGCAGGCTCGGGACGTTGGCGTCGTCCATCAGAAGCTGGCTTCCGAAGCCATCCACTTCGTAGGCCCAGATGGTGCCTTCGGATGTTTGCGCGATGGCGTGCTGTTGCAACGCGGCTTCGACTTCCGTGGCTAAGGATTGCGCCTGATTTGCGAGCGCCACGTCGTGAAGAATTGCGTTGGCCATTTCGGCGAGCTGGCGCAGCGAGGTGACAGCGAAGAGATTCGATGGCACGAGAAAAGGGAAAATGCAGGCGTCGTCCGACGGGCGGAAGCCGGAGGCGATCAGTCCAACGGGCTTGACTGGGTTTCCGTAGCCATCGGCGGGCAGTGTTTCTGTCGAGATGAAGGATTCGCGCTGGAAACGGTAAGGACCTTCGCCGTGCTTGCGCTGCTGCACTGTCATGGTCTGGACGACGAGCGTCATCGCCTGCTGCCAGCGCGCATCGAAGGGGCGCGTGTCTCCAGTTTGCTTCCAATAGCCATGCGCGAGGCGGATGGGATAGCAGATCGAATCGAGTTCGTACTTGCGTTCACCGACTCCCTGCTTGAGATCAGTCTTGTCCTTGCGACTCCATTCAAGCGGTGGCGCGTTGAGGTCGGCCATGAAGGCGTTTGCGTAGGGGTCGATGAGGATGCAGCGCGCCTGGCGGCGGATGACGCCTTCGAGCAGCGCGCGCAGCAATGCGTCCTTTGCGGCGAGAGGCAGATAGGGCCACACCTGCGCGGAGGAATCGCGCAGCCACATCGCGGCGATGTCGCCGGTGATAACGGCGGTGTCGGGCTTGCCTTCGAATTGCCCCGGCTCGACGGTGGTGTCGAGCGTGTTGGGAAAGCAGTTGGCAAACATGGCGGCGAGTTCGGCGTCGCCGATGCGGGTACGCGTCTGGTCGATGAACTGCTCGACAGCGGCGCTGTGGAAGCGGCGGTCGGCCGGCTTCGGGCGCTTCGATTCTTCCTGGCTCTCGCTGAACGCGCCAACGCTCGATGGTAGTCCCGCTCCGATTGCCGCTGCGCCTGCTGTCTTGAGCAAAGCTCGCCGTGTCCATTCCTGCATTCTGGCTCCCTGACAATTTCAGATTACTGATACATGGTAGAACGCGAGGAAACCCGATCGTCGCATTCCTGACGCAACGTGCCGACTTTCTG
>DATGAD010000076.1:0-19164 GCA_035313725.1 Alloacidobacterium sp. | reverse complement strand
TATT
The DNA here is from genome assembly GCA_035313725.1 of Alloacidobacterium sp. Taxonomy (GTDB): domain Bacteria; phylum Acidobacteriota; class Terriglobia; order Terriglobales; family Acidobacteriaceae; genus Alloacidobacterium. Next base: position 19,160 of record DATGAD010000076.1, on the reverse strand, counting down.
CTCGCTCTTCGACCTTTCGATCCTGCAGGCAAAACGGACTGCGTCCGTCTTCATCATCAGCTTGGTCGCATTCACTGTGAATCTGGCTCTGAATTTCGCGATGATTCCGCGATGGGGAATGTACGGCGCAGCATGGGCCACAACAATTGCCTATGGAGTGGAGGCTGTCGGCGCGTTCACCCTGGCTCAGCGATTCTTCGCGCTCTCCTATAGGGTGCCTGAGATTCTGGCTGGCATTGCTGTGGCCGGCGGAGCACTCTGGTTGACCCAGTTAGCGTGGATGCAGAAAGAGCGAGGACTTTTCCTTGCCATTTCCGCAGTCCTGGCCATCGGTCTGCTCGCGCTCATTGGGAGGCGTGATCTTCAGCGCACTCTTGTCGCCATACGAAATGCACGAAGACGTGAGCCCCAGGGCGTTGTTTGAGACCGGAATCCAACAAACATTGTTCCAACCCGGATGAGAAATAATCCCGCGTCTCCCTACGGTTATTCATCGTTCAGCCGATAACTCTACCAGTCATCTACGGCTGTCGGAGTTCTGAATGAATGCAATTCGTTGCGTGGTGTTGGGATTGGCGATTGCCCCCGGGGGATGGATATGCACGGCGCAAACCTCCAATATGCTGCAATCTCCCGTAAATGGGGAAACGAGCATTGATTTTGCGCTTACTGACAACCACTTAACTCAGAATGCCTTCGCCGATTTTCATCCGACAACGGCATCTTTAGGAACAGGAGTCATCGCCTCCGCCCCTCTTCAGGCAGTCCCCCGAACTGCCGACTCGAAGTTCTTCTGGCTGAATGGGATTCAGCTGGGGATGGCGGTTTTCGATGTAGAGATGACGCAACGCTGCATTGCCAGTCATCGCTGCCGCGAAGCCAACCCGGTGATGCCCTCGTCTCAGGCGGGTCAGTTAAGCCTTAATGTAGCGCTTGTTGCTTACAGTTCGGGGATCAGTTATTGGCTCAAGAAGCACAATTCGAAGCTGTGGTGGCTGCCACCTTCTGCTGGAGCTGCAATCCACAGCGTGGGTGTTGCCACGGGATTTGAGCATCAATAGAGCAAAGGCTTGATTCTGCGGCGGAGGATTCACAAGCAACCCAATTGGGCCGGTCTTGAACATTTGCAGATCAGCATCGATAATGTGCGGCCCGATGACGTCTCGAAAAAGAGCCTGAAGGTCCTCGACAAAACGCTTCAGTGGCTGGCCGAACATGCCGAGTTCGACGTCAATATCAACTCGGTCCTCGGAGGTGGTGTTCGTTATCCAGAAGATGCTCTTACGATTACGCGCCGGGCGCTTGAACTCGGATTCGAAACAACCGTCGGCATTATCCATGATCACGGCGGACAGCTCCAGCCCTTACAAGAAAGGGAAAGAACTGTTTACCAGCAGATACAGAACGAGCGGAAGCCCGCCTTCTGGGCGTTCGCTTATGACAACCTCTTCCATAGGAACCTGGCGCGGGGAGAGCCAAACGATTGGCAGTGCCGCGCAGGAAGCCGCTATCTTTATGTCTGCGAAGACGGACTCGTCCACTACTGTTCCCAGCAAAGAGGTTATCCTGCCATCCCACTGGAGAAGTACACACGCGACGACCTTGAGCGCGAGTATTGGCCCCGGAAACCTTGTGCCCCTTATTGCACGATTTCGTGCGTGCATCGTGTCGCGATGATCGATCTCGTCCGGGAAAAACCGCGCGAGGCACTGACAAGATTCTTTCCACCTGTAGCGCCGGGCACGCCGGCCAAACTTCCTCTCGGAGTGAATGGCAGGTGCTGTGATGAGAGTGCTTGGGATTAAGTGACAGAACCACGCGGCAGCGATGATCAATGCCATCGCCGCTCCCAGCAACACATCAATCGCGTAATGGTATCCCCCGACAAAAGCCGCTACCGCAAGACGACCAGAAAAACCAGGCCCGCGATGGGGACGAAGCGTAGCAGCACAAGCGATACGGCTAATGCGGAGGCAACATGAGCGCTGGGGAACGAGATCGCCTGGATGCTCCCGTACTTCAGAATCCAGAGATTCATAACCCGGCCTCTGTTTGACGCTGCCACAGCGCTTTGCTTTGTTGTAATGCTTCGAGGGGGCAACGCGGGCACAAATGGCGTGATGGCGTAGCACAGATACGTTGACACAAGGACGATAAACCAAAACGCGCTCGTGTTCTGGCGCAGTCCTAAGGTATAAAACACGCCGAGCCCTAACGGCACCAACGGATAACAAAACATATAAGCCCACTCGGTGGAGAGGCGCGTGAATCGGCCCAGAGCACCAGGTATGGGAGGCATGAGGTTAAACAGCCAGCGATCAATCTCTACTAAGCGCTTCTGGATTTTCTCGTTCGGGCCCGTGAAGAACTGCCCTGTCTGCCAATAAGGCACCAGCATCAAAGCCACGGGGAGCCAGTCGCGAAAAGCCGAGGCTTGACGCAGCGTGAGTACATGCGTTGAGAACCGGGCGACGGCCACGACAATGATTGCGAATGCTGCAAGCAGTGTTGTGATCCATCGGCGTCCTGCCGGTAAGGGGCGAATCCATGCCGCTAGCGCAAGGATCGTGGCGAAACCTGTCTGAATCCATTCGGAAGTTCGCATCATAACCCCATGGAGCAATAAATGCGCTACCAGATTCTCAACGTTAGATTCTTACTGCAACGACTGAAAAGCGAATTCTGAAAGTCCGCATTGTGTTTTGTTGACTATGGGGTGGTAGCCGGGCAAGACAAAAATTTTACATTTACTTCGGTCATTTCGATTGTGGCGCAGGACGCCCCCAGAATTTCGCCATCCGCCTCGACCGTAACCAACACTGGATATTCTGCGCCCGGAATGGGCCTGCATACCACGCGCAACACGTCCTCGTAGCGGGCTGCAGCGTTTTCCCTGAGCTGGCGGTCGCGCTTCCCTGCTCCCAGGAATAGCGCCTGAAAGGAAGCCTGAGCGAGACGTCGTCGCGATGAACCTTCCACGCTCGCTAGACGGAGAAATGGGAAATCCAGGTTTCCTCCAGGGCGCCAGAGGTTCAGTTCCGCTACTCTCACAACAATCATCTCGGACACGCGCCTTTGGAAGACTTTCCCCTCTACAGTCGTGATCTCCATTTCGAACTGCTGCACCGGATGCGAAAGGAGAACTTTGAGTCCCGCGGCGAAATAGGCGAGGCGTCCAGTTCTATCCTTTTGGTTACGTCGTGCAACTTCCATCATGGCAGAGTGCACGCCCATACCGGCAGCCATGGCGAAGAACCATGTTTGCCGACCACCTGGAGCGCAGCAAGTGATCTTTCCCAACGGCACAGAGCGGGGCTTTGCAGAGATCATCCAACGCGCCGCTTCGACGGTTCTCTTAGGGGTTTTCAGATTCTGCGCCAGGATATTTCCGGTTCCGAAGGGAACGATCCCTAGAGGAACCTCCGACCCGGCAAGTCCCTGCACAGCGTCGAAGACCGTTCCATCGCCACCACAGACGATAACTGCATCCATCCCCTGCTCGACCGCGCGCTTCGCCTTGGCGCCCGCACCTCGGTTGGGTCCTGATTCGAGAAGTTCGACCTCAACCCCGGCATCCTTGAAGGCGTGCAGGATACTCAGGAGAGCTCGGCCATCATGCTTTGCAAGCAATGGATTAGCCAATAACAAGATTCGGCGCACCCAACTATCCTAGACGGTTTCTGCGGACGGCCGTAGCGAAAAGAAGTGAGAGCGCTCGCAATCCAATTGTTATGTTCTTATCGCACTTCATGTTCCGATTAAAAAGGACCCCTTTGTACATAAGGATGGAATCTGAGGTATCGTATTTTGACGGATAAAGCAGTTCTGAAAGTACGCTATACCAGCCGTTTGTTCGCAGCCTTCCAAACAGGTGAGGCTTTAATTCAGGCATAACTGGTGAAACTCGGCATGGCGACACGCGATTCGCTTTTGGAATTACAAAACAGAATCAGCCAGACGGTGCTTGGACAGGAGGCAATGATCGAACGCCTCCTCATCGGACTTCTCGCAAACGGGAATCTGCTTGTCGAAGGCTTGCCGGGTTTAGCCAAGACCCGGGCAATTAAGAAACTCAGCAAGTTTCTCGATGCTGGTCTTTCCCGCATACAGTTCACGCCCGACCTGCTCCCTTCTGATATCACCGGATCGGAAGTCTATTACACCGCTGAAGGCAAAGGTGAATTTCGTTTTCAGCAAGGACCTGTCTTCAACAATCTTGTATTAGCCGATGAAATCAATCGGGCACCCGCCAAGGTGCAGGCGGCGCTTCTGGAAGCCATGGAGGAGCGACAGGTTACAGTCGCTGGCAAGACGCACGCGCTGCCAAAGCTATTTCTCGTGATGGCGACGCAAAATCCTATCGAGCAGGAAGGCACCTATCCTCTGCCAGAAGCGCAGCTCGACCGCTTTCTGATGCACGTGTATGTGGACTATCCAGAAGAGAAATCCGAGCGCGACATTATGTTGCTTGTCCGTAGCGAGGAGGAGGAGGAAACAGCCAGTACACCGATAACGACGTCAGCGGCTGACACACGCATTTCGCAGGAGGTGATCTTTACGGCGCGGCAGGAGATTCACGCCACGCAGATGGCTACCGCGGTTGAGCAATATATCGTTGCGTTAATCGCGGCGACGCGCTATCCGGAACGTTACGACAAAGACCTTCGCAAGTGGATTCAGATTGGAGCCAGTCCGCGTGGAACCATCGGACTGGATAAATGCTCGCGCACCTATGCCTGGCTCAAGGGCCGCGACTATGTACGCCCCGATGATGTGCAAGCCATCGCCCATGATGTGCTTCGGCATCGCATCCTACTCAGCTATGACGCGCAGGCCGAAGGGATCAAGGCGAATCAGGTGATCGACAAAGTCGTGGAGCTTGTCGCCGTCGCATAAAGAGGAACTCTTGCCGTGGGAGCCTATGCCGAACTCGATTCGCTGATTGCGCTGCAGTTCAAGGCAGGTGGCTTTACGCTGAAACATAATCAGCCTGTACACAGCTTGCTCTTTGGACGACGGGCTTCACACGTGCGCGGCAGAGGTCTCGACTTCGAAGAACTGCGCAACTACATTGCCGGAGACGACGTGCGCAGCATCGACTGGCGCGTCACGGCGCGCACACAGAAACCCTATGTCCGCGTCTACTCTGAGGAACGCGACCGCCCGACAATGCTTGTGGTCGACCAGCGTATCAATATGTTTTTTGGCAGCCGCCGTTCGATGAAGTCCGTCGTTGCGGCAGAAATTGCTGCACTCGCAGCGTGGCGGGTCTTTCACCAGGGAGATCGCGTCGGCGCATTCGTGTTCAACGACGACGTGACTGAAGAAATCAGAATGCGCCGCAGTCGCGCCACCGTACTGCGTATTCTCGACCGCATCTCACATCAAAACCATCTGCTGCGCGGAGATTCTCCCTCACAGCCGCGGCCGCAACGCCTGAACGAAGTGCTCGAATCCGTCGCACGCGTTTGCCGACATGACGCGCTCATCCTCATTGCCAGCGACTTTGATGGGGCCGATCAAGCTACACGCGATCTGTTGCTCCAACTGTCGCGCTCGAACGACGTCATCTGCTGTCTCACCTACGATCCCCTTGCCGTAAGACTTCCGCCTGCCGAACAACTCGTCGTGAGCAACGGCGAGTTGCAGGTCGAACTTCGACTCGGACAGGAAAAAGTGCGCAAGAGCATTCTTGACGCATCCGACAAACGCATGCGCGCCATTCTTTTATGGCAGCATGAGTTGGGAATTCCTGTGCTTCCGCTCAGCACGGCTGAGGATGTCCCACAACAGGTGCGTCATCTCCTTGGCCACGTTGTGAATCGAGGCAGGCGCGCATGACAGGTCCTCTCGACAGCCTGCAAGATTTCTATCAACCTGCTCCACCCGCATGGACTCCTCAAACGATCGGCTGGTATGTTCTCTTCGCGATCGCTGGACTTCTCATCTTGTGGATGACCGTCTACGGCATTCGCCGATGGCTCGGCAATCGCTATCGCCGCGAAGCACTCCGCGAACTCGCTCTCCTGCCGCCGGATCAGTTTTCAACTCTTCTCAAGCGTACGTCGCTCGCCGCGTGGCCGCGCGAAAAGGTCGCCTCGTTGAGCGGCGAGGCATGGGTCAACTTTCTGAACGAAAGCGCCGGTGGCAAATTGTTTCATCGTGCTCCCGGTAATTGCATTGAAGAGATCGCGTTGCGGCGCGTCGTTTTGTCCGCCCAGGACGAAGTGGAGTTGAGAAAACTGGCAGCCGAGTGGATCCGGAGGCACCGTGTACAGGCTTGAGTATCCGTGGCTACTGGTCTTGCTGCCACTGCCGTTGCTTGTCCACTGGCTGCTGCCTCCATACAAGGAGGAGCAGGATTCGCTGCGCCTGACCTTCTTTCACTACATCAGTTCGAACCTTGGCCTCACTCCCGAGCCTGGAGCAGTTGTACCCAAAACAAACTGGTTGCAGAAGATCCTGGCCCCCATCTGCTGGTGTCTTATGATTCTCGCGCTGGCTCGTCCTCAATTCGTTGAGCCGCCGATTCAAAAAATCCAGCCGGGACGGGATCTGATGCTGGCTCTCGATATCTCGCAGTCGATGGAGATGCCTGACTTTGTCACACCTGAGGGCAAGCGTATGCGCCGTGTAGACGCAGTCAAGCAGGTGGTTAGCGAGTTCATTCGCAAGCGTAAGAACGATCGCATCGGCTTGATTGTCTTTGGGCAGGCCGCATATCCTGTCACACCTTTTACACTGGACCACGATGCGTGCCTTAAAATCCTCAGCCAGACTGACGCGGGTATGGCGGGTCCGCAAACGATGATCGGCGATGCGATTGGTCTGGCCATCAAGCAGTTCAACAACAGCGATGCTAAACAGCGTGTGCTGATTCTGCTGACCGATGGCAATGACACCGGAAGCCGCATGCCGCCGCGCAAAGCCGCAGAGATAGCCCACCAGAACAACATTACGATCCATGTCGTGGGACTGGGTGATCCTAAGACAAAAGGCGAAGACAAAGTGGATTATGCCGCGCTGACTGATATTGCCAAAGCTACGGGTGGTCAGGTCTTCCACGGCGAGAATCGTGTCGAGCTCGAAAAAGCTTATGCAACTCTGGACAAAATCACCCCGCAGAATTTCGAAACACTCAGCTATCAGCCGCGACGCGAACTCTTTATGTTTCCGCTTGCAGCGGCTGTGCTTCTGCTCGTTGGCTATCACCTGGTCATGCTTATCGTCAGCTTGTTGTTACGGCTGTTTTCGCGCCGCCGCGCCGCCGATGAGGATGCAACCTCCGACGTCTTCAAGGTACATGTATGAACCAATGGGCATCGCTGCATTTTCTGCGGCCGCAATGGCTCTGGCTGCTGCTGGCAGTGCCCATCATTTATCTGTCGTTTCACATCCGTGATGATGTGCGCGCCCGCTGGAAGCGTTATATCGACACCGAGCTTCTGGATCACCTGATCGTTGCCCGTAAACGGCGCTGGCGCTTCCGCCCCATTCACATGGTTTGTCTTCTTATCCTTCTTGGCGCCATCGCCCTTGCCGGTCCCACCTGGAAGCGCGAACAGCCTCCATTTACGGAGGACAAAGCTCCGCTGGTCATCGCACTCGATCTTTCGCAGACAATGGATGCGATCGATCTCGAACCTACTCGGCTGGAACGCACAAAACTGAAGCTGCGTGATCTGCTTAAAGTGAGAAATGGTGGCCGCACTGCGTTGTTTGTTTATGCAGGCACGGCGCACATGGTCCTGCCCTTTACGACCGACAACTCGTTAGTCGATCTCTATCTCAGTTCCCTTTCCACATCCCTGATGCCAAGCGAAGGAAAAGATACAGCAAAAGCCCTTCGCGCAATCGACGACTTTCTGAAGGATGAATCCGTTCCGGGTACCATTCTTTTCGTCACAGACGGAATTGAGCCCCACGCATTGCCAGCATTTCAGCAATTCCTTGCGAAAGAAGACAATCAAAATGACATTCTTGTCATAGGCGTGGGAACTTCCAATGGTGGCCCTGTACGCGTAGACAATGGCTTTCTCACTGACCACTTCGGGCGCCGGGTCTACGCCAAACTCGACGTCAACGCGCTGCGTTCGCTGAGCCGCATCGACATCCCCGCCACCACCCTCACTCTGAACGACGACGACATCGACTGGATACAGCGCCATGTGCAGCATCATCTTCAGGCAGTGCAGCAACGCAACAGCAAGACGCGCTGGATCGACGAAGGATACTGGCTCACTCTTCCCATCGCCGCTGTTGCAGTCCTGTGGTTTCGCAAGGGATGGACTGTGCGCTGGACCTCCGCCGCCCTTGCGGCTGTATTTATCCTTCCTCCGGCTACCGATCAATCACGCTTCTCATGGATGGACCTGTGGCTTACGCACGATCAACAAGGCCGCTACTACTTCGAGAGAGGCGAATATCAGAAGGCAGCTGCGAAATTTGAAGATCCATTGTGGAAGGGATTGGCTTTTTCGCGCGCAGGAGATTACGAAGATGCACTGAATGCTTTCGCGTTGAGTGATTCGGCCGAGGCCTGGTACAACCAGGGTAATGCGCTCGCGCACCTGGGCAAATATCCTGACGCCGTACAGGCATATCAACAGGCGCTCGCGAGACGTCATCCTTGGTCTCAAGCGCAGCAGAACCTCGCGCTCGTCGAATCGCTCATTCCGAAAACAGAAAACAAAGAGAAAAACGAGGAGCAGGAAATCGCACCGAATCTTCCACCGGACCAGATAAAGTTCGACGAAAAAGGCAAGAAGGGCAAGCAAACACAGATACGAACCAAACTCGATCCGAAGAAGATGGCCGAAATATGGATGCGCAACATCCAAACCACTCCTGCAGATTTTCTGCGGCGCCGCTTTGCCGTGCAGGCGGCACAGGAGGGTCGACCATGAGGAGCGCCTTTCCTCTATTCATCCTGTTTTTTGCTCTGTCTGCAGCGGCGCAGAGTCCCATTGTTCGCGCGCGGCTCGAACCGGCCAAGGGCATTCTTGCGGGCCAGCCGGTACACCTGGTTGTCTCAGTGCTCGTTCCCAACTACTTTACTGGGAGTCCCGACTTCCCCGACTTCGAAATCGAAAACGCCATCGTTGTATTGCCGCAGGATCGCCCACAGAACACAAATGAACAGATCAGCGGGGTCACTTACGCGGGTATCACCGAGACTTATACCATCTACCCACAGCAACCCGGAGATTTCCAACTGCCGCCAGCAGAGATCGTAGTTCCCTACGCCAGCGCGCCGCCAAAGGCTACCGTGGCACACCTCACACTCCCTGTTCTGACCTTCCACGCGGATGTTCCAGCTGCAGCCAAGGATCTCGACTATTTTCTGCCAACAACGCAGCTGACGATCCAACAAAAGTGGTCGCCGTCACTCAAGAACCTTCGCGCAGGCGATTCTATTGATCGCACGATCATGGTGACGGCGACAAAGATGCAGGCTATGTTGATTCCGCCTCTGCCTCTCGAAGCCGTTAACGGCATCCGCGTTTATCAGGAGGAGCCGATTGTTCAGGATCAGAAGACGGATCGCGGCGAATTTGTTTACGGCCGCCGCACTCAATCTGCAAAATACTTTATTCGGAAAGAAGGCGATTACACGCTCCCGGCAATCGAGCTGAAGTGGTGGAATCTTTCCACGAATCGTTTAGTTACGGCTGCCCTGCCCGCAGTCCACTTCACGGCCACCGCAAACACGGATTATGTAGCGGAGCTTCCACCTGAAGCGGCGGGCGTCCCTCAACTCAGGCACGTCAATCCGTGGACCAGATACAAATTCTGGATTCGGGTTGTAGCTCCATACTGCATCGCCGTTCTTATTCTGCTCTGGATTGTCTGGCGCTACCTTCCACGCATTTTTCGCAGGCTGCAGGTGTTGCGCAAACGGCGTGCGCATTCCGAGACGGCATATTTCCGCAACCTTCAGCTTGCGTGTCGACATAACCATGCCATGCAGGCCTACGATTGGTTCTTGAAGTGGCTCACGCTTGCCTATCCCGGCATGACCGTCCATGAGTTCCTGAGCGTGGCGGCTGATTCCGATCTTTCATCCGAAACAAACTATCTGGGCGCATCTCTCTTTTCGACAAACAATCAAAGTGCTCCATGGAGCGGCAAGAGAATAGCTGAACTCTTAAACAAACATCGTAAAGCTCGAAATAACTACGCTGCCAGGCGACAGGATTTGCTGAAGCTGAATCCATGAGCTTGTTGAAGTCAACACACCAAAGATCATCATGTTGCGCTCCTTCCAACAGCCAATATCTCAAGAAGCGGTTATACCGCGTGTGCGAAATTCAGCTGTCATTTGGTCGCCACGCTCGGCTTGATTAAGTCGTCCAGATAATCAGCTTTACTGTCGTCACGCGCCAGATGCGGGTAACGGCCACCGCCGTGATAATTGATGGTGGATGTCTGGAAGTAGTCGTCTACGACGACGAGCAACGTGATCGGCTTCGAATCGTCTTTGGCTGCTTTTATCGCATCCTCGAGCAGATCGTGAGTATAGACACGGCCGTTTACGCCGATTACTTTCATTCCCGATGAGATGCCAGCCTCGAATGCGGGACTTCCGACGATGGAATCAGTTACGGTCCCGTCTTCGCCGAGTTGGAGGCCAATCGAATAGACGTCGCCTGGGTTGCCACGGCGTCCCGTCAACTTTGAGGGTTCGCCATTGAAGACTACCTTCCAGCCTCCATTTTCGATGCCGCCTACAGGTGCGTCCGCCGAAGTGGAATTCAACCTTTCGTGGAGGAAGCTGGCCCAGTCGAATGGCGCGATTGCATTGAGAGCCGTAACTAATTCATCGAAGGTATAGGTTTTTACCTCCGGGCCGTTATTCGGGCCACCATGAAAGGCGTGGCAAAAATCGTCGATGGATTTCTGGCCATGCGTCTCGCGATGAATGATGGTGGCGACTTCAAGCCACAGCAAATCGCCTTCATCGTAGTAATCAGTACCACGCCGCCAGTTGAGCCAGCCTCTTGCGAAGCCGGGGATCGGCTCTCCGATGGCGGTATCGAGCAACGGGCGCCAGGTGCGGCCGGGCCGTCCTGGGCCAAGCATCGCCGCGATGGCCGCCAGATATTCGTGGTATTGGTCCTGGGTCCACAAGCCGCTGCGCGCGGCCAACATTGGTCCGAGATAATCGGTGAGGCCCTCGTAGCCCCACAGAAGGTCCGTCTTCATCGGTTCTTCGTAATAAGGCACCGTCAAATCCAGGGGGCGGCGAAATTTTCCATTCCATGAGTGTGCAAACTCATGCGCCAGCAGGCCGCCCAACGACATGCCCGCGCTGGGCATGAGCAGAGTGCGCTCCGGGAGGCGGCTGTCATTCGATTCGTGGTGCTCAAGACCGAAGTGCGCGACGTGATCGCTGAGCGTGAACAAGAAATGATAGTCGCGATAATGGCGCGCGCCGAAAAGCTTGCCCGACTCGGCAACCAGATTTGTCATCTGTTTCTGAATTTCGGGGCTCATGTTCAGAGCAGCTTCGCTGTCCGCGACCATGTCGATTTCATGGTGGATGGGCTCACCGGGAGGCGTTAAGTCAATCGAGCGATAATATTCTCCCGTAATAACTGGCGAATCGACGAGCAGGTCGAGCGAAATTGGCTTGAAAGAGACTTGATTGCCAGATTGACTTGCTACTGGCAAGGATGTGCCAAACTTCCAGCCTTCCGGCATGATCAGGGTGGTCTCGTACATTAATTGCTGGGCTGGTATGCCGGCAGGATAAAGCGCAACTTCATTCCACTCGAGCACCAGAAGCTTGTCCGTTGCCGAGCCGCCTGCAGGCTCAATGTAGTCATACCGGGCATCGAGATGCCTTGCTCCCGCGGGGACATCTACGTGGAATGTATATACGTCCAGCAGATCACGCTGCCACGGAATGACTTTCCCGTCCGCCTCGAATTTGAGTTCGGTCAGATTCGCGATGGGTCCATCGGGCCCATGTTCGCCGGGAATCCACTTTGGATAGTAGAGAGTGAGAGGGCCGGGTTTGACCGCCATCACCATGTGGGCGTGCAGGATTTTCTGCGGGGTTTTGGTCGCGTCTACCGTAAGAGAGATTGTTTGACCGGATTGCGCAAAGGTGGTGGTCGCGGACAGCGCCCCGGCCACGGCGAAAGTTATCAGCAGACTCAGACGGCTTCGTCCCATTTTTGAATGCACCCCTTCAGAAGTTCGCACAAACCTACTCGCGCATCATATCCTGAAAATGCGGTGAGACCTGATTCTAATAAACATTCTTCTTTCATAGGCATTGCGCTCGCGATCAGCCTGACAAGCGGCGCGTGTCTGGCTATGGCCCAGACCTCTTCAACAACTGCACACCCAACGCGCCCAACGCCGCCTGCCCGCGATCCGCACACCTCCGGTTATGTCGCCGCCAGGGAGTTGCCCGACGATACGAATGCTCCTGCAAACGTCGATGGGAACTTCATCATTGGCCCTACATATGGCATCGCTCCGGAAACGTCTGAGCCCAGAGATGTCCCGCAGGGAGCGGTGTTCGAGTTCACGATGGATTCGGCTAATAGCAAGATTTATCCGGGCATCGCGCGTGAGCCCAATACGTTTGGCACACCGGACCCGACCGATCCGGCGAAGCTTGTGGTGACGACCAGCCACCCAACTCCCTACACACGCAAAGTGACTGTTTACATACCGAAACAATATGTCGCAGGCAGCGTGGCCCCATTCATCGTGGGCGCGGATGGTCCGGACCAGATATTGTTCGCTACGCTGGACAAACTCATCGCCGAGCATCGGGTACCCGTGATGATCGCAATCTCAATCGGTAATGGTGGAGGCGACGCCCAGGGCAGCGAACGCGGCCTGGAGTACGACACGATGTCAGGCCGATATGCCGAGTTCGTGGAGACGGAAGTGTTGCCTCAAGTGGAAGCACGATACCACGTAAAGTTAACCAAGGATCCTGGGGGCCGGGCGACGATGGGTGGCAGTTCCGGAGGCTCGTGCGCTCTGATCATGGCGTGGTATCACCCTGAGCTGTATCACCGTGTCCTTACTTATTCGGGAACCTTTATCAATCAACAATGGCCCTATAACGCGGAGACTCCGCACGGCGCGTGGGAATTCCATGAACACCTCATCCCGAATTCGCCAGCCAAACCACTGCGCATCTGGATGGAGGTTGGAGACAGAGACCTGTTGAATCCGAATGCCATGCGGGACAACATGCACGATTGGGTTCTTGCGAATGAAGAGATGGCCAGAGTGCTTGCAGCAAAGGGCTATCACTATCAGTTCGTTTTTGCTCGCAATGCCGGACATGTCGACCGCGCCGCAAAGCAACAAACTTTGCCGGAGGCCCTGGAATATCTATGGCAGGGCTATCCCATCGCGGGAGCGAAGCATTGATTCAGACGTAATGCTGCTCGTGGCGAACATGGTGCATCGTTGATCTTCGATTCGCACATTAGACGCTAAAATAACTTGTGCGAAAAGTTCTTCTTCTCATCCTCGTCCTTGTAGTTTTAGCGCCTCTTGGCTTTCTCATTGCACGTTCGACGACGCCCGTTGTCGACGTGCCCTCTCCTATCACTACGATTGGGCAGGCCACGCCCGTCACCGTTCATGTACGGGATCTGCGCGGTATTCGAGGACTGAAAGCCTCTGTCGAGCAAAATGGTGTCCGCTATCCCGTGTGGCAAGCCGACCAGCCTTCGCGTGTGACGGATGGCTCATGGAACTTTACGGCTGGCGTCAAATCCACACCGCAGCTCAAGGACGGTAAGGCGAAGCTGATCGTGGAAGCCACCTCAAACGATTTGCTCCGAAAAACGGGGCGCTGGGAGCGCGAGGTTACGGTGGCGACACAGCCGCCAAGCGTAAGTGCCGATTCAGAACAGCATTATCTCTATCTGGGAATGGCTGATCTGGCCACCTTCAATGTCTCCGGTGCCTGGACAGAAGCGGGTGTTCGTGTCGGCGATCAGGTATTTAGGGCGTGGCCCATGCCCAGCGGTAAGCCTGGCTACTTTTCGCTCTTCGCCTTTGCCTGGAATATGCCGCCGAACACGGTCCCAGTGGTCTACGCGTCGAACGGCGCGGGAAATGATGTGACGAGTCCGCTTGTTTTCCAGTTCCCTAAAAAGGAGCAGCCGAAGTACACCGTGCATGACCTGCAGGTGAGCGACGCGTTCATGCAGAAAGTAGTGAATGAGCTTGACCCAAATGGCTCGGGCGATTATGTGACGCGCTTCGTGAAGATCAATAACGAAATGCGGCGTGCAAACAATAAAATTCTGTTTGATCTACGGTTCAAGACCGCAGATAAGTTTCTATGGTCGCAGCCATTTGCGCGGCAATCTCATTCCCAGGCCGAAGCAACATTTGCGGATTTGCGGAACTACATTTATCAGGGGAAAAAGATCGATCAGCAGGTCCATCTTGGATATGATCTTGCGGCGACGCAGCATGTTGGCGTGGAGGCATCGAATGATGGCCGGATCGTCTATGCGGCTCCGTTGGGCATCTACGGCAACTGCATCGTGGTCGACCACGGATATGGACTGATGACGCTCTACGGTCACCTGAGCCATATTGATGTGCATGAAGGCGACATGGTGAAACGAGGCCAGGTGATGGGCACGAGCGGTCAGACGGGAATGGCCGGAGGCGACCATATCCACTTCGGCATGCTGCTTGATGGCGTCCAGATTGACCCGAAAGAATGGTGGGACAGCCACTGGATCAAAGACCACATTGCGAAACGCGTTGACTTGCCGGGGTTCCACGATTGAGCGAGAGCGCTCGCTGGACCTGGGGCGGCGCTCTCAAGACTTTATTGATCCAAATTGGTGATCCTGGCCATATTGGTGATCCTGGCCACCTGCTCTTTCAGTTCCATCAGGTCCTGGCGCAACCTAGCCACCTCTGCCTCCAACTGCTGCAGGCGTTGATTACCGGAAAAATCGTCCGCTTCCGTTTTGGCTGACGGCGGCAACGCAGCCGATCCATCGATCTCGCCTGAGAGCAGGTGGGCGTAGCGAATCTCTTTCGTTCCTGGCTGCCGTGGAAGTGCTGTCACCAGCGATGGTTCGCGCTGCATAAGCCGCTGCAGGGCAGACAGCACATCTTCAAGTTCTTCAAAACGATACATGCGTTCAGTGCGGCCACGCAGTTCGCCCGGTGTTTGAGGTCCGCGCAGCAACAGCACACATAGCACAGCCGTTTCGCCGCGGGTAAAGTTGAACACTTCCTGCAGATGATGCTCATACTTGGTTACGCGGCTGTCCGACCCGCGTCTGGGACCGGCGAGCTGATGGTCTTCAAGTCTGTGTAATGCTTGGCGAACTTCATCCTCATCGAGCTGCATGACAGGCTCTCGATTGTTCTTCTGGTTACAGGCGTTTACCAATGCGTTGAGCGAAAGAGGATAGTACTCAGGAGTAGTGATTTCCTTTTCCACTAGTGCGCCCAGCACCCGAACTTCAACGGCATTCAGAATCGTCATCAGATCAACCATGCAGTGAGAGAACAACCACAGCCCTCCCCGAGTCTAATGCAAAACATGAGCATCGTAAGTGACTGCGATTGCGTTTCATCATTCAACTCGGTCAGCACCGAGAATCTTTCCATCACACCGGGCATCCAAAGAAGGTGTGATGGAGGTAATCCTTGGCAGCATATTGTGCGTGTTGTGGAGCTGAAATTAAGCTAAAGGATGAGGCTTGTGTGGTTTGTGGCACGCCCCAGCATGGCATGATTCCGACAAAGAGAACTAGTCTCTCATTTCCCCCGCGGAAAACAGTTGCCTTTCGAGAGCCAGAAGAAAAAGAACCCTTCGGCTAGCCCGAAGCTGCATGAGCGCATCGGCCTGCTTGGCAGCATTTTATGAGCGCCTGAGTCGACCAACAGGTCATTCCTGAATGCCAATCCCGGCTACGAATCTGAACATTCCTACTGCGGGAATCTATCCCCAAACATGGGAAGCTTGCTCTTGGATTCCTCCTTGGTTGCTTCGGGCTGGATCACGTCCCAATGCTCTTCGAACACACCGTCCTTGATACGCATGATGTCGACGACAACAATGGCGGAGCCGTCCGGGTTAGAATAGCGACTGTGAATCATTACATAGTCGCCTTCGGCCATCATGATACCGTGCTCCCACTTGGATCCAGCGGGCAGTGATTTCACCAGATTGAACAACCCATCTCTGCCCGGTTCGATATGTGAGCTGTGCTGGATGTAGTTCGGCGACCAGTACTTCTCCGTCAGGCCAGGCGATAGCGTAATCGGGGACGAGAGGATTACGCATCGCTGACCAAAACCGTTCGAGCCCCTGAAACTTTGCCGATCAAGCGCATCGCATAACAACTACGTATTCTCCGACGGAGATCGAGCGGTGAGTGTTTTTCGGGTATTCTTCTCAAGCATTCAAACTCCAAATTGGGAGAGGCTTTATGTCGATGTATCGGCGGGATCTATTGAAGTCCATTGGCGGCCTTGGTCTGCTCGGCATTGCGGCGCCTGCTGTTCGAGCGCAGGAGCGCTTCATCCAAGCCACGCGGGGCATGGCACCGCCTCGTATCAAAGATATCAGTGTCATTGAGTGTGCGCCCGCTGGGGCCAGGCTAACAGTGGTAAAGATCACGACTGATCAGGATGGTCTGTACGGTTATGGTTGCGCAACATTTACGCAGCGGGCCGACCTGGTGAAGCCGGCAGTAGAACGGTATCTGAAACCATTTCTACTGGGTAAAACAACGGACCGTATTGAGGACATCTGGCAGAGCTGTTACGACAGCTCATACTGGAAAAATGGTCCGGTGCTTAACAATGCCTTGAGCGGAATTGATCAGGCACTCTGGGACATCAAAGGACGTCAGGCTGGAATGCCGGTATACCAGCTGGCGGGAGGCAAATGCCGAGAGGCGGTGGACTGCTACGCCCACGCGGATGGTCCGGAGTTTGGAGATGTAGTGGACGCAGCGAAGAAACTTATGGCTGAGGGCTTCCGCAACGTCCGGGTACAGGTTGGGCTGCCGGGGATGGCAGGTTATGGTTCGGCACATGGTAATTCTGCCCCGTTGAAGGCACTTCATGACAAACCTTTATTCGAGCCGGCCTATCAGATGCGTCGCGCGTTGAAGTTGCTGGAGATTTGTAGGACGGAACTTGGAGAAGAGGTGGAGCTACTGCACGACATGCATGAACGCCTGACTCCGAACGAAGCAGTGCAATTTTGCAAAGAGGCGGAGAAGTTCATGATGTTTTTTCTTGAAGACCCGCTTTCGCCAGAAGACAACGAGTATTTCCACCAGATACGCTCGCAGTGCGCTACTCTGATTGCGATGGGAGAGCTCTTCAACAACCCTCATGAGTGGCAACCGCTGATCGAGCAGAGACTGATCGATTACATCCGGGTGCATGTGTCGCAGGTGGGCGGATTTTCACCCGCGCGAAAGATCGCGATCTTGGCTGAGCAATATGGCGTAAAGACCGCGTGGCACGGACCAGGAGATGTTTCGCCGGTGGGCCACATGGCGAACATTACTCTGGATATCGTGAGCTATAACTTCGGCATCCAGGAGTACACGCCCTTCAACACTGAAACGAAAGAAATCTTCAAAGGGTGTCCCGAGATGAAGGACGGCTATTTCTGGGTGAACGAGAGGCCGGGCTGGGGAATCGAGATCGATGAGAACCTGGCGGCGAAGTTTCCATTTACTGACAGTGCAAACCACCTAAATGGAGGGTGGGGCGAGATCCGGAAGCGGGATGGAACAGTGATCAAGCAATAGTATTGACGGATTCGACGATCCGCCGCACTGGGCGGTATTCGATGACAGGAAGAAGAAGCGACCGACTCCGAGGACGACTCAGCTTTCGTTGTTTGTCCCTTCAGCCTTCGGGGACTCCGGCCTTACGAAAGACAGCAAGTGAGCTATCGAGGCCGGCTTTCGCGGCTGCTTCCGGGGTCATGTCTTTCGTTCGCCCGAAGACCTCTACGCTGAGAGCATCGGTGTAGTGGATGCTTTGGAGCGCCTGCAGGAAGCCGGTCAGGTTGATGACACCTTCGCCGGGTAGCAGGCGCTGATTATCGTGGATCTGCTCTGGAGGCAAGTTCGGGGAGTCATTGAAATGGACGTGCACGATGCGATCTCGGCCGGCGGCAATGATGTCCTGTGTAGTCGCTCCTGCGTGGTGCCAGTGCCAGGAATCGAGCTGCAGTCCGACGTTGGGTCCACATTCCTTGGCGAACGCGAGCATATCGTTCATGCGCCAGATGAACTCGTATTTGTGCGCTGTGCGGAATTCGAGCGGACCGAGAAACTCGAGGCCGAGGCGAACGTTATAACGCGCCAGAATGCGGGCACTTTCTGTTAACCGCTGTTTATAAGTTTGGCGCAATTCGTCTTTTGGCGTATCGCTTGACGGCATGATGTAAGTCATCATGCGCGGGCAGTGGATCGCGGCAGCGAACTGGGAGGCTGCGTCAAGCTGGGCGAGCGAGGCCTTGAAGGTTGCGTCGTCTTTTCGGAATTCGACCGGAAAATCGATGACGGCTGGCCTGATGTTAAGGCCGGCAAGCAGGTCGTTGGTCGCGTTTACGCCGGCTTGCATGGCCGGACCCAACATAATGTCCGTGCCAGGAAAGCCAGTTTTCGCGGCCAGGCGCGCGAAGTCAGGCCACGGAACACGGCCTTGCAACAGGACACTGTTCAGGGAGAGGAACATCTTGCGCTCTTCGGCGAAAGCTCCGGAGGAGAGCGCGGCTGCGGCGAGCAGTTTGCCAAATGATCGTCTGGATATTGAATAGGGCATGCGCAATCGATCATACCCGGAGTAGCATAGCGGTGAGGAGGTGGAAGCATGAACAGACGAGAGATGCTGGCCACCACGGGTGCTGCGACGCTTGCGGCACTTTGCGTCCCGAAGCTGATGAAGGCCGACGCTCCAGCGAGCCGGGTTGCGATCGTGCCTTGCCGCGATTACGCGCAGTATGGAAAACAACTCTCTCTCGCGTTCGATCAGATCGGCGGGATCGAGAAGCTGGTGCGCGGAAAGACCGTTGCGCTCAAGCTGAATCTCACGGGGAACCCGAAGAACTTTCCGCTGACGCCTGACCTTCCTTATCGAACAGATCCGCAGTCGGTGGCGGCGACAGT
>DATGAD010000075.1:0-3088 GCA_035313725.1 Alloacidobacterium sp. | reverse complement strand
CGGGCTGAGCGGCACCGGCCCACCTTCGCCGGTTGGAGGTACCTTATTAAACTCGATCGAAGGTCCGACGGCTGTAAGTCGCCGATTGCAGCCACCGAGAAGCGCGCATAAGGCGAGTATCACAACCGCCTGTACCCTAAGAGGACTCCGTGATATCGCGGACATGCGCATGATTATCAGGCCCCGATCTGATTCATATCTATATCTTTGTCTTTAAAGGCGCGTGCTTACTCCGGACGAACGGCTTCATCCAGGACGGACTCAAGCATACGCCACGCTCAGCGTATGCCCAAGAGGCGGTTGTGCGGGAGGGCAAGCCTGGTTTACCTGGCTCCAGCGACAGATATTGTCTTAGCACCAGCCACACCGCGTCCGGCTTGCATTCGATGTGCGGCAACGCCTCCTGACTCACGATGTGCTGTTTTCGGCCAGGGTGCGGACGATCGGCGGTAAACCTTGGGCGCTATCCACGAGGCGGCTAAGAAGCGAGTGAGCATTTCTTGCTGGTTACTACGATAGTGATATCTCGCCGTTATAGCTTTATCGTGTTATCTGGTAAAGCCCCCTGTTGAGTTACCTCCTGACTGCCCAGCGGTGTTAGAAAATAAAACTCCTTATTCGTTATGTTGACAGCGTCCACTCTCTGTAAATTGACAATGTCAACAATGACTCACCTCCGGTACTAACCTGAACCCGGCAGCGCGGCACGTAAATCTCCCAGCCGTGTTGTCGTCTTCGGTTTAGCGGTCTTCGGATCCTTGTTGACGCGGGCTCAGGCTGCACGCCGTGCGAAATCAATCGCAATAAGGAGAGAAGGCAATGAAAACCAATCGCAGAAGAGCAATACGACCATCGCTGCTGGGAGCCAGGTATCCCCCCCGCAGAAGCTTCGACAAAGCGCGGACGGCCAAGGGCCCGCTCGGTGCACTCTTGTCGATCGCCACACTCATCGCGGCTTCCTTTGCTGGCATGATCCTCGGTGTATTGGCCACCCGGTCCTTTCAAACATCGTCTATCAGGCCACGCCAAAGGACCCGGTTATCCTAGCAGGCTGCTGAAAAATCACTCCCTTTGCACAGGCGAGTCATGGTAAGACCTGGGCATGCGTGGGATCGATCATCAGCAGGGACATGTATTCAGCTATCTGTCGCCGGAAGAGAGAGTGCGGAAGGATCATCCGCTGCGTGCGGTGCGGGCCATGACGGAGGAGATTCTTCGCGAGATGTCGGCGGTGTTCGACAGCATGTATGCGCGGCGCGGTCGCCCGTCGATTCCTCCGGAGAAGCTGTTGCGGGCGCAGTTGCTGCAGATGCTCTATTCGGTGCGCTCGGAGCGGCTGCTGATGGAGGAGATCGATTACAGCATGCTCTTCCGCTGGTTCGTGGGCCTGAACCTGGACGAAGAAGTGTGGGATGCAACAAGCTTCACAAAGAACCGGGACCGTCTGCTGGAGGCTGATGTCGCGAAGGAGTTCCTGATGCGAGTGGTGGAGCAGGCGCGGAGCGCAGGGCTGACCTCCGACGAGCACTTCAGTGTGGACGGGACGCTGCTGGAAGCATGGGCCAGCCTGAAGAGTTTTCAGCCCAGGGAGGAGAAGAAGAACACGCCGCCGGATGATCCCGGCAATCCGACGGTGGATTTTCATGGCGAGCAACGCTCGAATGAGACGCATGTGT
Source organism: Alloacidobacterium sp. (assembly GCA_035313725.1). Lineage (GTDB taxonomy): Bacteria > Acidobacteriota > Terriglobia > Terriglobales > Acidobacteriaceae > Alloacidobacterium. Next base: position 1,412 of record DATGAD010000075.1, on the reverse strand, counting down.
CGAAGACCGATGCAGATGCGAAGCTGGCGCGGAAAGGGCCGGGCAAAGAGGCGAAGCTGAGTTACAGCGGCAATCTGCTGGTGGAGAACCGCAACGGGCTGATCGTCAATACCGAGTTGCTGGAGGCCAACGGCCGCGCGGAGCGCGATGCGGCGCTGCTGATGCTGGAGCAGATTCCGGGCACCAGGCGAGTGACAGCGGGAGCCGACAAGGGCTACGACACAGCGGAGTTCGTGGCCGAATGCCGTCATCTCGGAGTGACTCCGCATGTGGCACGGAAGACGCGACGGCGCGGCGGCAGCGCCATCGATGCGCGAACCGTGCGGCATGCCAGTTACGCCGTCAGCCAGAGAAGGAGAAAGCGGATCGAGGAGTGCTTCGGATGGCTGAAGGACATCGCCCTGCTCCGGAAGCTGCGATACCGGGGACTGCCAAAGGTAGGCTGGGTGTTCACCTTCGCGGCAGCTGCTTATAACCTGGTCCGCATGCGGAAGCTGCGGAAGCTCTGTCCACAGACGGCCTGATAGCAGGCCGAAGTGTCGCTGGCCACGCGCTGCATCCAGTCCCGAAAGCATGATGTGCGCCGAACACAGCCGCCGGGAGTGAAGCAGAACCCGAACAGCAGACCAAGAACTAACTCGAAATGCGGTTTTTCAGCAGCCTGCTAGCTCTTCGCGCTATGAAGCGTCCACTACAATTTACCGAAACAGCGACAAATCGATCGCATCCCCCATCGCCTTGTATCCCGCGTCTTTCGGGTGCAGATGATCCCCCGAATCGTAATCCGGCAGAAACGTCTCTGGATGTGCCGGGTCCTGCGTGATCTTGTCAAAGTCGATCACGCCATCGAAGACGCCGCTTGTCCTGATCCATTGGTTGTAGGCCTGCCGAACCTGCTCGCCTTGCGGTGATGAATAGCCGGTGGGCAGGTACGGCGTGAGCGTCGCGCCGAAGACCTTGATGCCGTGCTGGTGCGCGCGCGTCACGAGCTGCGTGAGGGCGAAGATCAGGTCGTCCGCCGTGATGTTATCGCCTATCTCGTGCGGATCCTTCAGGCGGCCAATGTCATTGATGCCTTCGAGAATAATCAGATACTTCACGCCGGCCTGCGCAATCACATCGCGGTCGAAGCGAGCCAGCGCGCTCGGGCCGTATCCATCGTGCAGCACGCGGTTGCCGCCGATCCCCTGATTCAGCACGCCCAGCATCTTTTTGTCGGCCTGCAGCCGGGCAGCCAGCACGTCGGGCCAGCGACGGTTGGCATCGCGCGTGGCGTGAGCGCCGTCGGTGATGGAGTCGCCGAAGGTAACGATAGTTGCGGCCTTCCCATCGGTCTTCACGTCGATTCCTTTCACGAAGCACCAGGCGTAGATCGGGCTCGACTTGTCCGAAGTAGCGGCGGCCGTTGCATC
>DATGAD010000074.1:0-2280 GCA_035313725.1 Alloacidobacterium sp. | reverse complement strand
GAAGCTATACCTGACCTGACCTGATCTGTTCATGGTTAGTTTCGGGTCTCAGACTAAATTAGAGCTATGAAGTGAGCGGTATGTGAAGTGCAGGTGTTTTAAGGCTTGCGTGCCGTTTGAAGCCGTTTCCACTGGTCGGGTAACCAGTTGGACAGTTCGCTTTTGCGCACCTGGGATAAGTTCGTCAGCAACTGCGTGAGATACAGCTGCGGGTCGATGTCGTGGCGGCGGCAAGTGCTGGTGAGGCTGCCCAGGATGGCCGCCGTTCTGCCGCCACGCGGATTGCCAACGAAGAGGCTGTTTTTGCGATTGAGAACGACACGCTTCATCTCCCGCTCCGAGACGTTATTGTCGATGCTGACCGCACCATCGGAGCAAAACACGTTCAGTTCCGCCCACTGGCTCAGGGCGTAGTTCACCGCCTCGGCCATGGGGTGCTTGGGCAGCAACTGCTCTTTCCAGGTAAGAAGTCGTTCGCGTAATTGAGCCAGCAGCGGCACCGACTGCTGCTGACGCAACTTCCGACGCTCTTCTACTGAAGCATCCTTGCTCTGCCTCTCGACCGCGTAGAGAGCACGCACCCACTCGACCGCTTCCCGCGCTATCTCGGGAGCTGCCTTTTCCGCATCGATCACTTTTCTCTTCATGTGCGCCCAACATCCGGCACGCGTGATCTCGTTGCCCGCTACCACGCCGTTATAGCCGCCGTAAGCGTCTGCAAGCAGAACCTGGCGATAATCCTTCAGAAAATACCTCGGGCCATCGCGACCACGGTTGAGCGTGAAGTCGAATACGTTGTAAGGATTGCCATCGTCGCCGACATAGACCCACATGCGAGCGTTCGCGGTTTTGCCCTTGCTCAGCATGGGCATGATCGTGTCGTCAGTGGCCACCACGTGCGAAGCTCGCACTCGCTCCGCCATCAGCTCCCACAGTGGTTCGGCCAGATCGGCCATGTCTCCGCACCACACCGACTGCGTTGCCCGCGAAATCTCGAACCCTTGCCGCTTAAAGATGTCCTCCAAGCGATATAACGGGACGTAATCTGAAAACTTGCTGGTAGCGATGTACGCCAGCAGTCCCGGCCCGGCCATCCCCTTATCGATCGCCATCTCCGGCTTGGCTGCTGTTTTCATCTGAGGGTTATTGCCGTTGCTCTCGCAGCCCGCGCAGGCATACTTCTTGCGCATATGATGAATGCGTTCGAAGTGGCCGGGAAGATATTCCACCTGCCAGCTTTCGTCCGTGCCGATCTCCTCACGCTCGATACCGCAGCAGGGACAGGCCCGTGCAGCTGCGTTCAACTCGTGGACTTGGGTAGTTACAGGAAGGTTCTCGAAGTTGGCGAGATTACGCCGTCCCTTGCCCCGCTTCACGCGCCGAAGTTCTTCTGCTGGCTCGCCGCTCGAGGGAACGTCGTCCGGGTTAACCGGCCTCCGATCCCGCTCCTCAGCGAACGTCAGAAGCATCTGCGCCAGATCGCCAGAGGATTGAAGACGATCAGCACGAGGACCGTAGTACCACTTCTTGTATCGCTCCAGCTCCAGTTGCAGCCGTAGCAGCTCTACCCCTAATTCTTCAGCCCGCTGTGCTTGTGCTTCAGCCCGTTGCTTCTCATGATTGCGCTCCGCCAGCAACGTGCGCACCATCGTGACCAGCAGCTCACGATCTTCGGGCAGTGGAACTAATTCAGATTCCTGTGCGGGCACATCTCAGTAAATAACTAACTCAGGCGCAGGTGTCACTCACAACTCGCTCTTGCTTGTTGTCTCCATTGGTTCCTGATCCGCGCTCGTATCGCCGCACCCGCTTCAGCTTCGACACATCGATCCCATCCAGGATCATTGCCAGCTCACTGCCGCGTATCTCGATGGAGCGGGATCCTGTGCTCATCCGCGGCAACTTGAATACACCCGATTCCAGTCGCTTGTACCACAGAACAAATCCATCCCGATCCCAAAGAAGAATCTTCATTCTGTCGCCGCGACGCGAGCGGAACACGAACAGATGCCCTCCCAGAGGATCCTGACCAATAACCACGCGCACTCGCTCCGCCAAGCGATCGAAGCCGCAGCGCATGTCGGTCGCCTCAGCAGCAAGCCATATCCGCGCTGCCTGCGATCCATCCAGCGCACGCAAACTCGGAAGACCAATCATCCCTCGCTCTCCAACACCGCCAGCAAGGAGCGTAAGTGACTCGCATCAAAGCCAGGCTCAACTACAAGACTGCGACCTCTCCGCAGACGGATCTCAATCGCCCTATCGCCTGGCGCAGACGAT
>DATGAD010000073.1:0-11738 GCA_035313725.1 Alloacidobacterium sp. | reverse complement strand
ATAGCGCAGCTTCACCGGAATCGCCCGCGGAGGCACCGGAACATGCGTTAGCGGAAGCCCCGGCAGCGCCTGACGAATCAACTGCTCAATATGCGTGGCCGAGCAGGTCTTGGCCAGGCTGGGCATGCGCCGGATAAGCTCCGCCTCTGCCATGTCTGCCGAAACAGCGATATAGAATCGCGAATTCTCAAAGTACGAATCTTTGTCGATAGCCGTCGCATAGATGGAATCCCGCAGCTGCTTCAGCGGGAGAGCAACGAAGTTGCTGGGCACCACGGTATCCAACAGCTCAGCGATGACGGCATCGAGCGCGATGAAGCATTTCCCTTGGTCTTCGTGTTCGTACTTTGGCAGATCGCGCGGCTCAATCTTCTGCGAAAACGTCGTCAGCGCGCCAGCCAGCGAGAGCATCTGCAGAAAAAGCGACTCAGGGTGCACATGGCTCGTTTCGTGTAGATGGCGCAGCCCTGGCAGATGTGAATTCATCGTGTAGAGCAGCCAGAAGTTCGCTACGTCCGAGGCGCTGAAGTCGGCAAGCGACTGGTTGCGCTGCCGCCGCGCCCCCGCCAGTTGGCTGCTGCGGGCCACAAGCACTTCGATTAGGCCGCGCAATATTCCCGAAAGCAGCTCGCTGCCTTTCACATTGAGCATGGGCGGCACAAACTTGGGGTCGAGCCGATAACCACCTGCCTCGGTCCGCTCAATCCTCGCCAACGGCAACAGCACCGAGCCTTCAAGATTTTCCCCATCGGCAAGGATCTGCAAATTCTTGCGCGCCAGTGACACCGGCTTCTCGATGCCCGAGCTGTTCTCATCGCGGAGCATCTGCAGCTCAGCATAAAAGCGCGTATTGATGCTGCCTCGTTGCAGTCCTACGTTGATTCCGCCAGGCCGCTCCTGCGGCACAGCGAGAAAGAACGAGCAGCTCTCCTGGCCTGGATGAAAGCACTCATCCAGAGTGCGCAGCCGGGGAGCAGCGTCCGACGATGGCAGATCCAGCAGCAGCCCATCCGGCAGTACGCCGGTTGCTTCTGAAAGCGTCAGCTGGCCTTCGCTCAGGGCAGTGCCATCAATTTGCAAAGAAGTAAATCCCCAGTAGCGGAACGAGAGCGCTTCTACAAGAAAGCGTAGACTCTCCTCGAAAAAACGGTCCTGCGCCTGCAGATGCTGCGGGGATAGAAACACGCCTTTTGACCAGACAACGGGTTGCAACTGTCGCATATTTTTAGGAGTCCTACCGGGGATTGAGTATACAAGGATGGTGCAACGTGCACGAGTAAACGCTTCAACTTTGCACAAGGCCGTGCGAAACGTTTTCAACTTGACACACACTATGGAGCAGTTAATAATTGGCCCGCTCTCATCGGAGGCCAATTAGCGCTCCCGAAAGCAGTTCGGGACAGTAAGCTGAGGAGCGCAGCTGGCAATCACTATGTAAACGTGGGGCTTTTTTGATTCGAATCACCGGCGGGCGGTGCCTCCGCGCGTCTATCGAGGAATAGAGAAATGGCTAAAGAAAGTACGCAGCATAAACTGGACCGCGTGCGTTCGCCGCGCGTGCACATCACTTACGATGTCGAGATCGGCGACGCGATTGAACTCAAAGAGCTGCCCTTTGTCATGGGCGTGCTTGGAGACCTCACCGGCCAGCCAGAACAACCGCTTGCCGCCATGAAAGACCGCAAGTTCGTGGAGATCAATCCCGACAATTTTGACACTGTGTTGAAGGGAATGCAGCCCCATCTCGCTTACTCTGTTGCCAACAAGCTGAGCGACGATCCAAATGCGGGGCAGATTTCCGTCAACCTGAAATTTGAAAGCCTCGATGACTTTTCGCCCGAGAATGTGGCGAAGCAGGTCGGGCCCTTGAAGGAGCTGCTCGATCTGCGCCAGCGTCTCTCTGACCTCCGCGGCAGTCTGCAGGGGAACGACAAGCTGGATGAAGCGCTGTTTGAAGCGGTTTCGAACACCGAAAAGAAAGAGAAGCTTCGCGGCGAATTGGGAACAACCGGGGGTGAGAAATGAGTACAACCAACACTGCAGCGGCAGCAGCAGGGCAGGCTGTCGAGCAGACTACTGCAGAGCAGTCGTTGCTCGATCAGATTGTTTCGCAGGGCCGGTTCGATCGCGACGCAGCCTCGCTTGCGCGTGGCCGCGACATGGTCAAGGAGTTCGTCTCGCAGGTGCTCGAAGGGCACATGACCCTTACCCGCGATGCCGAAGCAACCATTCAGACTCGCATTGCGCAGATCGATCACCTGATCTCCCTGCAGCTGAACGAAGTGCTGCACTATCCTGCTTTCCAGAAGCTCGAAGGAACCTGGCGCGGTCTGAAGTATTTGATGGATCAGTCCGAAACCAGCGAGATGCTGAAGATCAAGGTGCTCAACGTCTCCAAGCGCGAACTGCTGAAGGACCTGCAGCGCGCGCCTGAATTCGACCAGAGCGCGCTCTTCAAAAAAATCTATGAAGAGGAATTCGGCGTTTTCGGCGGCGCTCCGTTCGCATCGTTTATCGGCGACTATGAGTTCGGCAAGGGTCCGGAAGACATGGAACTGCTCGAAAGAATCTCGAACGTCGCTTCCGCGGCACACGCGCCATTTCTTTCAGCCGCTTCGTCCGACCTTTTGAACCTCAGCAGCTATACACAGCTTGGCGCGCCCCGCGACATCGGAAAGGTCTTCGATTCGACTGAATATGTCAAGTGGAAGTCCTTCCGTCAGTCGGAAGACTCCCGCTATGTCGCTTTGACGCTCCCGCACGTGCTCATGCGCTTGCCCTACGGCAAGGATACGAAGCAGATCGATGCTTTTGATTACGAAGAAGGCGTAGATGGCAGCGATCACTCCAAATATCTCTGGGGTAACGCGGCGTTTGCGCTGGGTGCAAGACTGACGAACTCATTTGCCAAACATGGCTGGTGCGCGGCCATCCGCGGTGTTGAAGGCGGCGGCCTCGTCGAGGGCATGCCATCCCATACCTTCCGCACCGATGAAGGCGATATCGCGCTGAAATGCCCGACCGAAGTGGCTATCACCGATCGCCGTGAAAAGGAACTGGCCGACCAGGGGCTGGTGCCTCTGGTGCATTGCAAGGGGACCGATTACGCGGCCTTCTTCAGCGTCCAGACCGCCAACAAGCCGAAGCTCTATGACAAGGATGCCGCCAACGCGAATGCAAGGCTGTCGGCGCAGCTGCCGTACATCCTCGCCATGTCCCGTTTCGCCCATTATCTGAAGGTGATGATGCGCGACAAGATCGGCAGCTTCATGAGCCGCCAGGACTGCGAGCGCTTCCTGAACCAGTGGATCATGAACTACGTCTGCGCGGACGATGATGCATCGCAGGCCGCAAAAGCGAAACTGCCTTTGCGCGAAGCTGCAATCCAGGTTTCAGAAATTCCAGGGAAGCCCGGAGCATATCGCGCTGTCGCTTTCCTGAAACCACATTTCCAACTCGACGAGCTGTCTGTTTCGCTTCGTCTGGTTGCCGATCTGCCGGCATCGGCAAGGAAGTAGTAACCAGCCGGGACCCTAGGACCCCCCTTGCCCATGTGGCGGCCAAGTACTGAGTGAAAGGAGCCAGAAATGGCAGTAGATTATTTTCTCGACCTCGATGGGATTCCAGGTGAATCCCAAGACGACAAATTCAAAAACAAAATCCAACTTCTGAGTTGGAGCTGGGGTGCCTCGAACATCTCGTCGGTGGCTGGTACAGGCGGTTCCGGCGCTGGTAAGGTGGATCTCTCCGACTTCAGCACCATGACCTTTTTCGACAAATCGACTCCCAAGCTTTTCAAGTCGATCGTGAAAGGTACTCACATAACCAAGGCGACCATGAGCGCTGTCAAGACAGGCGCGGATGGCAAGCCCTATCTGAAGGTAAACTTCACGGAAATCTTCATCACCGGCCTCCAGATGTCAGCTTCATCTGAAGTGCCAAGTGTCAGCATTTCCTTCACCTATAACGAAATCGGTATCGACTACTCGACGCAGGATGAAAAGGGCAACGTCGCCAGCACCGGGGAAGTCAAATACAGCACCAAAGCAAATAAAGCCTCGTAAGGCGGTCTTTGGATGGACGGGCTCTCCTATTACCGCGATGGCCAGCTTCAGCTGGCCATCACTGCGCTTGGCGACGAATTGAAGAAGCAGCCGCTCGACGCCAAGCGCCGCACTTTTTTATTTGAGTTGCTGTGCTTCGCGGGGGAGTACGACCGCGCCAGCAAGCAGCTCGACATACTTTCTGACGCCAGCAAGGAAGCAACCGCCGGAGCTTTGCTTTATCGCTCTGCGCTGCATGCGGAAAGGACCCGACAGGAAATGTTCGCCAAGAACGAGTTGCCTCTCGGAACCACGCATCCTGCGCCCTCGGGCACTCTAAACGGCGAGGAGTTTACCACCCTCGAAGATGCCGATCCGCGTATCGGCGCGCATCTTGAAGCATTTATCGCCGGCAGCTACACCTGGATTCCGCTTGCGTATGTAGAATCCGTGGAAATGCAGCCGCCTAAGAAGCTGCGCGATCTGCTTTGGGCGCCGGCGATCCTGCACACAACTGAAGATTTCCGCCTCCAGGATCTGGGCGAAGTGCTTGTGCCTGTGCTCGCTCCGCTTTCGTGGAAGCATCCTGACGACGCTGTGCGGCTTGGCCGCGCGAGCGCGTGGGAAGAAGATGAGAAATACGGGGCCGTCCCCTTCGGCCAAAAACTGCTGATGCGCGGCGAGGAGGAAGTGCCGTTCCTGGAACTGCGCAACCTGACCTTCCGTCACGCAAGGGAGACGGCTGAAAGTGCCACTACGTGATGATCTACTAAACCCGATTCCGGGCGACAATCCTTCTGGAGCCAGCCTCCGCTACGACAAGGTCTACGATCAGATCAAAGAAGCGCGGACCGAAGATGATGCAACCCTTCCCAGCGGAGCCTGGGAACGCCAGGTAAAAAAGGCCGACTTCCAGCTCGTCATTAAGCTGGCGGGCGAAGCTCTGGCTACCAAAACCAAAGATCTTCAGCTGGCAGCGTGGCTCGCCGAAGCTCACGTCAAGCGCGAAGGCATATCTATCATTGAGCCGTGCTTCAAGCTCATGCTCGATTTGCAGGAGCAGTTCTGGGACACCATCTACCCGGAGATTGAAGACGGCGACGTGGGCCTGCGTGCCATGCCCATCGAATGGGCGGCCAATCGCATTGCGGCGCTTGCGCGTGAAGCTCCAATCACGAAAAAGGGCCTGCATTACTTCCAGTACAAGGAGTCTCGCACCGTCGGCTATGAAGCAGACGCCGAGGCCAGCGACAGCAAGCGTGAAGCGCGCCGTATCGCGATCGAAGACGGCAAGGTAACAGCGGAAGATTTCGACGCAGCTTTTGCGGCGACCTCGAAGGCGTTTTATGTCGGCCTTCATGACTCTCTGCAAGCGACTCTGGCCACGCTTGAAACCCTGCAGGAGTTCTGCGAGCAGAAATACGGCGACGATGGCCCTTCCTTTGCCAAAATGCGCACATCGACTGAGGAAGTCGACCAGGTCGTAAAGAGCCTGCTCAATGAGAAGCGAAAGACAGAGCCCGACCCCGTAGATGAAGGAGCTGAGGTTCAGCAAGAGGAACAGGCGGCGGAAGCAGGTGTTGCAATGGTGGCTCCCGGAGCAATAAAAGGAAAGTTTGGATCGATGGCGCAAGTCTTCGCCATGAACAACGGAGAGATCATTTCGGCCAAGCCAACCAGTTGGGACGATGCCGTAAACCGACTTCGAGAATGCGCTCATTTCATTCAGGAGGAGCGGCCTTCCAGCCCCACCGCGTATTTGCTGCAAGCCGTAGTGCAGCTCGGCGACCTGAACGATCAGGTCGATGTCGCTCGCGAGATGATTCGCCAGGGACTGTTGCCGCAGGCAATCCAGCTCCTTCTGCGTGACGCAGCGCAGCAGCCCAATGGCCGTGCCCGCTTCCAGCGCAGGCTGCAGCTCGCTCAGCTATGTATCGATGCGAGTGAGATGAAAGTCGCGCAGCGCGTTTTGGACGAGCTGATCAAGGAAATCGACGAGCGCAAGCTGGAAGAATGGGAAGCCGGTGAAATGATTGCCCAGCCCCTCGCACTACTTCTAAAGTGTGTTGATTCCTTCGGCGACCCCGACGGCCGAAGGGAAGAGTTGTTTTCGCGCCTTTGCCGCATCGACCCCATCGCTGCGATGAATGTGTCGCACTAATCTGAACCACGATCCAGGAGTTTGCCGGTTTGCCACGTTCGGCTACAGAAACGCTGGTTACCCAATCGGTCCTCGATCGCCTGATGGCGGTCGAGGAGTGGCCGACCAATCGCGCACAATCTCTGCGCTTCTTCAAGGACGCTCTCAAGCGCGACCTTGAATGGCTGCTGAATACGCGCCAACCCCCGATGCCGGAAATCGCCGACTACCCGCTGGCGAAAGCCTCAACCATCAACTACGGCCTCCCCGACATCTCGGCGATGGGACTGAACTCTGCCTCAGACAACCGTCGCCTGCGGCTCGCGATTGAAGCCTGTCTGCGCAACTACGAGCCGCGCCTCATCGACGTGTGCGTGACTCTGGAAAAGGGCGACACCGCGGAGCGCCGCATACGCTTCCATATTGAAGGCAGAATGAAGCTCGATCCCGCCCCCGAAGAAATTTCCTTCGACACTGTGCTCGAACTGGCCAGCGGCGAGTACAAGGTGAAATAAGCCATGCGCGAAGAACTGCTCGAATACTATGAGCGCGAGCTTGCTTACGTCCGGCAGCTGGGGGCGGAGTTCGCCAAGAAATATCCGCGCGTAGCCAGCCGGCTTTTGCTGGAGCCCGACCGTTGCGACGATCCGCATGTCGAGCGCCTGATGGAGGCCTTTGCCTTCATGGCGGCGCGCGTTCACCTGCGCATCGACGACGATTTCCCTGAAATCACATCCGCACTCCTCGGCATCGTCGAGCCGCACTACCTGCGCCCGATTCCGTCGATGTCGATCGTCGAATGTCAGCTCGACCCGGAGCAGGGAAAGCAAACCACCGGCGTGCGCGTACCCGCCGGAACACAGTTGGCCACCAAGCGCACCTTCGACGGATTACCCTGCCGCTTTCGCACCTCGTACCCCATCCACTTGTGGCCGTTCTCTGTTGGCGAATGCGAGTGGCGCCATCCCGAACGCCTCGCCCAGCCCATTCGTGTGCACGGAGCCGCGGGCGTCATCCGCATGCGCCTCGATTGCGCCCGTGACGTCTTCTTCGACAAGCTTCAGATCGACAAACTGGGCTTTCACCTCACCGGCGAAACGAACGTCGTCCATACGCTCTACGAGCTGATGTGCAAGAACTGCATGGCCATCTTCGTGCGTGATCCGCAGCGCGGCGGCAAGGTGGTGCCTCTCGCAACCACCGAGCTGCAGCCGGTAGGCTTCGAGGAAGACGAAGCGTTGCTGCCGTATCCCAAACGCTCATTCGAGGGATATCGCCTGCTGCAGGAATACTTCACCTTCTCCGAAAAATTCCTCTTCTTTGAGCTGAGTGGTCTGCGCGCGATCATCGAAGCTGGCTGCAAGGAGCAGGCGGAGATCCTCTTCTACTTCTCGCGCTTCGATCGGCCCGAGCGGCAGCAGGATCTGGAAATCGGCGTCACATCGCGAACGCTGCGCCTCGGATGCACGCCCGTCATCAACCTCTTTCCGCAGACGGCAGAGCCGATCCTCGTCACGCACGCAAAGCACGAGTATCCCATCATCCCTGACGTGCGCCATCAGGACACGACAGAAATCTTTTCCGTCGATGACGTGATGGCGTCGAACACAACGCGCCGCGAGAGCATCGAGCTGGACCCGCTTTACTCCTATCGCTTCGAGGGGCGTAAAGCGACAGGCCGCACCTACTGGCATGCAACCCGCCGCTCAAATGCTTTAGGTGAACGCGAGCCTTCCACCATGCACATCGCGCTCGTCGACGTTGATGGCCAGGTAACGCATCCCGATGCCGAAGTGCTGACCGTCCGTACTACATGCTCGAATTTCGATCTGCCTTCGCGTCTGCCATTCGGCCTCGAAGAAGGCGATTTCGCCGTCGAGGACTTTCCCGCAATACAGAAGGTCGTCGCCTTGCGACGTCCGACGCCCAGCTACGATCCTCCCGACGAGAAGGGCCAGCTCTGGCGGCTGGTTTCACAGCTCTCGCTCAACTACCTGTCGTTAGCCGAAGAAGGCGTTACCGCCTTCCAGGAAATTCTGCGCCTGCACAACTTCACTGACTCAACGCACCTCGAAAACCAGATCGGCGGCATTACCGCCTTGGCATCGCGTCCGCACTTCGCCATCATGCAATCCGGTTTCGGCAACATACCCGCGCGCGGCATGCGCCTCGAAGTCGATTTTGACGAGCGCCAGTTTGTCGGCGGAGGTGTATACCTGTTCGCGAACGTGCTCGACCGTTTCCTCGGCAACTACACCTCGATCAATAGCTTCGTCCAGTTGGCGGCGCGCACCAACCAGAGAAAGGAGATGCTCGGAGAATGGCAACCCAGAGCAGGGAACAAACCGCTCCTCTAAATATCACCTTCAAGACCGCTCCTGCCTTCGAGCGTCTCCAGGAGATGCTCGAACGCGACCCCTACAGCGTGCGGTTCTTCCAGGCCGTGCGCCTGCTCGAGCGCCTCTATCCGGATCGCCGTCCGGTCGGCCTCTTCGTCTCTCCCGGCTCCGAGGTAGTCCGCTTCTCGTCAGTGCCGACATTCGCCTTTCCCGCCAGCGAACTTCAGGGCCTGGAAAAAGGCAAAGACGGCCAGATGAAGATGTCCGTAAACTTCATGGGCCTCAGCGCCGCAGTAGGCACGCTGCCCCACGTCTATACGGATTTCCTGCTCGATCGGGCAAAGGCGAAAGACCGCGGCCCTGCAGACTTCTTTGATCTCTTCAACCACCGCATCGTTTCGCTCTTCTATCGCGCATGGCAGAAATACCGTTTCTACATCGCATACGAGCGCACCGGCGCAGGCGATGACGTCATCAGCACGCGCCTGCTTGACCTCCTCGGGCTTGGCACCAAAGGCCTGCAGCGGCGCATGGACATCTCCGATAGTGCCTGTCTCTACTACACCGGCCTCTTATCGCATCGCCGCCCCTCCGCGCAGGGCCTCAAGCAATTGCTCGAAGACTATTTCGCCGTGCCGGTTGAAATCCACCAGTTCACCGGAACATGGAACCGCCTTCCGCCCGAAAATCAGACCTTTCTGCGCGGCATGGGAGTATTCTGCGAACGCCTTGGTATGGGCACAATCGTCGGTGACGAAGTATGGGACCAGCACGGGACAGTCACGGTCCGTTTAGGCCCGATGAGTTTCGAGCGCTACTGTCAGTTTCTGCCCGGCGCGGACGCGCATCGCGACCTGCGCTCATGGCTGCGCTTTTACGCCAGCCGCGAATTCGATTTTATTGTCCAGCTGGTTCTCGAACGCGAAGAAACACCCGGCATGGAGCTCGGTGTTCTGGGGCCGCAGTCGTCGCGACTGGGGCTCGTCAGCTGGATCAAGAACCGTCCGCTCCATCGTGACCCGGACGAGGCCACGTACAAGTTGTCTTAAGACATTCATTTCATCGGGGGAGCAAGAAGATGAGCCTGAACCTGAAATCGCTGATCAACAAACTGGATGACGCAACCCGCAGCGCCTTTGAAGCTGCCGCAGGACTCTGCGTCTCCCGCACGCATTACGACATCGAGGTCGAGCATTACCTGATGAAGGCAATCGACAGCTCCGACAACGACATCGCCTTCATCCTCAAGCAATACGGCGTTGACAAATCGCGCCTCACCACTGAGCTGCAACGCAGCCTCGACCGCCTCAAGACCGGCAACGCCCGCAGCCCAGCCTTCAGCCCGCAGCTGGTCAAGATGATCACCGAAGCGTGGACCATCGCCACCATCGAATACGATGCGAACCAGATTCGCACCGGCCACACGCTCCTGGCGCTGCTCACGAACGACGAACTCGTTCGCCTCGTCCGCGACATCAGCAAGGAACTGCAGCTGATCCCGGTCGAAGCTCTGCGCAACGACTTCTTCACCGTCACGGCAAAGTCGCGCGAAGAACACTCCGCCGCCGGTGCCGCCGCTGCTCCTGCCGCCGCGGGAGGCGACGGAGCACCACGGCCGGCAGGCTCGGGTAAAACCCAACACCTCGACCAGTACACCGAAAACCTGGTAGCGAAAGCCAAGGCCGGAAAGATCGATCCCGTCCTCGGGCGCGATTTTGAAATTCGTCAGGTCATTGACATCCTCATGCGCCGCCGCCAGAACAATCCGATTATGACCGGCGAAGCAGGTGTGGGCAAAACAGCCGTGGTTGAAGGCTTTGCGCTGCGCGTAAGCCAGGGCGACGTGCCACCGGCACTCCGCAACGTGCAGGTCCACAGTCTTGACCTCGCGTTATTGCAGGCAGGCGCAGGCGTCAAAGGCGAATTTGAAAACCGCCTCAAGGGACTCATCAACGAAGTAAAGTCATCGCCGCATCCCATCATCCTCTTCATCGACGAAGCGCACACCATGATCGGCGCGGGCGGACAGGCCGGACAGAACGACGCCGCCAACCTGCTCAAGCCAGCGCTGGCACGCGGCGAACTACGCACTATCGCCGCAACCACATGGTCTGAGTACAAGAAGTTCTTCGAGAAGGACGCGGCCCTCGCCCGCCGCTTCCAGGTCGTCAAAGTCGAAGAGCCAAGCGAAGAGCAGTGCGCCACCATGCTGCGCGGCATCATTTCCGCCATGGAAAAACACCACAATCTGCGCATTCTCGATCAGGCAGTTACCTCAACCGTGAAGCTCACGAATCGGTATCTCGCCGGGCGTCAGCTTCCAGACAAAGCCGTGAGCGTGCTCGATACAGCATGCGCGCGGCTTGCGCTCGGGCAAACCACCATCCCGGCCGCCGTCGAAGATGCAACCCGTCGCATCGACGACCTCAAGGTGCAGAAGCAGATTCTCGAACGCGAAACCACAGTAGGCGAAGACCATGTCGAACGCCTGCAGATCATCGAAGAACAGCTCGCAGCGACGGAAGCATCTCTCGCGACGCTGACGGAACAATGGAAGAAGGAAGTCGATCTCGTCACGCGCATCCGCACGATGCGCGAAGCGCTCGAATCAGGTGCTGAAACAGTTAAGGCTGAAGGCGACGGCAAGCCGGAAGTAAAGCCAACGCTCGAAGCCCTTCAGTCGCTCGAATCCGAGCTGGAAAAAGTGCAGGGCGAAAACCCACTCATGCACGTCTGCGTCGACGAACAAATCGTCGGCGAAGTCATCTCCGCATGGACCGGCATCCCGCTCGGCAAAATGGTAAAGGACGAAATCACCTCCGTCCTCGAACTCGATCAGCAACTCAAGCGGCGCGTCATCGGACAGGACCACGGCCTTGCCGCCATCGCCCAGCGCATCATCACCTCGCGCGCCAACCTCGACGATCCTGGCAAGCCCGTCGGCGTCTTCATGCTCGTCGGCCCCAGCGGCGTCGGCAAAACCGAAACCGCCATCGCCCTCTCCGACCTCCTCTACGGCGGCGAGCGCAACATGATCACCATCAACATGTCCGAATTCCAGGAAGCGCACACGGTGTCCACATTGAAAGGTTCGCCTCCCGGTTATGTCGGCTATGGCGAGGGCGGCGTTCTCACGGAGGCGGTGCGGCGCAGGCCCTACTCGGTGGTTTTATTGGACGAGGTCGAAAAGGCTCACCCGGATGTGCTGGAGTTGTT
>DATGAD010000072.1:0-3083 GCA_035313725.1 Alloacidobacterium sp. | reverse complement strand
GATCTTCGGGTAGTAGCCGCTGCGGGTGCGGACGGTCAGTCTGCCATGTCCGGGGGCGGCGGCCTGGACCTTCACGATGCGGTAGCCGCCCTGGCTGGCAGGCTTGGTTGAGTGGTAGCCGATGGTGTACTGGTTGCGGATGTCGTGCGCGACTTCGGCGCAGATCTGGTCTACGTTGTCGAGTGACTTGGGAAAATAGGCGATGCCGCCGGTTTCGCTTGAGAGCAGTTGCAGTGCACGCTTGGCACGATGGGCTTCGCGGCCTCCGCCCGAATCGCCGAAGAGCAGGCCTATGGAATAGACGACGGGCCCCTGTAGATCCTGCACACGGCGGATGGTTTGCTCTAGGTTCAGACTCGATGCGTTGTCTTCGCCGTCGGTGACGATCAGCAAGACCTGCTTAGGCCGCTTCGCACCCTTGGCGAGTTGGTCGGCTGAGGCGACGACGGCGTCGTAGAGAGCTGTTCCGCCTTTGGAGTCGATGTGCGCGAGACCGTCGCGGAGTCTTCCGATGTCTGAGGTGAAGTCCTGATCGATGAAGGCCTCGTCAGAGAAGTTGACGATGAAGGCCTCGTCCTGCGGATTGGATGCTCTTACCAGGTCCAGCGCAGCGGTATTCACGGCCATCCTCTTATCACGCATGGAGCCGGAGTTGTCGATGAGCATGCCCATCGAAACCGGAATGTCCTGGTGCTGGAAGGCGGCGATGGTCTGTTGTACGCCGTCTTCAAAGACGTGGAAGTCATCCTGCTTCAGGTCATTGACGATGCGGCCGTTGTCATCGAGTACGCTGGCGTTGAGCACCACCTCGTCAACATCGCGGCGAAAGGTGAAGCCGCCTTTTTCTCGATCGAGATTTGTGCCCGGCTTGACGGCATTGGGATTCGACGGGCTGACGGGCTGATTGTCTGCGGCGTCGGGCGAGACGATCGGATCGCGGTCAACGGTGAGAGGGGGTTGTTGTTCCGGTTTCGATGGAGGTTGTTGAGGCGCGGGGGCCTGGGCCTGAACTACATAGGAAGACGCAACGAGGAAAAAGAGAAAGAAAATATGCCGTTTATTGCAAAGGTGCATAGTATCCGGTACGAGCATGAACGGTAAGCTGAGGCAGCCCGGGAGGCGGTACCAGCTTTACTTTCACTTTACGCCACTTGCCGTCTTTCCGTTCGTCGTCAGGCTTGTATCCAAGGACATATTCGTTGCGCAACTCGGCGCTGATCTTCTCGGCGATATCGCCCATCTCGGCGATGTCATCGACGCGGAAAAGGCGTCCGCCGGTCTCTGAGCAGATGTCGTTGAGGAGCATGGGACCGAGGCGTTCCTCGGTGGTAGCCGCGTAGGGATCGAAGATGCCGATGGAGTAAATCTGGACGTTCGCCTCGCGCACCGTAGAGCGGACTTCGTTTTCCGTGTAGCGGCTGCGGTTGTCGCCGCCGTCTGAAACGATGAGGATGGCGCGTCGCTCGTATTTGGCCTGCTTCATTTTGCTGAGGCCGAAATAGATGGCGTCGAGCAGGGCCGTACGGTGTTCGGCGTGGACTGTGGCAAGGCGCGCCTCGATATCCTGCGGCGATGAGGTGAAGTCTTCAATCAGTTCAGGACGGTCGTTGAAGCCGATGACGAAGAATTCGTCCTGCGGATTGGCAGTGTGCATGAACTGCAGAATGGAATCGCGTGCGCGGATGACCTTGTTCGCCATACTGCCACTCAGGTCGAAAATGATGCCGATGGAAACCGGAGCGTCTTCCTGCGAGAAGGTTTTAATGGTCTGAAGCTTGTTAGCTTCGTAGAGGAAGAAATTCTCCTTTTCGAGGCCGGTGACCAGGCGGTCCATGGGATCGGTGACGATGAGCGGGACGAGCACAAGGTTTACATCGACGCGGATGCGTTCGTTGCGGCGCGCCGTCATGGCGGCTTCGCCTTCGAGCGGCAGAGGGGCGGCGTTGGGGTCGGGCTTGGGCGGAGGCGGTTGAACGTGAACCTTGTCCAGCTCATCTTCCTGCGCGCGGAGCTGAGGCGCGAAGAGAGCAAAACCTATCGCGAGCAATATCAAAGGGATGACTGCAGAGAGACGGTATGCAGTTCCAGGGGTCAAGCGAGCGTTGTTGCGCCCCAGCGAGAGCGCCATGTGTATGTACCCTCGTCCTTCTGAGCAGCATCGTAGCACGAGGCACCAATGACTGACCTATGAAGATTTCGATGCCATGAGAAGAAATACGGCGAGACGTTCTCTTTCCGGGACGAACGGAAGAGAGCCACCCGGGAAATGGTGCGGCGGTGCGGAAATTCCTTGAAATGCGTGGGATACAATGCAGACAGCGCTACATATTGAGACACATTCACGCTGGATTTCCGGCATTTTTGGAGCTACGACCACCCGCATGGCCCGCATTTATCCGTTTCGCGCATTACGCTATAACCCTTCCCTTGTTCGCGTTGAAGATTGCGTAACACAGCCGTATGACAAGATCACGCCTGCCATGCAGCAGGCGTATTACCAGAAGAGTCCGTATAACCTGGTTCGCATTATTCTGGGGCTGCCGGAACTGTTTGACGGCAAGGAGACCGGCGACGTTTATACGCGTGCGGCGCGCGACTTTACCGACTGGCGGGAGAGCGGCGTCCTGGCGCAGGAGTCTGAGCCGTGCGTCTTTGCCTATTCGCAGAAATTTACTGTCCCCGGTTCCAACGGCAAGGTGTTGGAACGGCGAGGCTTTATTGCGCTGGGAGGCCTGCACGACTACGCCGAGAAGGTCGTCTTCCGGCATGAACAGACCTTGTCCAAGCCGAAGTCGGACCGCCTGAACCTGCTGCGGGCGACGCGCGCACATTTCGGACAGATTTTCATGCTCTACTCCGATCCGGGGCTGACGGCGGAGAAGCTTCTATTCGACGAAGACGCTACTCCGGACATTGAAGTGACCGATGAGTATGACGTGCTGCATCGCGTGTGGAAGATCAGCGATGAAAACACGATCAATATTCTCGTCAGCGAACTGGCAGACAAGAAGCTAATCATCGCCGACGGGCACCATCGCTATGAGACGGCGCTGAACTATTCCAAGGAACACGCGCCGGCGAAG
>DATGAD010000071.1:0-16483 GCA_035313725.1 Alloacidobacterium sp. | reverse complement strand
AATGTGACAAAGAACTTATTTTTCGTTGGCATCATTCTGGCGGCATGCGGATTGCTCTCTCCGCCGCTGGCTCTCGGCGTAGGCCTGGCGTATGGCCTCTTTTTGACGCATCCCTATCATCTGGACAGCAAGCGCCTGGCGAAATTCCTGCTGCAAGCTTCGGTTGTTTGCCTGGGCTTCGGCATGAACCTCGGTGAAGTCATTCGCGTTGGGCGGTCAGGATTTCTTTATACGGCTGTCGGTATCTCATTTGCTCTGGGTCTGGGCTGGCTGCTTGGCCGCCTTCTAAACGTCCAGAAGACACAATCGTTCCTCATTGCCGCTGGCACGGCCATCTGTGGGGGTAGCGCCATTGCAGCGCTGGGGCCGGTCACCGAAGCGAACGAAGAAGAGATGGCTGTTTCACTGGGAACCGTCTTCGTGCTCAATTCCGTCGCGCTGTTGATCTTTCCCGCGATTGGCGCGGCGATGCACCTGTCGCAGACGCAGTTCGGCTTGTGGTCGGCGCTCGCGATCCACGACACCAGCTCTGTGGTTGGCGCCGCCGCCAAGTATGGAGCAGTCGCGCTGGCGATTGGCACCACCGTAAAACTGGCACGTGCCCTTTGGATCGTGCCTGTGGCGCTGATCACAGCGGCGGTCAGACAAAACAAGACGCGCATCCATCTTCCCTGGTTCATCCTCTATTTCTGTATCGCTGCGGTAATGAGCAGTTATATTCCGCAACTGCACACGGCTTACACCCACGCCTATCAGTTAGGAAAGCTCGGACTTGCTGTGACACTTTTTCTGATTGGCACCGGCATATCGCGTCAGACTCTTAAGGAAGTTGGCGTACGACCCATGGTTCAGGGAGTACTGCTCTGGATCATCGTCGCCAGCGTGTCTCTTTTTGCGATTGCGAAGGGCTTCATTCACCTGTAAGCATCGCTGGATATGAGCGGCAAGATCCTTCACTTTTATCGCGGCGGTAAGGATGACGATGGACGCACGCTCGATGAAATTCTGGGCTGGCCGGATGCGGAACTGGAGGCAGTCCACGACTTTATCCAGTGGCTGTTTCCGCTGCCGGAAATGAGCGGCGCCAATCCCTCTGCGCCTGTGTTAGATGCCACGACAATCGACGCATTTCGCGGCTCCGAAGATTTGCAACAGCGGCTGAGACAATCATTCATGCGTATGCTGCGCTTTTATGAGCTTGAGTTTCATCAGGGCGTCGTGCAACAGGCAGCCAACTTCTCTGCGCGATCAGTCAACTGGCTCAGCCCCGGCAACCATAATCATCTTCGCCTGACACGCATGCTTCGCTCTCTTCGGCTGCTCGGGCTGGCTGCCGAATCGGCCGCGCTCTATAAGGCTCTTTCAGAGATTTATAGAAGTCACTCCGGCCGCATCACGCAACGCACCTATCAGTTCTGGACCGAGGCTACTGCGTTGGGTGAGTAACGTTATCGTTCATCAGTCGGTTTCATTGAAATGCAGGCATTACAATAGAAATTCCGGCACTTCTGGCAGCTATCTTCAGATTGCCAACGCTCGGGCCTGTAGCTCAATGGTTAGAGCAGGGGACTCATAATCCCTTGGTTGGGGGTTCGAATCCCTCCGGGCCCACCATTCATTTGAACAACTTACAAGCTGTAGCCAGCTCACATCACCACCGTGTGACGCGGATTGTGACGTGGGGCAACGGAAAACTCCAATGCGCGATTCAAGGGCCAGGGGCCATCGTGCATGCAATAAACGCTTGATGGACGCTCGGCCGATCTCAGCCTCTCATTTGCCATGCGCACTAAAACGCCATGCAACCGGAATCGACGTCCGCACTTGAGAGCGATACGCCGCCTGACTGGTAGATTTGCCAGTATCCCATTTCTCTCAGCGAACGAACAATAAAGCTTGCCAAGAGATAGAAGTCTCGCAGCGATCCCGATTACCGCCACGCTGGCGTTTTTATTGCGACACAGAGTGCGGGTAGCGGACCCCTTGAGTGCAAATTCAGCGAGAGAAAAGTGTATGAAAACAGTAATTGTCATTTGTGCCATGTGTGTGCTGTTAATGCCATCGGCACTTGCACAAACCGCTGTGGTTACTGCCAAGCCGCTCAGCGATTCTGACATCCAACTGCTTCGCTCCCGATGTGCAGGCGGAGAAAAACGACATCATTACACATACCATGGCGTTTACCGATCAGGAATCGGCGGCGTTCTGGCCCATCTATCGGGACTACGCGCGCGATCAGCAGGTCATTGGTGATGGTCGCTGGAAGCTGATCAAGGACTATGCGGACAATTACGACACTCTGGACGATGCCAAAGCAGATGACCTGGCCAAGCAAATGTTCAGCATCGATTCCCAGAACCATTACGTTGCGGGAAGACTATTGGCCAAAATTCGAAAAGGCCCGGGGCGGAAAGCGAGCAGCGAAGTTCTATCAGGTGGACAACAGGCTCAGCATGATTATCAACCTGGAGCTGACGTCCGCGATTCCGATCCTAAAGTAATGGGCATCTTGTAGAAGGGGTGGTCGGGCTTCTTCAGAGCAGGGTGGGATTGCGATCGAAGGAGCTATGATCGGAGGCTTTGCCCTGATCGCTGCCCTGCCGAATACCGTGTGACGGGGGTGAAGACATTCATCGTCAGTTACAACGGAATCGTCTATCAGAAAGACCCGGGCCCCGACACTCTGAATATTGCCAAGAAGATAGAGCCATATAACCCGCACAAAACATGGCACCGCACAGACGATCAATGGCCCATGAACGATTTCGACGAATCAGCATCAGGACCGTAGCCTCATCCGTATCCCGGAGGACTTAGCAGTGGCCACCGAATATCCCCCGATTGACAACAAGATTCAGGTACGTCGCGCCCTCGAAGTCACAATCCACGTCGGCCTGGCCCTTCTCCTCGTCTCAGCTTGCCTGCTGATCC
The DNA here is from genome assembly GCA_035313725.1 of Alloacidobacterium sp. GTDB lineage: Bacteria > Acidobacteriota > Terriglobia > Terriglobales > Acidobacteriaceae > Alloacidobacterium. The sequence goes on along the minus strand of DATGAD010000071.1, from coordinate 13,552 downwards.
TGCGTCCATTTCTACCTTTGGTAGTCTGGGGCATTGTCATAGCAATCGCCATATATCCTGCCTATCGGAAACTGCGAAGGCTCCTAGGCGACCGCGGGACGTTGGCAGCGGTTCTTTGCTCCTTGTTTTTTCTCGCGATATTGATCGTTCCGGTCGCGTTGCTGACGGAAACAATGATCGAGGGTATCGCAACGCTCAGCACTCACATCAAGGATGGAACCCTTAGTATTCCCCCTCCTCCTGCCAGCGTCGGAAGCTGGCCCCTTATCGGGCCGCCTTTGACAAAGTCATGGAATATGGCTTCTACAAACCTGACCGGCTTGCTGAAAAGTCTGGCTCCTCAGATTCGAGCGCTTGTCCCTGGGCTGCTCTCAGCTTCGGCGGGAATCGGCCTCACCGTACTGCAATTCGTCCTCTCCATTGTGGTTGTCGGAGTTCTGCTTGCGAATGCTTCAGGTTGCGCCACAGTCAGCCGTTCCTTAGCCAGCCGCCTTTTTGGTGACCGGGGTCCTGAGTTTGAGGAACTCGCGGGATCCACCATTCGAAGCGTTACGAACGGAATCCTCGGTGTTGCCGTCATCCAATCAATATGTGCCGGGCTTGGGTTTCTGGTGGCCGGACTGCCCGGGGCCGGATTGTGGACGTTGGTCTTCCTCTTCGCTGCAGTGCTTCAACTTGGAGGGCCGGTGCTTATTCTCCCTGTCATTTATATGTTTGCGATAGCCAGTACGACGAAGGCAATCGTATTTCTGATCTGGTGTCTGTTTGTCGCTCTCATGGACAACGTGCTGAAGCCCATGCTGCTAGGGCGCGGCGTAGCAGTTCCTATCGCAGTGGTTTTCCTGGGCGCGATTGGTGGATTCATTGCGGTGGGCATTATCGGCCTTTTTCTGGGCGCCATTGTTCTGTCGGTGGGCTATAAGCTCTTCCTCGCATGGTTGGAAGGCCCTGTGCAGACGAAGGAAGAGATTTGACCGATGACTTGCCAATCGATCCAATCCAGCTAACACTTGGAAGGGGCACGATAAGATTCGAGATGTGCCCACATGTCGGGCATACCCTGGTTCGACACCCTTCGTCCCTACAACGTGCGGGCTAGCGTCAGCTGTCCCCGTCAAACACAGATACGGTGCCGTCGGCCAGGTGGGTGATGTACACCTTATTGGTGACCGGATTCACCGCAATCGCATACAAGTTCGCTCCCAAATTGATGGTTGTCCTGACCGTATCGCTCGCACCATCAATCCAACTCATCGTATCGTCCTGTTCGCGACATAGACCTGGTTCGTTCACCGTAATCTGAACAGGGCTGTTGCCCATCGGCCGGCGCTGGTCTGGGTGTGGGAGTGAAGAACTAGCCGAGAATATTGGGAATGCCGATGTAGAAGCGGGGCGACGTTTGCATGACCTTTGGAATCAAGTCTGTGAACTCGGCGCCGACCTGCATGTTTTGTCCCACCGTTTACATTCCTCCACGCTCGAAAATCTGGGACTTGTTGCCGGGGCAAGAGCCTTCTGTGAGGAATTTGCGGATCAACAAGAAATAGAGACTGACTTTACATACGACAATGTTCCCTCAGACATTTCAGGAGATGTCGCGCTCTGTCTCTTTCGCATCCTTCAGGAGGGCCTGCGTAACGTTAAGAAGCACAGCGGCGCCGACCGGGCTGAGGTTCAGCTGGAAGTGGCAGGCGGGAAGCTCCATCTCTCAATTTCCGATCGTGGCAGGGGCTTTGACTCCAAAGTGCATTCAAGCCAACGTGGCATTGGTCTTCGGAGCATGGAGGAACGCTTGCGGTTATTGGGAGGGACCCTGGAGATTCACGCGCGACCCATGGAAGGCACTAGAATTGACGCGTGGCTGCCATTCACTATCGTCAGTCAGCAAACAAGTTAGATCCAAAGCATGCAGGGCTTTCGGCAGGAGTTTGCCATGCAGGATCCAGAACCTTTTACAAAGCGGCCGCGCGTTCTCATTGCCGATGACCACAGCATTGTGGCCGAGGGGCTTCGTTCGCTGCTTGAGAAAAGCTGCGAAGTTGTAGGACTTGTTCAGGACGGCAGGCAGTTACTGGTTGAGGCGCCCAAGCTGAAGCCAGACGTGATCGTTCTGGATATCTCCATGCCCTTGCTGAACGGTCTGGATGCAGCCGGGCGACTAAAACTATCTCTTCCTGGCACAAAGTTTGTTTTCCTCACGATGCAAGATGATGCCAACCTTGCAGCCGCGGCTCTTGACCTGGGGGCCGTCGGCTATGTGCTCAAGCATGCAGCGACCTCGGAATTGCTGAAGGCCGTTTCCGAAGTACTTCAGGGCAGGTCCTATGTGACGCTGAAACTGCGCTCCGACGACTGGGCTACCCGAAAGGCACGTGCCCGACAATTCTCAAAGGAGTTGACGCGCCGCCAACAAGAAGTGCTTCAGCTGCTCGCCGAAGGTCGTCCCATGAAGGAAATAGCCGACATTCTTAAGGTCAGCGAGAAGACCGTCATGTTTCACAAGTATCACATCATGGAGTCGTTCAACCTAAAGAACAACTCGGAGTTGGTTCTATTTGCGCTCAAGCGCCACCTTATTTCCTCTTGATCAGGTGTCGAGAAGGTCTGTCAATTCTGCTAGGTGGCGGGAGCCAGCAATCTTGTTAGGATTACACCTTCAAATCTGATTCGGAACCTCCTCGAAAACATCTGACTTGGAATGTATCGTTCGGGCCTTGGAGTTCCGGAAAGAAGAGAGGCCGGTATTGGCGCGGCCACGGATACTTCTCGCTGACGACCATCATCCCGTGCTCGCACGTGTTCTTTCTCTGTTACAGCCTCACTTTGAGGTGATTGGGATGGTCAATGATGGAAAGAGCCTGGTTAGCGAAGCGCAACGGCTTCAACCGGATGTGATTGTATTAGACATCGCGATGCCGCTCCTTACCGGAATTGAAGCCGCACGTGAACTTCACAAGGCTGGATCCCAGGCCAAGCTGGTTTTCCTGACTATTCATCAGGACCTCGCATTTGTGCGTGGATGCTTCGCCGAGGGAGGTCTCGGCTACGTCACGAAATCGCGGCTGGTAACCGATCTTATCCCCGCGATACATGAAGCACTTTCGAACCATACCTTCGTCTCTCCGTCTGTGTTGCGCTGATTGAAGGCTAAGGCGGACTGGCTCATTGATGAATCCGCCCAGACCTTTGGCGTTGTAGAAGCCGTGACCTAGGAGTTTTCCTAGTTTTCACAGGAGCGCTGTTGCATAAAAATGAACGTAGTAGGAGGGTGATCATGCTAAGTAACCGTCCTCGAATTTTAGTCGCCGACGATCACACCCTTGTGGCAGAGTTGTGCAGAAAGCTGCTCGAAACGGAATTTGAAGTAGTCGGCGTTGTGAGCAACGGACGTGCCATGGTGCGATCGGCATGCGAGTTAAAGCCCGACGTCATTGTGGTCGATATTGCCATGCCGGTTCTCAACGGCCTGGATGCGGCCCAGCAAGTGAAAGCAGCAATGCCTGCAGTCAAGATCCTCTTTCTCACCATGAACATCCACATTGAAGTCGCGGCAGAGGCATTTCGTCGGGGAGCTTCGGGCTACCTGCTGAAAACCTGCGCCGCGACCGAGATGGTGACTGCTGTACGCGAAATCTTGCGCGGCAAATCCTATGTATCACAGACTCTCTGCAAATATGAGGTCGACTATCTTCGTCGGAAAGATAAGAAACGAGTGGACGAGGATGAGCGCCTCACTGAGAGACAGCGGGAAGTATTGCAACTGCTGGCCGAAGGCAAAGTGATGAAGGAGATTGGCGGCATCTTGAACATGACGACCAGAACCGTGGCTTTTCATAAGTATCGGATCATGGAATCGTTGGGCGCAAGGAGCAATGCTGAGCTTGTACGCTACGCAGTAAGGAATCATATGGTTTCTGCGTAATCAGGTCGATTCTTGATTTTGAATTCGAAGCAACCTGCTGATCTAGGGCTTCGATTGAAGCTGCCTTGATTGCGTTTCCTCTCGATAGAGCGCGATCCTGAGCTTTGGGCTACGACGGCGTCCCGAAGTTGCAAAGAATAGGCGCCCACGCCAAGGAAAAATTTCAGAACGAGCAGATTGCATGCCACAACTATGCTTTCAAGCATGGAACTGATAAGTCCGATGTCGCCGGCTGGAAGTGGCCTTACCAGCGCGCGTGATGCGGTGCAGTTCGGCGGGAAGGAACAGTGCAATTGATCGCAGCCCAACCAACAAGCGATAAGAGCCTGAGCGTTCCCGCCAATGCAAGTCGTGGCCAAAGCTCTCCGTTGGGGGCGACACCGGTAGGAAACGGCGTGAACTTCAGCGTGTACTCACGCGATGCTTCGGGCGTGGAATTGTTGCTTTTCGACAGGGACGATGACGCCCTGCCAGCGCGAGTAATTTCTCTCGACCCATTCATCAACCGCAGCTATCACTACTGGCACCTTTTTGTTCCTGGAGTGCAGGCGGGGCAGATCTACGGGTATCGAGTGCGGGGACCCTTCGATCCATCGACGGGAATGCGCTTTGATGACTCCAAAGTTCTGCTCGATCCATATGGCCGGGGAGTTGTTGTTCCGAGGAATTACTCTCGCGACGAAGCACAGAGGCCGGGCGATAACGCCGCAGCTGCAATGAAGAGCGTCGTAGTTGATTCAAGCGCGTATGACTGGGAAGGCGACACACCGCTTGCTGGTCCGCCTTCGCGCACGATCATCTACGAAATGCACGTGAAAGGCTTTACGGAGCATTCGAGCTCAGGTGTCAGTGAGGAAACGCGGGGTACCTATCGGGGACTCATTGAAAAGATTCCGTACCTCCAGGACCTCGGCATTTCGGCAGTGGAACTGCTTCCCGTGTTTCAGTTTGACGTTCAGGATTGTCCTCCCGGGCGTGTCAATTATTGGGGCTATGCGCCCGTCTCTTTCTTTGCGCCCCACCAGGGATACAGCTCAGGTAGAGACCCGCTGGCGCCTGTGAATGAGTTTCGCGACATGGTCAAAGCCCTGCACCGGGCAGGCATCGAGGTCATCCTTGACGTGGTCTTCAATCACACAGCAGAAGGTGACCACTCCGGACCAACCTTCTGCTTCCGCGGATTGGACAACAACGCTTACTACGTTCTGGAGCAGGACCGGTCGCTTTATGCAAACTTCAGCGGCACGGGAAATACGCTCAACGCCAATCATCCTATCGTTCGACGGATGATCGTCGACAGCATCCGCTACTGGGTACAAGAGATGCATGTGGACGGGTTCCGCTTTGATCTTGCATCCATTCTCGCGCGCGATTCGAGCGGCCATGTCTTGGCTAATCCGCCGGTTCTTTGGGATATTGAATCCGATCCCGCGCTCGCCGGAACAAAGATGATTGCCGAAGCCTGGGACGCGGCTGGGCTTTATCAGGTCGGCAGTTTTGTTGGTGATAGCTGGCGCGAGTGGAATGGACGCTTTCGCGATGACGTGCGCAGTTTCTTCCGCGGCGATGAAAGCTCCTTGCAGCATTTCGCCGATCGATTGCTCGGCAGCCACGAGATCTACGCGCACAAGGAGCGCGAAGCGGAACAAAGCGTGAATTTCGTAACCTGCCATGATGGATTCACCCTAAATGACGTGGTTTCTTACAACCAGAAGCACAACGAGGCAAACGGCGAGAACAACAGAGACGGTGGAGACGATAATCGGAGCTGGAATTGCGGATTCGAGGGACCTACCAATGATTCCGCGATCGAAAGCCTCCGAAACCGCCAGGTAAAAAACTTCATGACTGTGACGCTGCTCTCGCTTGGGATCCCTATGTTTTTGATGGGCGATGAAGTCCGGCGAACGCAACTTGGCAATAACAATGCTTATTGCCAGGACTCAGAACTTAACTGGTTTGATTGGTCTCTACTTAAAAAGCACGAAGATATACATCGGTTCGTAAAATTGCTTATCGATAGAAGGCTGTTACGAGATGCAGACGGCCAGCGCCAGCGGATGACATTGACTGAGCTGATCGCTGCAGGCGCGAAAGGCTGGCATGGAGTGAAGCTTAACCAACCGGACTGGAGCAGCCAGTCTCACAGTATTGCGTTCAGCGGGGAGTTGCCAAAGGAGAATGCACTTGTGCATTTCATCTTCAACGCATATTGGGAGGCTCTCGATTTCGAATTGCCGCACGTGGTTGATGGGAGCGGTAGTTCATGGCGACGATGGATCGACACTTCTCTACCTACACCACAGGACATCGTCCCGTGGCAAGAATCGCCATTCGTTGTTGACTTGACGTATCGGGCGGCGCCTCGATCGATGGTCATTCTTTGGGCGAGAGCTGGCGACTAGCCACCAATCCGATAATCTATCTCAAATCAAATCGCCACTGTCTTTTCTGACAGTATTCAGATTACAATTCGCGCACTAGCCTTGACTCCTTGTTGCAGATCGACCACTGTTTGTTCCGATATTGCGGAAGCTAGAGCGGCGCAGTCGTCCCTCGAAGAGGTGATCCATCCATGGCAGAAAAAGAAAACGGTAAGAACGGCGACCGGATGAGTAATAAGGAGTACACGAAGGAACTTCGGCGCCTCCAGGCAGAGCTTTGCAAGCTTCAGGAATGGGTCAAATACAAGGGACTTCGCGCGATTGTCGTCTTTGAGGGACGCGATGCCGCAGGTAAGGGCGGGACGATCCGGGCCATGACCGAGCGGGTGAGTCCCCGCGTGTTTCGCGTGGTAGCGCTGCCTGCTCCATCTGACCGCGAAAAGACCCAGATGTTCATGCAGCGCTATATCGACCGTTTTCCCGCTGGCGGTGAGATCGTAATCTTCGATCGTAGTTGGTACAACCGAGCCGGCGTGGAGCACGTAATGGGCTTCTGCACCAAGGATCAACATCGCACTTTCCTTGAGCAATGCCCTCAGGTAGAAAAATACATCGTGGATGCTGGAATCATTCTCATCAAGTACTGGCTGGAAGTGGGTCCTGATGAGCAGGAACGGCGATTCAAGGCACGGATCGCCGATCCGCTGCGGCAATGGAAGCTGAGCCCGATGGATCTCGGGTCGTTCGGCCGCTGGTATGACTATTCCAGGGCGCGGGACGCCATGCTCGAGACAACTGACAGCAAGCATGCTCCATGGTTCGTCGTTCACTCCAATGACAAGAAGAGAGCGCGGCTCAACTGCATTACGCATTTCCTGAGCATGATTCCCTACAAAAAAGTTTCGCGGGAAAAAGTGACTCTTCCCCCTCGCGATAATCGCAAACGATACGACGATCAAGCCTCGCTGAAGAAGGCGCATTTCATTCCTGAAATTTATTGACGCTGCTCGTACAGAATCTTGCTATCTCACGGGTGAATGCGCTGATCAGTACGATTCGGCATGGCGCCTCTGAGGAGAAAATGAATGTCTCGGCGCGCCATATCCCGGTTTCTTCCTGTCGCCGACTGGCTACCCGCCAGCACACCAAAAACCATACGTGCGGACGTGATCGCAGGCATTGCGCTTGCGGGCTTGCTGGTGCCGGAAGGAATGGCTTATGCCGGCATTGCCGGGGTCCCGCCGCAGATGGGCCTGTATGCCTCGATGGCGGGAATGTTTGTCTATGCGCTCTTTGGGACGTCGCGCCAGCTCGCGGTTACACCTACATCTTCATCGGCAGCCATGCTGGCCGCTCTGGTGGCTCCCATTGCCAGTGGCGACTCCGCGCGATATGTGGCCCTCGCCTCAGGCGCTGCAATTGCGGCGGGCATCATCTTCCTGGCCGGCGGTCTGCTCAAGCTGGGCGCCGTGTCGGAATTCATTTCCAAGCCAGTTCTCAAGGGCTTTGTCTTCGGACTCGCGCTCACCATCATGGTGAAGCAGGCCCACAAGCTCACCGGCATTTCTTCGGGGCAAGGAAATTTCTTCCATCTGGTGTGGCATGTAATCACTTCGCTCAAAGAGCTGAGTCCATGGACGTGTGCAGTCGGAGCAATTGCAATTACCGTGATGTTCCTCCTGGGTATATTTGTTCCCCGAGTGCCATCGGCGTTAGTGGTGCTGGTGCTCGGCGTTCTATATGTCTCATGGTTCAGCCTGAAACAGCATGACGTGGAGGTCGTTGGCACGATTCAAGCCGGTATGCCTTCACTGACCCTGCCCAGGATCGGTCAAGACGATCAGGCAGATTTATTTGTGGGCGCCATCGGAATTGTGCTCGTGCTTACCGCTGAATCTCTCGCTGCTGGCCGAACATTTGCTGCAAAGAACAAGTATGAGATCAATCCGAACCAGGAACTCTGCGCCATGGGAGCGGCCAACATCGCATCCGGTCTATTAGGGGGCATCATCGTAGGCGGAGGCATGTCGGGTAGTGCTGCCAACGATAGCGGTGGGGCGCGCACGCAGCTCTCTACCATCACGTCTTCACTTTTCGTCGGTCTTACGCTGGCTTACCTGCTGCCCCTTATCCGCAATCTTCCAGAAGCGGTTCTTGGGGCGATTGTCGTCCACGCCGTCGCACACCTGGCCGACGTCGGCACGCTCAGATACTACGCGAGGCTTCGCGGCGGAAGTATCTGGGGCGCGCTTATCGCGCTATTTGGCGTTCTGCAAATGGGGATTCTTAAAGGGTTGATCTTCGCGGTCGCCTTAACACTCGTAGCCGTGATGCGAAGACTCTGCGCTCCCCAGGACTCTGTACTGGGCAGGCTGGCGGGCTCCGGTAATTTCGTCGATGTCGAACGTCATCCCGAGGCTGAGCAGATTCCTCATCTCCTGATCTTCCGGCCCAATGGCATGCTGTTTTTCGCAAATGCGAATCGCATTCGGAATCATGTGCGCGAATTGACCAGTTCTGGTGACGTCCCCCTCCGTGCCGTTGTGATAAATCTCGAAGCCTCTCCGGAAATAGATGTTACCAGTCTTGAAATGCTGGAACAGCTGCGGAGTGAACTGGAGGGGTCAGGCATTGCGCTCTACTTTGCGCGTGTCGCAGATCGGGTTCGTGATCTTTTTGAGCGCAGCGGCTTTATAGAACGTGTTGGTTCAAATCGTATCCTTCCTGGGGTCGATTCGGCCGTCAACGCATTTCTCAAAGACGGCACAACTTCTGACTAAACTTACGAGTTCTGACCCGCCAGCCTTTGCACATCTGTCAAGACTGACAGTTCACATCACCATTTCAGGCTCTTAGCATGAGCGTGAATTCGCGAAGACGGACAAGCTCAGAGGGTGGGACGTCGACGTGGCCCAACGAACTCGACACATCGGAGATTGGATATGAAGAGGATTTCGTTTATCTGGATGGCCCTGTTGCTCACCATTGCGGGCAGCGCCTTCTGTCAGGATGTTCGCTACAACTTCGACAAGGACACCGATTTCTCGAAATTCAAAACGTACAAATGGGTAGCCCTCAAGGGCGCGACTCCGGTGGACGATCTCGTAGACAAACAGATCAAGGAAGCAATCGATGCTCAGTTGGCCACAAAAGGTCTCAGCAAAGTGGAGGGGGATGACGCCAATCTTTTTATCGGCTATCAAACGGCGGTTGGCACTGAAAAGCAATTCACATCTTACGATACTGGCTGGGGATATGGTCCGGGATGGTACGGACGCGGATGGTACGGTGGCGGCGGCGGGATGACAACTGGCCAAACCTCGACCATATATAACGGGCAACTCGCTGTGGATATATATAACTCGGCGGGTCATGACCTTGTCTGGCGAGGAGTTGTGAGCAAGACCCTTGATCCGAAAGCGAAGCCGGACAAGCGCCAGAAGAATCTCACAAAGGCACTTACAAAGCTCTTTAAGAACTATCCGCCAAAGGCGAAGTAGCTTCCATAGGGAAGATAGGGCAGAGTTTACTGGGCTAGGGACCTCGGTGCAGCTTTAATCCTCGGCCCGGTGCTTATTTCCGTGTCCTGCGCGACGGCCCACGCACTGGCGAAGAGCATTGCAAACCTGATCCCGCAGGCGTCCGACTCGTATAGTTAAACCGGCGCACAGATGACTAAGTTCTACCTCCGTTACTTTTGACAGTAGTCGCGGTGTCAACGGATCGGATAAGTTCTCTTCCGCATAGATCTGACGGCAAGCACTTCGCTGAAGGTTACGGCGATGTCGAAGGTGCCTAATCCCCGAGTTCAGGGAAGGCGGCACCGCCGACAACATTCCGGACTGTAAGTACTGACAGTTACGCGATTGCTTAGTTAACCGTACTGTCTTGACAGGAGGATTGCTGTAGGCCTAAGTTCGCTCTCTGGTTGGCGAGGATAAGCCACGATGCGATGGATGAGGAAGTTCGAGCGCCTATTGCTGGTCATTGGTGTGTCGATGCTCTGCGTCTATGTGGGAGCTCGCATCCATGGTTTCGTTCTTTCGCACGTAGAGGTCATGAGATTCAAGAGTCAGCAATTGCTGGCCCAGGAGCTTCACAACCGAACCGAAGCAACTGGCAAGGCGCCCGATTTCAGTCTTTGGTCGCCGAAACGTATTCAGGGCTATCAGGAAAGTCTGGCTTCTCATTTCACGCCCGCAATGGCCCTGCTCCGCATTCCGAAGATACATCTGGAAGTTCCGGTTCTCGAGGGCACTGATGATCTCACCTTGAATCGGGCGGTTGGACACATTGCAGGTACGGCCAGACCGGGGGAAACCAGCGACGGCAATATCGGAATCGCTGGGCATCGAGACGGGTTTTTTCGAGGACTGAAGGATGTTGCCACGGGAGACATGATCGAGATCATGACGCAGAAGGAAACTACCACGTATGTGATTGACCAGATCACCATAGTCGATCCGAGTGATGTCTCGGTTCTTGCTGCACGGTCGCGCTCTTCTGTAACGCTGGTGACTTGCTACCCGTTCTACTTCGTTGGCAGCGCTCCTCAGCGATATATCGTTCAGGCTTCTCTGGCGAGTTCAGTCGCGACGAGTGTGAGCCGATAAGAATGCGAAATTGTGAAGGATCCAACGAATGTGAAGCGCAAATGTGAGCATTTTTTTAAGTAACCGGCACTACGGGTTTCGGCTCCTAGTTCCGAAAGCCAATAAGGAGAGGACACAATGAAGCGAAGCAACAGATACATACGATCGTGGTTTGTGCTCGCGGTGGGGGCCGTTTGCCTGACCTTTGTCCTGAGCGGAAGGGCACAGGTACAAACAGAGACTACTACCACAACTGGACACGCGACCAAAGAGGTACAGGTAGAGCATGCACAAGTATTAACTGTCAGCGGGAACGACCTGGTGGTCAAGATGGCAGACGGCACGATCCGGCACTTTGCAAACGTGCCGGAAAGCGCCCGTGTCACCGTGGACGGCAAACAACTGGGGATTCATGACCTGAAACCGGGTATGAGCCTGCAGAGAACGATAACCACAACCACAGTGCCTAAGGTGATTACCACTACGCAGAGTGTTACGGGTACTGTGTGGCATGTACAGCCGCCTCTCTCAGTCATCCTGACCATGGAGGACGGAAAGAATCAGGAATTCAAAATTCCCAAGGGCCAGAAATTTAACGTCGACGGGCAAATGGTGGATGCGTGGGGATTGACGAAAGGCATGAAGGTCTCCGCGACAAAGGTCGTCGAGGAACCGCTGACAGTGGTTAACCAGCAGAGAAAGCTGACCGGCCAGATGCCCCCTCCGCCGCCGCCACCGCCAGCGGACGTTGCAATCCTGGTTGTGGTCGCAGAGCCGCTGCCGCCTCAGGCCGCACCTGTTGTCGCTGAAGCTGCTCCAGCAGCCTTGCCGAAGACGGGAAGCGAATTACCGCTGTTTGGTCTGCTGGGAGCGCTCAGCCTGTTATCAGCGCTTGGGCTGAAAGTCATTCGTAAAGCCGCATAATTCCCTGGCGCGATTTTCGGCGGCTGGGCCTGTTTCATATGCCTCTGTGCAGGCAGCGGAAACAGGCCCAGTCTTTTTTTCGTAGGCGCAAACCCACTCAGGGGCTGATGTAGAAACGTAAGACACTGCGAAAAGGTGGCAACTGGCAAAACTAACAGTTTGCAGAACCTTGTAAAGTCTGAGACATTTCTCCGTAGCCCTGACGATCTCGTTAGGAGGCGGTATGAAGTTATCCTCAAGCGTAAGTATCGGCCACGTTTGGTGCTCGCGCGAGCTCTCGCCTGCGAGTTTACGCTTGCTCGTATTTCAACCTTCATTGACGGAACTCGGAAATCACGCTTGAGAACGGAGAATGCTATGACCGCGTACAAGGTGTCTCGAATCGTTTATCTTTCTGCTCTATCCATCATCGGGCTCACGTTATTCAGCACGGTGGTCGCGGCGCAATCCGTAAAGATCGAAGGTCTGATCCAGGCAAGGAACGGCGACACCATGATCCTGAAGACCTCGGACTCCCCAAAGCTTGTAGTTCTTTTGACCGATAGCACCGAGGTAGGCCAGGTGCAGGGCCTTCTCAAGGCGCGCAAGAAGGAAATGTCAATGGCTGCTCTCATTCCCGGACTGCCCGTCAGGGTCGAAGGGACATACAATGATCAAAACCAACTGGTAGCCAAGTCGGTGAGCTTCAAGGGCAATGATCTGGAGCAGGCTGAAGCCATCGCAGCCGGTATGCACCAAACCCAGGTTCAAACTCAACAGAACCAAGCGGAGCTGGAAAAACAACAGGCTGCCTTACAGCAACAACAGGCCCAGTTAACTGAACAGCAGGCCAAGCTCGCCGCAAATAAGGCAGCCATCGATGCCGCTGTCGCGCGTTTCGGACAACTGGACGACTACTACATCAGGGATGAGGTAACAATTTACTTCGGCAACGGCAAGGTCGACGTTGATCCGCAATACACTTCACAGTTGCTGGGGTTGGCTGAGAAAGCCAGGACAATCGATGGCTACATGGTCGAAGTGAAGGGCTTTGCCTCCGCTACCGGTAGTGCCGCATTGAACCAGAGACTTAGCGAAGACCGCGCCAACAATGTGACGAATCTTCTCCTTCAGCAAGGGAAAGTGCCCCTCACCAGAATGCTGGCGCCGGGTGCAATGGGAGAGAGCGAGCAAGTCGGCAACGAAGAGACGAAGGAAGGGCAGGCGGAAAACCGTCGCGTAGTCGTGCGTGTTCTGCAAAATAAAGCCGTTGCCGGAAACATAGCGGCTCAATAGTCGGATTTGGTCTTTCAAAACACCCTATTCAGCAGGGGGCTAAATTCCCTGCAATCTCTTAAATGCATTCATTAGAGAGAGGCTGCTCTTGGGAGTTGTCGACGGATACATCTTGTCCGCCCGGCTTTCCAGCTGGATATGAAGACAAAGGCAAAGGGGTCGATAATTGACGGCGACGCAGAATTCGTCGCTCAAGTATCTTTGTCGTGCTTGTTGGAGGATCGAGGCATAGCCCCTCGTGATCCGCGTGGAGATCTTCGTTTCACGATCAGATCAAGTATTAGTCGTCGTCGACTGGCGTCCAGGATTTATCCGGGTTGAAGAGCTCCATCTTCTTGAACTCGTCGAGGGTGGTGGGACCAAAATCCTTTTGGTACACAACACCATCATTGCTGACAATGAAGGTCTTCACTCCAGTCACACGATAGTCGGCTGGCGCGGCCACAAGGGCGAAG
>DATGAD010000070.1:0-4319 GCA_035313725.1 Alloacidobacterium sp. | reverse complement strand
TTCGGCATTTGCCGCATAAAGCGGCGCGGGGGAAGGAGCGCTGAGTTGCTCGAGTTCGCGGATGCGCGGGTCGGGCCGCTCAATGATGCTCCGCGGAGACAGCTCGCTCCTGAGAACATCGGTTGCAAGCGTGCGGATTTCATCGGAATCAAACCCCTTGGTGAGGAGCTGAAGGATGATGAGGTCGCCGTATTTGTCGGCTATGATGCCCGGCAGAGCGTCGGCTTCGCTGAAGACGAGGCGGCAGGCGTTGGTCTGGGAGTTGGGCTGGGCGCCGAGCATGGGGAGGCGCATCCGGATGGCGGATTGCAGGCGTGTGCGGAGCAGGTTGAGCCATTGCTCGTGGCTGAGCGGGTCACTCGATATGAGCCTCAGCGCAATCTGCGAGGTGGGGCTGTAGAGCGCCGTGCCTAGAAGGATGCCGCGTTGGTCGAGGAATGCTCCGGTTTTCTGGCCGGCCCCGGCGTCGTAGTGGAAGGTCAGTCCGTTGAGGCGGAAATCTGTGCTGAGGAATGGGGCTTCGGCATTTGCCGCATAAAGCGGCGCGGGGGAAGGAGCGCTGAGTTGCTCGAGTTCGCGGATGCGCGGGTCGGGCCGCTCAATGATGCTCCGCGGAGACAGCTCACTCCTGAGAACATCGGTTGCTAGCGTGCGTATTTCATCGGAATCAAGCCCCTTGGTGAGGAGCTGAAGGATGATGAGGTCGCCGTATTTGTCGGCTATGATGCCCGGCAGAGCGTCGGCTTCGCTGAAGACGAGGCGGCAGGCGTTGGTCTCGGCGCTGAGTATGGGGAGGCGCATCCGGATGGCGGATTGCACGCGTGCGCGCAACAGGTTGAGCCATTGCTCGTGGCTGAGCGGGTCGCTCGATATGAGCCTCAGCGCAATCTGCGAAGTGGGGCTGTAGAGCGCCGTGCCTAGAAGGATGCCGCGTTGGTCGGCGACCGGGAGCAGTCCGGACGGTTCGCCGATGATCTGTTCCACGTCCGACTGGTAGACCCAGACATGGCCGGCGCGGATGCGGTCAGCGGCACGCCGGGAAATGACTGCGGCGGGGCCTTCGAGTTTTATCTTAGGCTGGGGCTTGTGAATACGCTTTGCGTGCTTCTCGGCGTTGCGTCCAGACATGATTCATCTTCGCATGAAGAAAATCGCGGCGACTTTTGAGGAAGTGGCACAAAGTATGCCGGATGCGTGCAGATGGGGATTCCCCTGATGCCGCATTTGCGGGCAAAGCCTATAATCAAGTATGGCAACTGCGCAAAGCGCGTCAGTGCAACCCGCAAAACCTCTCCCGGTGCTTGACCCCTTCGCGCCGCGCTTTGAGAAGCTGGTGGCAACTGTCCGCGCCAACCGGCCTAGTGACGACACCGAAATCATCCGCAAAGCCTGGGAATTCTGCCTCGAACATCATAAGGGTCAGCTGCGCGCCTCGGGTGAACCGTATGTACTTCATCCGTTAGAGGTTGCGCTGGTGCTGGCGGAGATGAAGCTGGATTCAACGGCCATCGCGGCAGGACTGCTGCATGACGCTGTCGAAGATACTCCGGTCACGACTGCCGATATCACCGCCAAGTTTGGCGAGCAGGTGGCGCACATTGTCGAAGGCGTCACTAAGATCGATAAGATCCAGTTTGCAAACAAGGAAGACCGCCAGGCGGAGAACGTCCGCAAGATGCTTCTGGCGATGGTCAGCGATGTGCGCGTTGTGCTGATCAAGCTGGCTGATCGGCTGCACAATATGCGGACCTTGGAGCATCTGCCGCAGGATAAGCAACAGGTGATTGCGCGGGAGACGCTTGATATCTATGCTCCGCTGGCGCATCGCCTGGGCATGGGCAAAGTGCGCGGTGAGCTTGAAGACCTTGCTTTCCGCTTTGTCGATCCTTACGCGTATCAGCAAGTCCAAGATGCAGTTGAAGAGCGGCGCAGCGAGGGCGAGCAGTTCCTTGTTGGAGTAGAAGCTCTGCTGCAGGAAAAGCTGCGGGAGAACAACATCAAGGCGCGCGTGGAGTGGCGCATCAAGCGTCTCTATAGCGTGAACCAAAAGCTGATCAAAGCGCGCACGACCGTCGACCAGGTTTACGATCTGCTGGCTCTGCGCGTTATCACCACAAGCGTGCAGGATTGCTATGCGGTCTTTGGCCTGATTCACAGCATCTGGCGGCCGGTGCCGGGGCGTATCAAGGACTTTATCGCCATGCCGCGGCCGAATTTGTATCAGTCACTGCACACAACCGTGATGGGCGAGGGCGGGCACCAATTTGAGGTGCAGATCCGCACGGAAGAGATGCACCGCATCGCGGAAGAAGGCATCGCGGCGCACTGGAAGTACAAGGCTGGCGGATCGCCGATCAGCGCGCGCGATGAGCAGCGTTTAGCGTGGGTGCGGCAGCTGGTTGAGTGGCAGCGCGAGATGAGCGATCCGAATGAATTTCTTTCGACGCTCAAGATCGATCTCTATCCGGAAGAGGTTTACACCTTTACGCCGAAGGGTAAGGTCGTTGTTCTTCCGAAGGATGCGAGCCCGCTTGATTTCGCCTACTCGATTCACACTGAAGTTGGGCACTCGTGCATTGGAGCGAAGGTTAACGGGCGCATGGTGCCGCTGCGCTCCAAGCTCCGCAATGGCGATATCGTTGAAGTGGTCACGCAGAACGGCCACACGCCAAGCCGCGACTGGTTGACCTTCGTCAAAAGTTCGCGTGCGCGCAATAAGATCAAGCATTGGCTGAACGAGCACCAGCGCGAGCGCGCTATCGAAATCGGACGCAAGTTGCTGGAACGCGAGGCGCGGAAGTACAAAATTTCGCTGTCGAAGTTCGATGAGTCTGACTACGAGCGCATTGCCAGCGAATACAGCGTTGCAACACCGAGCGACTTGCTGGCTGCGGTTGGCTTCGGAAAATATTCCGCGCGGCAGGTACTTAATCGTCTGGCACCCGGTGTTACCAGCCAACAGACGGCGGAGACGGATGCAGCCGTTACAGGTGTTTCCGACGCCGTCAAGCGAGTTTCGATGGCGAGCGGCGCGGATTCGCTTCAAGTCGAAGGGCAGAACGAATTGCTGGTCTACCGCGCACGATGTTGCAATCCGATTCGCGGCGAGGAAATTATCGGCTACGTTACGCGCGGAAAAGGTGTCGCGGTTCATGCGCGGAGCTGTCCCAACGTGCAGAATTTGCTTTACGAATCCGATCGCCGCATCTCCGTTGAATGGGCACGTCCGGCAGATGAGGCGCAGGGACGCAAGCAGACATATCCGGTCAAGCTGACTGTCTACTGCGATGACCGCGCCGGCATGCTGAAAGAGATGACGGCTATCATCAGCGACGACAACACGAACATTCGCTCGGTGGATTCAAAGCCCGGTCCGAACAACGATGCAACGGTGGAATTCATTGTAGACGCGGAAGATGTGCGGCATCTGAATCGTCTTGTACAGGGGCTGCGACGCGTGCCCGGCGTGCGTGATGTGCAGCGCTCGCAAAAGCTCTAGGACGCGGCAGAAAACCGCTTCTCTCGTGTACACTGAGGTAGACCCCCTGTGTCGGGACGTGGCTCAGCCTGGTAGAGCACTCGCTTGGGGTGCGAGGGGTCGGCAGTTCAAATCTGCCCGTCCCGACCATTCTTCATTTTTGACCCTTTTCGCGATGACATCAAAGGGCTTTCTATAAGTAGGATAAAGACTTACGCCATCAATAGAGCAGTTCAAAAGTACTTTTCTGAGCAATTCGGCTTGTTCTGCTGGTTTTCGCGTAACGTACAGATAATAAGCGTTTTGCGCGAGTTCTAAAATCCTTTTCGCATCCAGCAGCCTGTCTGCTCCTTTACCCTGAGTGCAGGCTGCAAGCTGCCCCTCGATACGCAGTTCTTCCGACCGCCAATCGGCGCTCTTACGTTGCCAGAACTCCTCAGGGATTTTTCTATCCAGTTTGTCCGTGTATGCCTGATCCATGCGGCGTCGTGTCTCCGCTAGTTCGCGTTCCAGTCGCGTACGTGTGCTTGCTGTTTCACGTTGCTGCTGTTGTTGCGTACATTGCAGCGAGGCTTCAATGGCACGTACAACTTCATCCGGGACGTAAATATCTCTGAGTACGTCCCCCATACGTGCTGCAATTTCTTCCTCGCGAAAACGTGGCAAGTCACAACGTCCACGATATCCGCTGCAACGGTAATAGACGTACTTCTGTTTCTTTACTTCGCCTGTGACCGTGCAGTCGTCATGCGCACAGGTCAACATGCCCCGGAACGCAATATCGTGTTTGCTGTACTTGCCTCTGTTGTGACCGTGCATGACGCGCTGTACGTCATCAAAA
>DATGAD010000069.1:0-4328 GCA_035313725.1 Alloacidobacterium sp. | reverse complement strand
TCACAACATCGGTGCTCCACGAGTCGTTGCCGTGCGCCGCAATTCGTATTTCAGGGTAAAGAGTGTTTGCCTCCGCCTGAGCCTGCCCGATCGTCACACCCGGCTTCAAACGCCCAACCACGGAGACCATGTGTCCCCAGCTGCGAATGATGTCCATCTTCAGCGGAACAAAGAGGTCCATCTTCGTGCCCGGCGCAAAGACTGCGCCGAAATCAAAGGTCTCAGGAAGCACTCCTACAACCGTCAGCCGCTCATCGCCGAGCGTGATCGCCTGCCCCACGATCTTCGGATCAGCATGGAACTGCTGCTTCCACAGCGAATAGCTCAACAGCGCAGCCGGCGGCCCGCCCTTCACGCTTTCTTCCGGAGTGAACTGCCGCCCCAATATCGGCCGCACGCCAAGCACCTGAAAGAAGTTTCCCGCCACCCACACGCTTTGCAGCGGTTTGGGAGTTCCATTGCCCACGAGCTTCGTTTCCGAGAGCGAGTAGTAAGGCGAGAAGGCCGTCATTTCCTGAAACGACCGGTTCGCCCGCGCATAATCTTCATACGCGTCGACGCGGTATGTGACATCGGAAAGTCCGCCGGCGCCGTTGTTACCAGCAAGCCACACCAACTGCTGCGGATCGTGAAAGGGAAGCGGCCGCAGCAGAATCGTATTCACCACGCTGAAGACGGCGATGTTCGCGCCAATGCCAAGCGCCAGAATCAGCACAGCGATAATCGCGAACCCGCGATCACGGCTGAGCGTGCGAAAGGTGAACCGCAAGTCCTGCATCAGAACATCAACCCACGGCAACCCGCGCGCCTCACGCTGCTGCTCGCGTGCCTGCTGTACTCCGCCAAAACGAACCATCGCCTTCCTCCTTGCTTCTTCGGGATTCATGCCTCGCCGAACGTTTTCCTCGATGGCCATCTCCAGATGCAAAGCCATCTCCGCATCCAGCTCACGATCCAGAGGTTCTTTGCGAAAGAACGACCGCACACGGGCCAACATCTGTCGCAAGAGAGAGCCCATCGAATCCGCCTTTCAAAGAAAACTAAGTACGAAACCCGGGTGCCCCATCCTGTCGCGCAGTTTGCGACAGGGTGGGAGACCGCAACAGCTAGTTCGTCCGCAGGGCAATCATCGGATCAATCCGCGAAGCCCTGCGCGCCGGCAAATACCCCGCGACTAATGCCACAGTCCCAAGCAACACAACCATCGAGGCGAAAGTAGCTGGATCGGTAGGCTCCGTCCCATAGAGCAGGGAAGCAATGCCTTTTGAGAGGACGAAGGAAGCCACGCCGCCTACGATGATTCCGACGAGAGCCAGCCGCAGAGTTTTGCCGATCACGCCGAGCTGCACCTTCGACCGAGTTGCGCCCAGCGCCATGCGAATGCCGATCTCCTGCGTCTGCCGCGTGACCGAATACGAGATAACTCCGTAAATCCCCAGCGAAGCCAGAAACAACCCCAACCCGGCAAAGATCGAAACGAGCAGCACAAAGAATTTCCGCGGCGAATTCGCGCGTTCCACAATCGTCGTGATTGGACGAAACTCTGCTGCCGGTTGCGTCGGATTCAGTTCTCGCAATGTGCGCAGCACGCTTCCAGCCAGCGATGCCGGTTGCACTTTGCTCCGGATGACAAGCTCTGCGCCAGCCGGAGTGTTTTGCGTGATCGGGTAATAGATCTGCCAGCCCGGGTCGCCCTCCACGTTGTCGGCGTGGATGTCATCCACCACGCCCACAACACGGCTATCGCCTCCGTTTGTTCCACCAAGAATCCTTCCCACCGGGTCCTCGCCCGGCCAGTACACGCGCGCTGCCGATGCATTGATGATCACCACTCGCTCGCTCTTTGGGCCATCGTCCCAGGCAAAGTCACGCCCCTGCAGACGCATCCCCATCGCCCGCATATATCCCGGAGAGATCACATATACCAGCGGCTCATGCAGCGTTCCTTCGGGAAACGTCTTGCCCTTCGGCGTCGGTATTCCCCACGAGCGATTGCGCCCCAGCGGCAGAAAGTCCCCAAAGCCTGCGGCTTCCACGCCCGGCAACGAACTCACCCGCGTGATGATGTCGTGAAAGGTTACTCCCATCTTCACCCCGCTCGCTTCATCCGTCGGTGCGTTGTATTCCACTCTGATGGATGCAGCGTGCTCGGGTTGGAACCCCAGGTCGATGTCCAGCACCTTCAGGAAGCTGCGCAGCAGCAGTCCCGCGCCGACAAGCAGCATGCACGCCAGCGCCACTTCGCTGACGACCAAAACAGCGCGTACGCGCTCGTGAGTCCGCCCGGCGCTTGTTCCAGTCCCGGAATCTTTCAGCGACTCCTGCAAGTGTCCGCTTGACATACGCAGCCCCGGCACCAGCCCAAAGAGAAAGGCCGCAGCTACCGCGATCAACACCGTCCAGCCCATCGCCGTGCCATCAAGGTGCAGGGTGCTTAGCAGCGGCAGCGCCAGCGATCCCTGATGTGCCAGCCATGTCGTCACGCCATAGGCGATGCCCAGGCCCAGGACGGCGCCTCCTGCCGAAAGGACAAGGCTCTCGACCAGCAGTTGCTGCACGATCCGCCTCCGGCTCGCTCCCAGTACGCTGCGCATGGCGAATTCCTTGTTGCGTGCCGCAGCCCGAGCCAGCAGCAGGTTCGAGAGGTTCACGCACGCAATCAGAAGGATCGTTCCCACGGCTGCCCACAGCACAATCAGCGACCGCCGCAGCTTGCCGCTGACATAGTCCTTCAGCGTCCGCACTACCATACCGCCGTCTTTGCCCTTGGCGTAGTCCCCGCATGACTGCGGATACTTTTCGCTCCAGCAGAGGTGCGGCACCACCATATTCGCATCCGCCTGCGCCTGGCCCAGGGTCACACCCGGTTTCAAGCGCCCGATCATCGTAACGATGTTGCCCCAGCTGCGCTCATCGTCCAGGATCTCCGGAACAATCAGATCCACTTTCGAACCCGGTGAGAACACAGCTCCAAAATCGAAGCTTTCCGGCAGCACGCCTACCACTGTTGTGGGCGTGTTGTTCAGGTCAATTTCCTTACCCACGATCTCCGGGTCACCAGCGAACTGTCGCTTCCAGTACGGGTGGGCCAACAACACCACAGGGTGCGCGCCTTTCTGTGCCTCTGCCTTCGTGAACAGTCGTCCCCTTTCAGGCGCGACACCCAGCACCTGAAAGAAATTTCCCATCACTTCCATGCCCGTCGCCGGTTGCGGGTCGCCGTGTCCTGTCAGCTTGTAGTTGTCAGGGCTGGAGAAGGCGAAGTAGCCAGTCACATCCTGGTATGCCTTGCTTTGCGCCTTGAACTCGTCATACGCGTCAGCAGAATAAGTCGCGCATGAGAGCCCGCATGTCCGCGGAGGCGGCGAAATCCAGACGAGCTGTTGAGAGTCGTGAAAGGGAAGCGGCCGCAGCAGAATCGTATTCACGACGCTGAAGACTGCGACGTTTGCGCCAATGCCGAGCGCGAGAATCAGGATCGCGATGATGGTGAATCCGCGATCCTTGCGCAGCGTCCGAAAAGTAAAGCGCAGATCCTGTCCCAGCACATCCATCCACGGAAGTCCGCGCGTTTCGCGATGCTGCTCCTTCGCCTGCTGCACTCCGCCAAAACGAACCAGCGCCTTCCGCCGTGCTTCTTCTTCAGACATTCCCTTATGCATGAATTCCTCCGTAGCCAGCTCGATATGTGAAGCCATCTCCGCATCCAGCTCGCGATCCAGGGGCGCTTTCGCGAAAAAGGAGCGGAAACGCTGAAACATTTGCCGAAACAGATAAATCTTCAAAAATTTTCGCCTTTCAGTTCGTCCCGCAAAGCAATCATCGGATCGATCCGCGAACCCCGGGTGTCCCATCCTGTCGCGCAGTTTGCGACAGGGTGGGAAAACCACAACCGCTAGTTCGTCCTTAGCGCAATCATGGGATCAATCCGCGAAGCTCTGCGCGCCGGCAAATACCCCGCAAGCAGTGCTACGGTCCCAAGCAGCACCACCATTCCGGCAAACGTCGCCGGATCGGTAGGTGCGGTTCCATAGAGCAGCGAAGCAATGCCTCTGGCAAGAGCGAACGAAGCTGCTCCGCCCAGCAGAATGCCGATCAGCGCCAGCCGCATCGTTTTCCAGATCACGGCTCCCTGCACGCGAGCCCGTGTAGCGCCCAACGCCATGCGAATCCCAATCTCCTGCGTCTGCTGCGTGACGGAATACGAGATGACGCCGTAAATTCCCAGCGAAGCCAGAAACAGCCCAAGCCCGGCAAAGATCGACACCAGCAGCACAAAGAAGCGCCGCGGCGAGGTCGCGTGGTCCACCAACGCCTGAATCGGCTTG
>DATGAD010000068.1:0-7204 GCA_035313725.1 Alloacidobacterium sp. | reverse complement strand
TGCCACATGAAAGCCGCTCTCCGGCAGCAGTTCGTCGAGGTTGTATCCGGAAACACGACGGGGAATGCGCGGAAAGCGTTTGCGCACCAGGTCGGAATATTGATCGCGGATACGCCGCAGTCCCGCATAAATCTCGCCACGACGACCGCCCTCAGCAATGATCGTACTCAATTCTTCTTCAGTCGTCGCCCCCACTGTCAGTTGCGTACCGTCATAAAGCACGATGTCGAGCGAGTGAATATTGTCCACTGTCTTGCCGCCCATTAGCGCGTGGACACCGCAGGAATTGTTGCCGATCATGCCGCCCAGCGTGCAGCGGCTGTGCGTGGCCGGGTCCGGCGCAAATGTCAGGTGATGCTCTTCAGCAGCTTCGCGCACGCGATCGAGAACAATCCCCGGCTGCACATGCGCGAGCTTCTTTTCCGGGTCGAGCCAATCGATCGAGCGCATGTACTTCGAGAAATCGAGCACAACCGCAACGTTGCAGCATTGCCCGGAGAGGCTAGTGCCTCCACCTCGCGCTAGGATCGGCGCGCCGAACTCGCGGCAGGCCGCAATTGCCGCTTTGACATCGTCGGCATCGCGCGGAATCACCAGGCCGATAGGCACCTGACGGTAGTTCGACGCGTCCACAGCGTAGAGTGCCCGGGAAGCAGCGTCGAAGCGGACCTCGCCTCGTATCGTGGCTTGGAGTCTCTTCTCTAAATCAAGTGAGGCATCAAAGGCTTCATGCGGATGATGCGTGTTGTTCAGAACCGGAAAAGGCGAGGTAGAAGTCACGGCAGTATCGTAGCAGTTCGCGTTGCTATGCCGTCTCCGCCACATAGTCAGTTTCAAGCGTGACATCGCGACCGCGTTCCCGTCCAAACGCGTCAAGAATGAAGGTCACAACGATCGAAACCAGCAGGTTTGCGAGAAGCGCAGGAATGGCGGCATACACCGTCCACACATGCCCGCCGATATGCAACGGATAGATAGAGCTCTTCAGGTCACGCGCGAGCGCCATTCCCGTTCCTGTGGCCATTCCCGCAATCCATCCGCAGAACAGAGCGCGCCCATGGAACCAGCGTGTGAAGAGTCCGCAGACGACCGACGGGAAGAGCTGACCAATCCAGATTCCTCCCAGCAGCTGCAGTTCAATCGCATATTGCGAGCGGACGAAAAGCACAAACACCAGCGCGCCGATCTTGATAAACAAAGAAACGAGCTTCGCCTGTGTCGCCTCTTGCTTCGGAGTCATCGAGCGGTGCACCAGCTCCCCATAGAGGTTGCGCGTAAACAAATTCGCGGACGCAATCGACATGATCGCCGCCGGAACGAGCGCGCCGATGCCGATCGCCGCAAGGCTGAATCCCGCAAACCACTCCGGGAACTCCTGCACAAAGAGCAGAGGAACAGCGCTCGATGTATTTGCCGTATGGACACCGGCGGCAAGCGCGACAAAACCGAGCAGAGCGATAAGCGCCAGCAGCAGATTGTACGCGGGCAGCAGTGCCGCATTGCGCTTGATGACAGTTCCACTGGACGAACTGAGCACGCCTGTCGCCGTGTGCGGATAGAGGACAATCGCAATCGCCGAACCGAATGCCAGCGTCGCATAGCTCAGATACTGCGAGGGCTGCAGAATGATCGATGCAGGCGGTTTCTTCTGTGCGAGCGCCGTGCTCGCTGCGGAAAAGACGTGTGCGTATCCACCCAGCTTCATCGGAATAATAATGATCGCCGCAATCACCATGATGTACAGCATGATGTCCTTGACGATGGCGATGACCGCCGGTGCCCGCAACCCGCTCGAATAGGTGTAAGCCGCAAGAATCACGAAGGCCCCAATCAGCGGCCACTCGCCGTGGATGCCGAGCGCTGCAATCACCTCGCGCATGCCAACGAGCTGCAACGCGATGTACGGCATCGTCGCCAGGATCCCCGTAAGAGCAATCGCGATCGAAAGTGAGCGACTGCCGAAACGCCCCCGAACAAAATCCGCCAGCGTTATGTAACCGTGGCGGTGACAAACCTGCCAGAGCCGCGGAAGCACCAGCATCATATATGGATACAACAGAATGCAGTAAGGAATGGCGAAGAACCCTGGCGCCCCTGTCCCGTAAAGCGCAGCAGGAACCGCGATCACCGTATATGCGGTGTAGAAGTCGCCGCCAATCAGGAACCAGGTCACCAGTGTTCCGAAGCGGCGTCCCGCCAGACCCCATTCTTCCAGGCTGTTCAGGTCGCTGCGCTTCCAGCGCACAGCCCAAAAGCCCGCCAGGGTGACCAGCAGGAAGCAGGCACAAAATATCCCAGTGGCAACTACGTGCAGTGAGGATGTCATGTCGTGTGTTATTGATCCTACTTGAATTCTCTAAATGTAGATGATTTCGGCGAATCCTAACAGTCGCGCCTTCGCATATTGCCTGCACCCTCTGCTACACTCAATGGTTTTCCAGCTTGAGGTTTCAGATGTCTGACACGCTTACCGCATCCGCCGCACTGCCGCTTACGCAATTGAATGAGGACGAACAACTTTTCCGCTCCACTGTGCGCGATTTTGCCCAGCAAAGCATCGGCCCGCTGGTTCGCCAGATGGACGAAGAACAGCATTTTGCTCCGGACCTGTTGCCGCAGCTCTTCAACCTGGGCCTAATGGGAATTGAGATCCCGCTCGAATACGGCGGCAGCGGCGGTACATTTTTCGAAGCCATTCTTGCGGTAGAAGAAATCTCTGCCATTGATGCCTCCGTAGGGGTATTGGTGGATGTGCAGAATACGCTCTGCGTCAATGCATTCCTCCGCTGGGGTACCGAAGCTCAGAAGAAGACCTACCTCTCGCAACTAGCGGCTGACAACGTAGGCGCCTATGCTCTTTCCGAAGCGTCTTCCGGCTCCGACGCCTTCGCCTTGCAGGCACGCGCCGAGTTGCGCGGCGATCACTACATCTTGAACGGGCAGAAGCTCTTTATCACAAACGCGAAGGAAGCTGGCATCTTCATCATCTTTGCCACGCTTGATCCGGCGGCCGGATACAAAGGCATCACCGCCTTCATCGTCGAAAAAGATTTCCCCGGATTCTCTGTCGGCAAGAAAGAAGACAAGCTCGGCATCCGCGCCTCATCCACATGTGAGTTGATTCTTGAAGATTGCCGGGTACCTGCCGCCAACGTGCTCGGAGAGCCGCGAAAGGGCTACAAAATTGCCATCGAAACACTGAATGAGGGCCGCATAGGAATTGGCGCGCAGATGCTCGGGCTCGCACAAGGCGCATGGAACTGCGCCGCGAAGTATGCGCAGGAGCGCAAACAATTCGGCAAGCCGATCGCAGAATTTCAAGCGGTGCAGTTCTCATTGGCGGAGATGGCTACAGAGATCGAGGCTGCGCGCCTGCTCGTCTATAACGCGGCCCGTTTGAAAGACGCTAAGCTCAGTTACATCAAAGAAGCAGCAATGGCGAAATACTTCGCTTCGCAGGTCGCAGAGCGCGTCGCCAGCCAGGCGGTCGAAATCTACGGCGGCTACGGCTTTGTTAAAGACTATCCGGTCGAAAAGTTCTACCGCGACGCCAAGATCGGAAAGATCTACGAAGGAACCTCGAACATGCAGCTCGCGACAATCGGTAAGCTGGTGCTGAGCGGTAAGTAGCAGTTGACTTTGAGGCACACACATGTTCCGCAACCTTCCTCTCGCCATCTTTGCAACCGTAATGTGTGCCGTTTCCGCGTGGGCACAGCAGATGCCGGATTCTCCGGCGAAGTATTCCAGCGATCTCCAACGGGCTGCCGACGGCATCCACACGCTGCAGTCCTGGTACACACAGAGCACCGGGCTCTACAAGACAACGGGCTGGTGGAACTCGGCCAATGCCATCACGGTTCTAGCGAACTACGCTCGGCTAAGCCATGGCAACGACTATAAGCCGATCTTTGCCAACACCTTTCAGCAGGCGCAGAAGACCTCCAGGGGTTTCCTCAATAACTTTTACGACGACGAAGGATGGTGGGCGCTCGCCTGGATCGATGTCTACGACCTGACTCGAGAGCCGTTATATCTCTCGATGGCCGCTTCCATCTTTGCCGACATGGCGAACGGATGGGACTCCACTTGTGGCGGCGGCATCTGGTGGAGCAAAGACCGCAAGTACAAAAATGCCATCGCCAATGAACTGTTTCTCTCCGTGGCCGCGCATCTCGCCGCGCGAACAAGCGATCCAGCCAAACGCGCGCAATACCTGGCCTGGGCGCATCAGGAATGGGATTGGTTCGCCAACTCAGGCATGATCAACGCGCAACATCTCATCAACGACGGCCTCGATCTTGCCACCTGCAAGAACAATCAGAAGACCGCTTGGACATATAACCAGGGTGTCATTCTCGGCGGCCTCACGGAACTCAACAGCGTCGCCCCCGATCTTGCGCTTTCCGCCACAGCACAATCAATAGCCGCCGCTGCGCTCTCTCACCTCACCGACAGCAACGGCATCCTGCATGACACCTGCGAGCCAAAATGCGGCGAAGACGGTGTGCAGTTCAAGGGCATCTTCGTACGAAATCTCATGGCCCTGAACACCGCATTTCCCGATCCGCATTACAGCAGCTTTATTCATGTCAATGCAGAAGGCATCTGGAATCATTCGCAGGGCCCGAATCATCAATTCGGCCAGGTATGGTCAGGCCCATTCGATGCGGGGCATGCCGGCAGCCAGTCGTCCGCGCTTGATGCTCTGGTGGCCGCCGCACAAATGGAGCGCAGTAAGTGAATGCACAATGCGAAGCACAGAGTTACGGTGCTTTCCCTTCGTCTAAACTGATCTTTGGCAGACATCGAGACCATCTCCCCTGAAGTTCCAGTTGATCTGCATCCCAGGCATCACAGCCTGCTGCCCTTTCTCGGCCTGGCGTGCGGCGTCGGCGTCTCGAATATCTATTACAACCAGCCGCTCCTCCTGGAGATGGCCCATAGCCTGCACGCCGATCACAGCCAGATGGGCACCGTTGCAGTGGCTACCCAGATCGGCTATTCCATCGGCATCCTCGCCTTTGTCCCGCTCGGCGACGTGATTGAACGCCGTGGCCTCATGGTTCGCCTTTTTGCCGGAGTCGCCGTCTCGGCTCTGCTGGCCGCTTTAGCTCCGAATCTCGCAACGCTGCTGGCAGCAAGCATCGCCATCGGCCTCACAGCCGCAGTCACGCATGTAGTCGTCCCCATCGCACCCGAACTGGCCAATGAAGAAGAGCGCGGACGCGCCATAGGCACCGTCATGACCGGCTTGCTCCTCGGTGTCTTACTCGCGCGCTCCGTCTCTGGATGGATCGCATCTTTCTTCGGCTGGCGCGCCGTCTTCGTCTTTGCCGCAGCCAGTAACGCGGCCTTCGTGCCGCTGTTGCTGCGCAGGCTCCCGAGGCTGCCGCCTCATAAACCATTGCCCTATTCACAGGCACTACGCTCGCTCTGGACACTCATCCGCACTCAGCCCCTCCTGCGAGAATCAGCGGTGCTCGGCGGTCTCGTTTTCGCCGCCTTCAGCGCCTTCTGGACGACGCTGGTCTTTCTGCTCGGCTCAAAACACTACCATCTGGGAGCAGGGACCGCCGGCAGTTTTGGTGTTCTAGGCGCCACTGGAGCGCTCATCGCGCCTATTGCCGGACGCGTTGCCGACCGCCGCGGTTCGCGCGCCGTCGTCACCCTCGGCCTCTGCCTGCTTTCGCTGGGCTTTTGCATTCTCTGGCTGCTCGGATATCACATCCTGGGGCTTGTCCTCGGCGTAATCATCCTCGACCTGGGCGCGCAGGCAAACCAGATCGCCAACCAAACGCGCATCTTCGGGCTCGAACCCGGAGCGCGAGGCCGCATCAACACCATCTACATGATGGTGTATTTTCTCGGAGGGTCGTTGGGATCGCTCTTCTCGACGATGGCGTGGGCACGTTGGGGGTGGGGTGGCGTATGCGCCCTCGGTTTGGGCCTGCTTGGGCTGGCCGCGCTGCGTCACACCACCGGAGTGCGTGCCAGCGCGGCCGTTAAAGCGGCTTAGAAGTGATAGTATGCGCCAACCGCAGGCTCGCTGCTCAGGCGCCATGCTCCTGTGTGGTAGATAGCCTCACCATAATCGGGCGTCTGATGGTAAAGCCCGCGATATTGCACGCGCATCCCGAAGTGTGAGCTCAGCAGCGCAAAATCAGCTCCGATGCCGAACGTGATCGCGACCCGCGCCTGTGCGCTGGCGTCCTGTCCGCCGTTCAGCGTTGGCGCATACAGAAGCGCGCTGACGCCAGCAAGCCCGAACGGCTTCACCCCAAGAAGCCCCGGAGCGCTCGCCAGATACGACCCTTCAAACTCATGCGTGTTGTGCTGCACAGCGAACGGGTAGCTGGAATAGCGGTCGGTGAACCGGGTGTAGCCATAGCCAGCTTCGTATGCGAGCCAGGGATGGTAAGTGTGGCGAAAAGTCGCCTGTCCGCCCAGCGAATCCAGAGGGTTCACCTCGATGCCGTTGCCACTGGAGGAGCTCGTGAACTGCCCAAAGGCGGTCAGCCCAATCTCGCTGTTCTTCAGGTAGCTTTGCGCGCTGGCTGACTGCGCAAACAATGACGCCACAAGCAGCGCCGCAAATATCAGAGAAGGCTTCCACCAACTACGGTACATTGCCAACATCGGGTCTCCCTTAGCCATACTAACGAAAGTCGTTGCGCTGCGGCGTGGGTTTCCGCGCAACGCCTCACACTGGTAAAGTCAATCTATGATCAAAGGCATCACGGCAATCCGTCAGACCAGCACTCCGGCGGTGTTCGATACGCTTGAGAGCTTCTTCTCCGCCCTTGGGTTTGAGCGCGGGAAAGACTGGGATGAGGAGCAGAGTCGTGGTCGCGCCTTTCTGGCGCCTCTGGGCAATCTCGAGTTCATCGACGGAATGCTGCCGTCGAATGCGGATGTGTTTGTCGAGGTCACTAGTCTTGATTCGGTGCGGGAGATTGCGGAAAAGTGGCTCACCAAGAACCTCGTTGAAGCTGAGGTTTCGGGGCGCATTACTGCCACTGCGGATACGGATTGGAAGTCGCGGATGTTTACCGTCGAGCCGGTTCCTGGAGTTGCTTTCTCCTTCTGGGAGTGGCTGGATCCGCTGCAGGGGAAGCCTGTCGCGCTTGAGGGCGACCTTTCGGCTGAGGGGATGCGCTTTGCCATCATCGTTGCGCGGTGGAATGCGGTGATTACTGATCGG
>DATGAD010000067.1:0-2181 GCA_035313725.1 Alloacidobacterium sp. | reverse complement strand
TCATCGGCTCGCTCTCACTCTGAGCGCGGTTTGCATAGCGCTCCAGGCAGGCGCGTACCTCGGCCATGGCGGCCGTAAGGTACCGTTGATTATGCTCGATCCAGTTGATTCCAGTAGTCGCCATGCTAGGACACTCCCAGGGCAACATCGTGAGACCGGCTTCCATCCACCACAACAGCAACGCTGTGCTGTCCAGCGTCGAGCAAACGTCCCAGCGCGAATACCAGTTGCGCCGCATTTGCATTCGCATTGGCCTGATAACCGATTCCATCAATCACCACGCGAATATCCGTACCATTCAACCGAGCGCCGTTCAAAGTCAGCTGATGAACCTGATTGCCCGCGATAGTCGTGACTGCTAACCCAATCGGACTTGTCAGCAGCGGAATCACTTCCAGCGTGCGTGCATTTGAGACGCTGTTATCGGGACCAGCGAGCACGATCCGCACTTGATACAAGCCGTTTTGCAGGCTCGAGGGAATCGTGATCGTCGCCTTTGTATCGATAACGCCGCCTACAAAAGCAGTGACGTTGGTAGTTCCTGCCGGCCCGTCAAAGCGAACCCCCTGCGGTGCGGTACCAAAACCGATGCCATTGAGAACTAGGACGGGCGCCGGCGGCCCCGCCTGCGCATCGAGCGCAGAGCGGATCGGCGTTAGAAACGACAGCCATGGCGATACTGCAAAAGTCAGCGTCGCGCCGGACTTCCCGCTGATCGCCACTTCGACATCTTCCTGCGGCCCCGCATCCAGGCTGTCTGGCAACGCAATCGCAATGGAGGTGTCTGTCGGCGCGGGAGCAGTGTTGATCGCAGCCAGTTGCCCGCCGACCAGCACCGTGGGCGTCTGCCCCGGAGAGCTCATACCAGATCCACTGATCGTCAGCGTATTCGCCACGATCGCACCACCGGCGACATGCGCCAAAGCTCCAGTTGCGGGAGACAGAGCCTCCAGTCGCGGCGCCTGCCAGAGAAAAACATTCAGGCCTGTCGAGAGCACGATACTGCCGCTCACCGGAGGTGGGAGTGCCGGCGTCAGCTCAATCAGAGATACTTCGTAAGCCACTGACAATCTATATGGCTGGTTGATGGTGGCCCAGATCTTCGAAAGCTCCTCCAGACTCGTAATCGCAAGTCTGATCTTGACCTGTTCGAAGCTGTTCAATATTCCCTGCGGCAAAACTGTATCTGCGTCGAAGCCTTTAATGTGCACGTCATTCAGGATTGGATATTGATGGAAGGCCAGCATGGCCGCGCCAAGCATCGTATGCGCGTCATCGCCAATCGTCGCCGAAGGATCGGGAGCCGGCGCAAACGGCGTGAGCAGATAGTAAAGCTCCAGTCCCAGCGCAGGCGAATCTGAAGGCGGCGTTTTCTTATCGCCTGGCCATGGTTGATTCTTGGTAAACGGGCTCTCCATCACGCGATAGAGATAGAGATTCACTCCAAGACCCGAAGGCATTGGTTCACCCGGAGGCAACAGGCTCACCTGTGCGGCCGAACTCACACCACTGAGCTGGCTCAAGAGCAGCATTTGCAGCCCGCGCGTCACGTCTTTGATTGCTGTATTGCTGCTCATACGCTCTTACGCTGGAGATCCGTCCTACAGCTTGAGAAAAAACCTGTCGAGATAACGCGCTTCCAGAAAATTAGACCGGGCCGGCTGTCTTGCCGGAAGCGGACTCGTCGACGGTTGCGCGCTAAGGTTGTTGACCTGCACATCGACCCGGCCAATCGAGATCTGGCTACGCCGACGCTTATCCGTCGCAGAAAAAGTTGGTTGCGTCTGTTTGGGTACCGTCGCACGCTCCTCAAAGCGGCGCGTTTCTGCAATTTGCTTCTCAACCACCGGCTTCGGAATCAGAGGTGAGTGCGCCGAACTCTGCTCCGCATCGCGAGAGGGTTTCACCTCAGGGCTGGGCTTCTGTGCTGCCGGCAAAATCTGTGCGGGCAACGCTTCCGCCGCCTGAATCTGACTTTCCTGTGCCTTGCTGTCAGTAACTGGAGCTGGAATGCGCGGACCAGGTATCCTCGCCGTCAACGGCGCCGGGCTTGCAGCAGAAGGCTTGCGTTGCAATTGACCGGAAACATCTGGCGCCACTTGGCGCATTTCACCAGGTGTTATCGTTGAAGCCTCTAGGCTCGATTCCACGGGAATTCCACCCTCAGGCCGATTTTCCGGT
>DATGAD010000066.1:0-2684 GCA_035313725.1 Alloacidobacterium sp. | reverse complement strand
CCTCCGGAAGTCGCAGCGCGAAAGGTGCTGAAATCGCTGGAATCGCTCCTTTGACGCCAACAAAATTGAGTCCTTCTGTTTTTGGCTTCGTCTGAGATGTGAGCTCGTTCGATGCTCTATGCTAGATGCAGCGGAGGCGCTCCTTTACGCATGGCAAAAACTACCGTCAGCTTTGGCGTTGTTCTGATTCTTCTTGGCATCTTTGCCTTTGTGGGCTCTCGTAGCCACGCTCCTACATCACTGATTCCTGCGTTTGTCGGACTGCTGCTTGGCATACTTGGTTTCCTTGCGATCACGGATGATGCGAAGAAGCGCATGCTCTTCATGCATATCGCCGTTACGATTGGGCTGCTTGGGTTTCTGGGTACGGCGAAGAGTATCTATGACTCCATTCTGTTGCTTCAGGGCATGCAGTTTCCTCATCCGCTTGCGGTGAAAGAGAAAGCTGCGATGTCGATTCTGCTTTTGATTTACGTCATTCTCTGTGTGCGTTCGTTTGTTGTGGCGCGCAGGGCGCGGGCTTAGGTTATATGCGGCCAGGTTCCATGACTTCGATGAAGGCTGAGCGCAGCGGTGGTTCTCGCAGCGCCATTCGCGCTGCCGCGGGTGATCACGCCAAGAAAAAGACTGACCTCAAGAAAGTGATGCCCGAGGTCTGGAAGCTGGTCCGTCCGCGACGCTGGCTGCTGCTCTTCGGTTTGTTCCTGATGGCTATTAATCGCAGCGCCGGCCTTATTCTTCCTATTTCCACCAAGTTTCTTATCGACAAGGTGCTGGGACCGCACGGCGATCCGTCAAAGCTCCTGCCTCTTGTCGGCGTCGTCTTCACGGCGACCGCCATTCAGGCGGCCACTTCGTTCTCACTCACGCAACTCCTGTCGAAAGCTGCGCAGCGGATGATCACCGAGTTGCGCAAGCAGGTGCAGCAGCACATCGGACGCCTCTCCGTCAGCTTCTACGATGCCAATCGCACGGGCGTCCTCGTTTCGCGCATCATGACGGACGTGGAAGGCGTGCGTAACCTCATAGGGACAGGACTGGTGGAGTTTGTGGGCGGCATCATGACTGCTGTCGGTGCCTTCGTCTTTCTATTGCTCAGCAGCCGCAACATTACGCTTGCAGTTTTTGCCGTCATCCTGGTTTTTGTTGTCATTCTGCAGCGGGCATTCAAAACGATCCGTCCTATCTTTCGCGAGCGCGGCAAGATCAATGCCGAGGTTACCGGGCGGCTTACCGAGTCGCTGGGCGGTGTGCGCGTAGTCAAGGGCTACCATGCCGAGCAACGAGAGGCCGGCGTGTTTGCCCAGGGCGTGCAACGGCTGCTCGATAACGTGATGCGCTCGCTGACCGCGACCAGCGCACTGTCTTTCGCAGCGACGACGGTGCTGGGCATTGTCGGTGGACTGGTCATGCTGCTTGGCGGCAGGGAAGTGATCAGTCACCGGCTTACCACTGGCGGGTACTTTCAGTACACGATGCTGCTGGCCTTCATGATTGCGCCTGTCTTTCAGATCGTGAACATCGGTACGCAGCTGACCGAGGCCCTTGCAGGTCTCGACCGTACGGTTGAGATATTGAATGAGCAGGATGAGTTCAGCGACCCCAAGCGCACCGTGACGATGGGCGAGATTTATGGCGATGTTGCGTTCGACGATGTTCGGTTCAGTTACGAGCCGGAGAAGCCGGTGCTGCATGGGATTTCCTTTGAGGCGCGGCCGGGGACGGTGACGGCGCTGGTTGGCTCTTCGGGTTCGGGGAAGTCGACGATTATCAGCCTTGTCTGTGGATTTCATAATCCGGATTCAGGGCAGGTGCTGGTGGATGGCGTTGATCTTTCCACGGTCAAACTGGACAGCTATCGCAGCCAGCTTGGCGTGGTGCTGCAGGAGTCGTTTCTCTTCGATGGATCGATCCGTGAGAATGTCGTCTTCTCGTATCCGGATGCGACCGAGGAGCAGTTCCTCGAAGCGTGCCGCATTGCCCGGGTCGATGAGTTTGCCGAGCGCTTTCCCGAGGGCTACGACACGGTTGTCGGCGAGCGCGGCGTGAAGCTTTCCGGCGGCCAGCGGCAGCGGCTTTCGATTGCGCGGGCGATCCTGGCTGACCCGCGGATTTTAATTCTCGACGAGGCGACCTCGTCGCTTGATTCTGAGTCGGAGCAGATGATCCAGCAGGGGCTGAGCTACCTGATGCAGGGGCGGACTACCTTTGTCATTGCGCACCGGCTCTCGACGATTCGTCGGGCCGACCAGATACTGGTGGTTGAGTCAGGGGCGATTCGGGAGCGGGGCACGCATGAGAGCCTGTACGCCCTGGGTGGGCGGTACTACGATCTCTACACGCGGCAGCATGGGCTGGAGACGAACCTGTTTCTTGCTCCGGGCGAGGGCGATGCGGTGGAGGAGACTACCTGATCCCGGGGAGGGGCAGGGTGGCTAAGTCTTTGAAAAAATTCGCTTTCCACAATTACGAGCGCAAAATATTGAAAAGACGTGGCTTGCGGCTAAAGTATTGATTCCATTAAAGTAGTACTTTTCCTCGCTGCAGACTGGATAATTTTTCCTCTTATCTCTATTGTAAAGAATTGCGCGAAATAACACGCCAATTTTGGTGGGTGCTAAGTAGCTGATTTGTATCGAGTTATAACATTTATTATTGAAAAGGGCTTGACAAGGTTTTTGGCA
>DATGAD010000065.1:0-2620 GCA_035313725.1 Alloacidobacterium sp. | reverse complement strand
CCATGCTCGTGCATCGCGGCGTTAGCAAACGCAGCGAAGACTTCAGCACACTCCACCAGGCCCGCGAAGCCTACGAGCGCGACTACATCTTGAAAAAAATAGACGAGTGCCACGGCAACATCAGCCGCGCCGCTGAGTCATTGGGCCTCGAACGAAGCCATCTGTACAGGAAGATGCGAACGCTGGGCATCAGCATCCGCGAATAGAAAAACATAACTGAGTGCTGTCATTCTGAGCGGAGCGAAGAATCTGCTTTCTGCATCGGTCAGTACGAAAACGGGTGCCCCATCCTATGCGAAGCATAGGGCAGGCAAGCACAACAATCGATAGGGCATCGGATCCAGGAATTGATGTACTACTCGTCCTCTTTCTTACCCAACTCTTCCAACTGCCTGCGCCAATCCAGCGACTCCACAAACCCGCGCCGCTCGCGCCAGTTCTCTTCCACAATCACATGCAGCTCCAGAAACACCCGCGTACCCAGCAGCGATTCGATCTCCTTGCGCGCATTGGTGCCAATACTCTTCAGCTTGCTCCCGCCCTTGCCAATCAGGATCGCCTTTTGCCCATCGCGTTCGCAATAAATCGCAGCTGCAATCCGTGTCAGCGGATTCTTCGCATTCGCCTCCGGCTCTTCAAAGCGCTCAATCACTACAGCCGAGGCGTAAGGAACTTCTTCGCCTGTCTCCTGCAAAATGCGCTCGCGAATCAACTCGGCAACGAGAAACCGCTCCGGCTGATCCGTGTATTGATCTTTCGGAAAATACCGCTGCCCTTCTGGCAGATACTCAACCAGCTTCGTTACCAACCGCTCAAGCCCATCCCCCTTGCGCGCCGAAATCGGAAAAACCTCGGCAAACGGATGCAGCGCGCTCAACTGCGCAATCAGCGGCGCCAGGGTCTCCTTTGTAATGAGATCGATCTTGTTGATCACCAGAAACACCGGGCAATCGAGCTTCCTGATCAGTTCAAGGGCGAAGGCATCCTCACTCCCGCCCCGTTTCTTTTTCTGATCGTCATCGGCATCGGTCTCCGGAAGCTCCAGCCGCCGCGTCGCATCCACCATCAGCAGGACCACGTCGCGGCTCTCCAGCGCATCGTGAACCTCCTGCATCATGCGCCGGTCAAGCCACGACCCTGGCTTGTGCACCCCCGGCGTATCGACAAACACAATCTGCGCCGCCGGATGCTTCCCCTTCTTCGCTGCCACTTCCACCACGCCGTGAATCCGCGTGCGCGTCGTCTGCGGCTTGCTGGTAACGATGGCCACCTTCTCGCCCACCAGCGCATTCAGCAATGTGGATTTGCCGGTATTCGGCCGGCCAAGAATCGAAACAAATCCGGATCGCAACACTACTTGCCGCCCGTCGCGGCAACAGCGGCATCCAGCATCGAATACAGCTTGCTGAAATCCGTCACCTCGGTTGCGTTCGTCACGCCATGCTTGTCAGTCACAATCCAAACCGTAGGCGTCTGATGTACGCCAAGCCGCACGCCCAGGTCATAGTCCGCTTTCACCGCAGCCGCGAATTTACCCTGAGGATCGATTACAAACGGAAGCGCCACGCCATGATCTTTCGCAAACTTGTCGGTGAATGCACGCAGATCATCCGGCGTCTCAATGCTCATCTGGTGAGCAAAAACCTCATCGCGATAATCGTCGCCCAGCTTCTGCGACTTCGTATCGAACCACCGCGCATTCACCGCCGCCTGCGAACTCCAGCGATGGTATGCAATCGGAAAATCATGCCGCTCCCACGGAATGCGGTACTTCGCCACCGCTTCCTTCAGCAAAGGATTCTGGTGCGCGCAGCTCGGGCACTCCAGATCGGCAAACTCAATCAGCGCCACCTTCGCTCCCGCAGGGGGTTTCAGCGCACCCTGGTCCATGGCCGCGCTGCTTTGCGACGCGCTCCCGAAAACCAAAGCGCACGCTCCAACAAATGCAAGAAAACTCCGCAACATAAATCCCTCACTCGAGCCTGCTATTAACTTATAGGGCGGACAGCGTTGCGCGCAAAAATCCAGCCAGACGAGGTGGAGTCCACTGCCTGTGGCGGGTCCAGAGGCAAGGACGACAACGAAGTATGGCCGGATTTTTGCCGCAACCCTTCGGGATGGGGCGGATTTTCCCGATGGCTGCGTTGCTCATCGCTCATTGCCCTCACGAAAATCCGCTCCCATCGCTGCCGTCCTATAAGTTAATTGCTGGCTCTGAATTCTATCGTGCAGTCCAAGCCGTTAGACTGAATTCACGCATATGCGTTACCTGATCGCCCTACTCGCCGTCGCCGGAATCGTCGTTGCAACTCTCGCACTGCGCATCCACTACTCCATGGACGCGCCCCCCTGCGACATCAACGCACACTGGGATTGCGGCATCGTCAATCACAGCCGCTACTCCGCGATTCACGGAATCCCCGTTGCAACCATCGGCATCGCCGGCTATGCAGTCATCGCAATCCTCGCGCTCTTCCGCCGCTACCGCCTGCTCCTCGCAGCATCGCTCGCAGGCCTCGCATTTACGCTCTATCTCACCAGCATCGAGGCACGCATCCTCGAAATCTGGTGCCTCTACTGCGTCATTTCGCAGGCCATTATGGCGCTCATTTTTCTACTG
>DATGAD010000064.1:0-2498 GCA_035313725.1 Alloacidobacterium sp. | reverse complement strand
CCTCCACGTCGATCTTTCCTGCCGTCTGCAGAGGCAGCAGATAGGCACGCATCCACGCGACCTCTGAGATGGAGAGCCCCTTTTTCGCGATGTCGATCGTTGCTCCGGTCAGGTGTGGAGAGGCGATATCGCCGTCGGCGGGAGCGGCATTGCCGTTTACTTCGATCAGACGGCGTTGGTACTCGACCGTGCGCACTGCGGAATTGACCTGCAACGGGCGGTGGAAGCGAGCGTAGTGTACGCGGCTCAGATCGGCCAGGAAATGAGACGTCCAGGGGCGGCAATAACGCCGGTTTACCGGCAGATCCGTGTTGACGCGGAGCGACATGCTGACCGGGACGGCCACCAGAGCGTGCTGGCTGCGAAGCTCGTTCAACTGATCGTCGTCTTCGATGCGCTCCAGCCCATCGGCCTCGCTACGCTGGTTCTGGCGGATGAGCGATTCCCGCGAGCCCTTCAACGGCGGGAGCAAGACCATCTTTGCATGTTTCAGTGGAACTTCCGGGATGGTCGCACTTGGCGACTCTTCTTTCGCCTCCAGAGCAGCACGCTGTGCGCGGGTGCTTCGATGACTGCGAGCGTGCGCATGCACAGAGGCAGAGCGAGCGTGATGAGGCTTGCGTTTTACAGCAAAGGCAGCACTCCCTGTGCCAGCGAGCAGAGCGGCAGCAAGGAAAAAAGAAAGACAGCGCATGAGCGGGACCGCGGAGATTCCGAGAGCTTTCTCAGGCTATCGGAGGCCGCTCTGGCGGGGAAGTGTTGATCTTGGTTCGCAAGTGGCCGGTTGCGATTCGCAAACCTGAATTCAACAAGTTACGATATTTGCTGATCGATAAACCCTTGGCCGATTTTCATCGCAAGCAGCGCGTGAGCGGGGTACAATCGCGCCAATTGAAAATACAACCAATAGTGAGGCCCTATGACTGATGCCATTCCGCAAACCACTTCTGCGCCGCTGAGTGAGGGGCAACGTATTGTCGATACCTTCGTGGCGCCCTCGAAGACATTTACCGATATTCTGCGGAGTTCGTCGTGGTGGGGGCCGCTGGTCATCATGCTTGTAGTGTCGATCGCCTTCTCATTCTCAGTGCAGACGAAAGTGGGCTGGGACAGGGTCTTCGAAAACAATCTGCATCAGAACCCAAAGCAAGAAGAGCGATTTGCTCAGACTCCACCCGATCAGGTGGCTACGGCTAAGTCTATTGGCACAAAGATCACCTCCATCGTCGCCTACTGCTTCCCCGTCCTGATACTTATCTTTAACGCCATTACCGTGCTCCTGGTATGGGCCACGGTTAACTTCGGTTTTGCGGGGACGGCTAAGTTCGGGCAGGTGTTCGCGGTGTACATGTACTCGGGCCTTGTTTTTAATATCAAGTTCCTTTTAGCCATCATTGCGCTCTTTGCGGGCGTCGCGCCGGATTCGTTTCTACTAAACAATCCCGTTGGCACAAATATCGGATACTACCTGAGCTCCGATATGCCGCACATACTCATCTCCTACGCTATGCACCTCGATGTCTTTGAGATTTGGTCGGTGATTCTGGGCGTGATTGGGGTAGGTATCGTCGCGAAAGTGAGTCGTGGAAAGGCGGCGGCCGCCGTCGTCGGCTGGTGGCTCATACTCGTGCTGATCTTCGGCGCATTGGCGTAGAGATGGGACGTCACGCCCTTCGTGCGGAGGCGAATGGCGGGTAACTCTAATTCCTGCAACATTTTTAAAAACCGGGTTATACTATAAACACGCTCGATTCCGAGTGGGTTTTTGTTACGCACGTAATGCCGTCCAAAGCACTGCCTGCTCTACACCTTCCCGTTTTCAGCGAATACCAACACAAAGGAATACCCCAAAATGGAACAGGGTACAGTCAAGTGGTTTAACGATGCCAAGGGCTTCGGCTTCATTACGCGCGAGAGCAACAACGAAGATGTCTTCGTTCACTTCTCCGCGATCAACGCGAACGGCTTCCGCAGCCTCCAGGAAGGCCAGCGCGTGCAGTTCAACGTCGTGCGCGGCGCCAAGGGCTTCCAGGCCGAGAACGTTCAGCCTGTCTAAATAGACTGAACTTTCAGCGATTAGAAAGCCCGGCTTCGCGCCGGGCTTTTGTTTTTGTCTTATCGATCCAGAAATTCCTGTACGACGCGGGCGGCGATCATTCCTCCGCGACGATTCAGGTGAATCCCGTCGGAATGAAAGCGCCAGCCGTTTAGACGGGCAACCTCATCGGGACTCTTGCGCTGCACGAAAACACGGAAAGCGTCGCGATAAAAGGGAAGAAACCGGAAGCTGGTGAAGGCTCGACCAGGTGATTCCCGTATCTCCGCCAGCAGCGCTTCATAGACTGGAATGTAGCCGATATCCGCATCTCGCGCGACCGCGCCGATGGTTGCGCTGTACTCCGCGATGCACCGGTTAAGCTCACTCTGGAACGGATCTGCAGATGCGGGATCTTCGCCTATCGGGGATAAGGAGCAAAACGCGAGTGTCGCCGATGTCT
>DATGAD010000063.1:0-2169 GCA_035313725.1 Alloacidobacterium sp. | reverse complement strand
GCCGTCGACCAGGACAAGCTGGGCAAGCAGGGTGATCGCGTGTGGGCCGAGGGGCCGAAGGAGATCTGGGCCAAGCCGCTCTCGGATGGCGCGAAAGCGGTCGCCTTGTTCAATCGCGCGCCTGATCCGAAGTCGATCACGCTGAAGCTGAGCGATCTCGGGTTTGGCGCAAATGCGAAGATGCACGATTTGTGGTCTGGTAAGGACGTGACCGCCACGAATGGCAGCTATACTGTACTGCTGCCGAAGCATGGGGTGGTGCTCTTGAAAGTCAGCAAGTAGCGCATGGAGCCGGGGAATGAGCTGGCGCTGAGGACGCTCGCGCGCGTCTCGCGACGGCTCATTCCTTTTCTGTTTACGCTTTACGTCTTCGCCTATCTTGACCGCGTCAATATTGGTTACGCGGCGCTGTTTATCCGGCGCGAACTTCATTTCAGCAACACGGTGTACGGAACAGGCGCGGGACTGTTCTTTCTGAGCTATGCGCTCTTTGAGGTGCCAAGCAATCTGATTCTGCTGCGCGTGGGCCCGCGACGGTGGATCGGCACGCTCATGGTGGTGTGGGGCATAATCTCCGCGAGTATGCCGCTTGCGCACACTCCGTTCGAGTTTTATCTGCTGCGGTTTCTGCTAGGCGCGGCGGAGGCCGGCTTTTTCCCCGGCATCATTCTCTATCTCACCTATTGGTTTCCGAAACAAGAGAAGGCGCGCGCGATGGCGCGTTTTCTGGCGGCCACGGCGGTCTCAGGAGTGATTGGCGCTCCGCTTTCGAATCTGCTGCTGCGCCTCGACGGTGTTGCCGGCATCGCCGGCTGGAAGTGGCTCTTCGTTGGTGAGGGCGTGCCTTCGATTGTGCTGGGCATACTTGTTTTCTGGGCACTGGCAGATAACCCTGCCACCGCCTCATGGCTGCCTGAGGACGAGCGGCAGTGGCTGATCGAGACATTAGAAGCCGAGCGATCCGGGATCTCCGCGGCGCATTCGGTCGATTTCCGCGCGGTGTGGCGCAACGGAATAATGTGGCAGCTTTCGGGCCTTTACTTCTTGTTGTCCGTCGGCTTTTACAGCCTGAGCCTGTGGATGCCCGTGGTGCTGAAACAGATATCGGGCGCTTCGGAGAGGCGCGTGATTCTGCTCTCGGCGGTTCCCTGGCTCTTCGCAACGATAGTGATGCTGGTGATCGCGCATTTCTCGGACAAGATGCAGGAGCGACGGCGGTTTCTGCTCGGCAGTCTGGCGGGCGGAATTCTAGGCTTCGGTCTGAGCGGTTCACTGAACAATCCCTGGCTGGCGATTGCTGCGCTTTCGCTGGCAGCAGCGGGAGCATGGGCTTGTCTCGGCCCTTTCTGGGCGCTCCCCACCACCATGATGCGCGGGACAGCGGCCGCGGGCGGGATTGCGATTATCAACTCAGCAGGAGCGCTTGGCGCGTTTTGCGGGCCACTCATGATGGGCATAGTCAGCGATGCTACGCATAGTTTTCATGCGGCGCTGGGAACAGTGGCTGTCTTGTTTCTGATTGCCGTGGGAATCACCTGGCGCTTGCGGGTTTCCTGAGTCCCAGCTGCGGCGAA
Organism: Alloacidobacterium sp.; assembly: GCA_035313725.1. GTDB lineage: Bacteria > Acidobacteriota > Terriglobia > Terriglobales > Acidobacteriaceae > Alloacidobacterium. The sequence goes on along the minus strand of DATGAD010000063.1, from coordinate 595 downwards.
TCGAGAGTAGTACTTGCCAACTCTCTTCATCCGTTATTAATCTTCGTGGTTTGGTGAAGGCGCTTTTTGCCGTCATCAAGGAGAACCGCATGCTCAGAAAACCGCTCTCTTACTGTCCCGCTCTCATTGCGCTTGCCTTGATGGCGTTCGTTCCCTCTAACCCGGCATCAGCGCAGCAAAAGGATATTCAACGCTTCGACGTGTACGGCGGCTTCGCCTATTTCGACACGCCTGACCTCAACCTCGACGAACATGGCTTTCACATCCAGACCGGATACAACATTACGCGGAGGATAGCTGCGGGCTTCGACTATTCGTATGTGAGCGGGCACAACTCCCTCACGACTAACCTTCTCACCGTGTCGGATCAACTGGTGGTCCAGACGGCCCTCAATGATCTGGCGCTCGCTGGCCTGTTGCCGCCGGGCTATCAGCTGTCGGTGCCTACCGGTTCGTCGACGCAGACCTTCGCCGCCGGGCCCGAACTTACTGTCCGGCACTACGTTCCTGTGACCATCTTTGTTCGCCCCGATCTGGGCGCGATTCGCGAAGTGGCGCGGCCCCACCCCGCCGACCCGATCGCAGCACTCATCGT
>DATGAD010000062.1:0-38515 GCA_035313725.1 Alloacidobacterium sp. | reverse complement strand
GGAAGGCAATGTATGGATTGGAACCGAAGGCAACGGACTCTACCAGCTGCAGGAGCAATCGATTGAGGTCTATTCGAAGGCACAGGGCCTGATCGATCAGGATGTTTATCCCATCTATCAGGACCGCTCCGGAGCGACATGGATTGGGGCCTGGCAATTGGGCCTTAGCAGTTTCCGCGACGGAAGGTTCACCAACTACTCCACGGAACAGGGGCTTCCTGGTCGATTGGTGAGCGCGTTGGGCGGAGATCGTGACGGCAATTTGTGGATAGCCACGCACGGAGGTCTCATAACGTTTCGCAATGGCCAGTTCCGCAAGCCCGCTGTGCTTCTTCCGGAACACGCTGTTGCACAGGCGATCATGCAAGACCGTGGGGGAACAGTGTGGATCGGTACGACGAATGGACTTGTGGCTTACAGAGACGGGCCCAGCAGGACCCTCACCGTGCAGGACGGCCTGGCCGGCAATGATGTGAAGGTGATCATCGAGAGTGCTTCTGGAGATTTGTGGATTGGAGGTTATGGCGGACTTACACGCCTTCATGGCGGTCAATGCACGCGCTGGGGTGAGCGGGATGGCTTACCCAGCGATAACATCCGTGCCATTTACGAAGATCGCGATGGCGTGATCTGGATTGGGAGCTACGACGGAGGACTCGGACGCTATAAGGATGGCAAGTTTACGCGCTACACAGAGCGCGATGGGCTTTTCAACAATGGCGTATTCCAGATTCTGGAAGATGAAAGAGGAAACCTCTGGATGAGCTCCAACCGTGGCATCTATCGCGTAAGTAAACAGGACTTGAATGCATTTGCAGACGGAAAGCGAACGACGATTACCTCCGTCGCATACGGACAAGCTGACGGCATGTTGAACGTAGAGTGCAATGGTGGCATGTGGCCTGCCGGTATCAAAGCGAAGGACGGAAAGCTGTGGTTTCCTACTCAGGATGGAGTCGCGGTCATCGATCCTCAGACCGTGCGTATCAACCCACAACCACCTCCTGTGGTCATCGAAGCGGTTCTTGTAGATCGTCTTTCAACACCAATTCAAAATTCGTTGAGAATACCGCCAGGCAAAGAGAATCTGGAGATCGAATATACCGCCCTTAGCTTCATTCGGTCGGAACAGATTCGGTTTCGGTATCGGTTAGAAGGGCTGGACTCCAACTGGATTGATGCCGGCTCAAGGCGCACGGCCTATTATCCTCACTTGCCCCCTGGAACATACACATTCCATGTGATTGCCGACAACAGTGACGGTGTCTGGAACGATATCGGGCAAAAGCTGACCATCACCGTGTTGGCGCCGTTTTATCAAAGATGGTGGTTCATTACAATCGAGGCGCTCGCAGCAGCGGCGCTGGTCACTCTGGCTGTGTACTATCGTATATCGCAACTTCAGAAGGCGCAGGCTTTGCAAAAGGCGTTTTCGCAGCAATTGATTGCTTCCCAGGAAAACGAACGGCAACGCATCGCATCCGAGTTGCATGACAGCCTGGGACAGAGACTAGTTGTAATCAATAACATGGCCCAGCTTATGATGCGATCGCACAATAAAGGCAATCCCATCAACAGCGAAGCGATGCAGGAGATCAGTGCGGAAGCAGCATTGGCTATCCAGGAAACGCGGGAGATTTCCTACAATCTGCGGCCATTTCAGTTAGACCGCCTTGGTCTGACCAAGGCCATTGAAATCGTATTGCGAACGGTTGGCTCTGCTTCCGGGATTCATACTGTCTCGAAATTAGATAACATTGACAGCTCATTGCCGAAGGAGCTGCGTATCAATTTCTACAGAATCGTTCAGGAATCGTTAAACAACATTATGAAACATGCCCAGGCTACTGAGGTCGATGTTCGCATAACACGGAGTGAAGAAGGAGTAGTCTTATCAATCCGCGATAATGGAATTGGATTCAACTCAGCAAATCGCCCATCCAAAGGGGGGAAAAGCGGATTTGGACTAACCGGAATGGAGGAACGTGCTCATTCCCTTGGAGGGACCTTCCGAGTGCGGTCTGCACCCAGTCAAGGCACGGTCATGACTGTAGAAATTCCGATTGATGGGAAAGATCATAGCTGAGGAAGGGTCGCACGCCATATCAGCAAAAGGTGTTGATCACGCTCGCGAAAAGACCTATGAAGCACTTTATTGCAACTCGGAACTCAAAATGCAGATGCCTGCATCTTCTGCCCCTTGTGGGTGCATTGTTCATCGGCTGCCGATCGCAAAGTGTGCAGAGCACGCCGACGCTTGAAATAATTCGAGTGCCGGCTGCGAGCATAGGTGGTCCGGCACAGATGGACTCTATCGAGGGACGTGTGAGTCATACAAAATCTGGCGAGCAGGTCATCTTGTATGCGCATAGCGGCGCCTGGTGGCTTCAGCCCCTTGCAAATCAGCCATACACGAAAATTGAATCGGACTCGACATGGAAAAATCTTACGCACCTGGGTTCGGAATATGCGGCACTCCTTGTGGAGCCCGGATACCGTCCGGCTGCGAAGCTTGTTACTTTGCCCTCGGAAGGAAATGGTGTATTGGCTGTAGCTGTCATGAAAGGCAGAAATGGCACTGTGATCACCGAAACCGGTATCAACTTCAGTGGTTATGATTGGACCGTCCAGACGGGAGTCAGCGACCATGGCGGCCAACCATACGAATACGATTCTGCGAACGCCTGGACCGATGAGAAAGGCTATCTGCATCTCCGCATGGAGTATCGCAACGGCCGCTGGTCCTGTGCAGAAGTCAGTCTCAATCGTAGCCTTGGATATGGCACTTACAAGTTTGTGGTGGAGGATAGCGCACACCTCAGACCGTCTGCGGTTCTTGGAATGTTTACCTGGGACGATGAACGATCGACAAACCTTCGCAACGAATTCGACATAGAGCTTAGCCGTTGGGGGGATCCGAATAGCAAGAATGCACAATATGTAGTACAGCCTTTTTATGTTTCGGAAAACCTCACTCGCTTTCAAGTGCCCGCCGGAGTTCTAACTTATATGTTTCATTGGGAGCCTGGAAAAGTATCCTTTAAGACAATTGACAACTCTGAGAAGGTAATCAGTGAGCACATCTTTGACTCCGGGACACCTGCGTCAACAAACGAGAAAGTACATATCGATCTCTATGACTTCCACCATTCTGAAGCTTCGTCCAATCAACCGGATGAGGCCATAATTAAGAAATTTGAATTTACCCCGGAGCAAAAATCCGACTAGGCAGGGTCAATCATGGAAGACGAAATCCGAATTCTGATTGCCGATGATCATCCCCTGATGCGAAAGGGATTGCGTCTCAGCGTTGAAGAAGATCCCAGCTTAAAAGTAGTTGGCGAAGCTTCGGATGGAGAAATGGCATTGTCGCTCATCACAAAGCTTAATCCACACGTCGCGCTGCTCGATATCGAAATGCCGAAGCTCGACGGGCTTGGAGTCGCGCGCGAGATTATCAAACGCGGACTTAAGATTGAGATCATCTTTCTAACCTTTCATTCGAATCACGATCTCTTTCGCAGCGCGATGGACCTTGGATGCAAGGGCTACATTTTGAAAGACAGTGCGGTTCAAGAGGTTGTAGCAGGCATTCATGCTGTAGCTTCCGGGCGCTCATATCTCAGTTCGGCAATCACTGCGGCTCTGCTGCAGAAGAGCAATGAGCCGACTCCGAAATCAAGCCAGTCACTCACCAGCGGTCTTACTCCTACTGAATACCGCATCATGCAATTGATTGCTAACGGAAAAACCAGCAAAGAGATTGGCGCGGAACTTTCCATTCACTACAGAACCGTTGAGAACCACCGCACCAATATATGCCGCAAGCTTGAGCTTGAGGGCGAAGGCGCGAATGCCCTGTTGCGATTCGCGCTGCAAAATAAGAACCTTTTGTAGGCCGGGCACTAAGAATCCACGCCATTTAAGCTCGTGTGGAACCACACGTGTCTCCCGTGTAGCGCCCTCTATTTCTGTCCCTCAAGAGCTTTCGTACTCTTACTTTATCGAAGACGGGCCCTGAGCCTGGCTACATTCTTCGGAATCATTACAAAGATTTACAGTACGACGGCCAACGCCTGCTTGCCAATACGCAGGCAACATCAGGTCCCGCATATCTGCAAAGGGGTTCATCCTCTGATTTTGAAGGCAGCTATGCACTCAATGTACAGCGTGTAGGAGATATCAACCAAGCACCTTTTTGGTCTGGCGTTGGTCCTTTAACAGTGGCTTTGGATTCGTTTTCCGGATACACCGATTACAGCGTCCAGAATGCCGCAAACACAAACTCCCTTGTAACTTCGGGCGCACCGCTCTCTGGCTCAGAGAGCAGTTCAACCGGGCAGCTCACGCTTTACGGGCTAGTCGCACAAAGTGGACAGGCCGCACCGAATCCGCAAGCCGCGTCGAGCTTCGGCTACTGGGTCATCGACAACCGGCGAGTGATCGCGATTGAACTCGATGGTCAGCAGTCGGGTGTGATGATGCTCGAAGGGACTCAACCCAACTAACCTTCCCCTAACCTTCGTCCGGCGATTGCTTTCAAGTAGTCGCCGGACGAAGCGACCTTTCATTCATCAAGTTTTGAACAACAGAAGGCTTTATTCTTCTAATTGCTAAGCCGAGGGGGTCCACTCCGGGAATTGGGAGAAAGACCATCCTGGCTAGTGACTTTCTGTCATCCTCTCGAGGGAACATTTCATGCTTGTTTCGGCAAAGCTTGTCACGGGGAGCCTTTTTCTATGCCTGAGTGAAGCCCTCATGGTTGCCCAGACATTACCAGCTCCTACGATGCTGCCAGCTGAAACGCAGCAGCATGTCGAGAAAATCAAAAGCTGTCTTACCGCCCCCGTCGTCATTAAAGATGATCCGCACGGCTGTCACACACTGGCGGAAAGGATGACTGAACTACATGTTCCAGGAGTCAGCATAGCCGTTATTCACAACGGAGTGATCGAGTGGGCACAAGGCTTCGGGGTTCAGCAGGTTGGCGGTAAGCCAGTGAGTGCCGACACTCTTTTCCAGGCCGGATCGATCAGCAAGCCGGTCGCTGCTATGGCAGCACTTCATCTCGTCGGTGAAGGCAAGCTTTCGCTCGACTCCGGCGTGAACACGGTACTTACGACATGGAAAGTTCCCGCGAGCCCGGCAGCGCCCGGTGCGACGGTTACACTCCGGGAGTTATTGACGCACACAGCGGGATTCACGGTGCATGGTTTTCCAGGATACGCAGCCGGCGTTCCCGTCCCCACTCTTGTGCAGGTATTGAATGGCGAGAAACCGGCAAACACGGATCCCATCCGATTAGAGAACCCGCCAGGCAAGGATTGGAAATACTCGGGTGGCGGCTATACCGTGATGCAGCAGGTCCTTCTCGATGTTACGAAGGAGCCTTTCCCGAAGTTGCTGCACGACACAGTTCTTGGACCGATCGGGATGACGCACAGTACCTATGAGCAGCCGCTTCCCGCGAAATTTCAACCAATGGCCGCGACGCCTTACATGGAAGACGGCGCGGCCGTGCCCGGCGGCGCGCACACCTACCCAGAGATGGCTGCGGCGGGCTTGTGGACAACGCCATCAGACCTGGCTCGGTACATGATCGAGGTTCAGCAATCCCTCGAGGGCAAGGCGAACCATGTGCTGTCGCGCGATCTAACCCAGCAGATGGTCACAGCAGGCAAAGGAGGATGGGGGCTAGGACTCCAAATTGGTGGCTCCGCGTCGAATCCATACTTCTCACATGGCGGCGTGAACGAGGGCTTTGAAAGCCTCTTCGTTGCATACGAACACAACGGTGACGGAGCGGCCGTGATGACAAATGCACAAGGTGGGATGCGCCTCGCTTCGGAGATCATGGGCAGCATCGCCGCCGCATATGATTGGCCGGATTTCCGCCCCATCGTCCGCACGGCAATCAAGGTTGACCGTGCCGTTTTAGCACGATATGTAGGAACGTATGAAATCGCGCCGACTTTCAGCGTTACTTTTTCACTCGAAGGCGATCAACTGATGACCCAGGCGACGAATCAGCCGAAGTTTCCTGTATATCCCGAGACAGAGACGAAATTCTTCCTGACAATTGTGGATGCCGAGGTTCAGTTCATCACTGATGACAAGGGTCAGGTCAGCTCTCTGATGTTGCATCAGAACGGTCACGAAACAAAGGGCATCAAGAAATAGTCGCTCTGAATTCATTTGGATGAGCAGATGAGGCGCAGCGAACCGATATCGAAAATCGGCATGCGTGGGGCGGGTTTCCTGGATATATTTGGTCATTTATCGTGGGAATGGGAACCGATTCGTGTAGTACCACATGGGCTATTGTGTAGTAACCCCGATGTTCAGATGGCACTCATGCCTTTACGCTTTCTTTCAGCGTCGGCCCTACCGGGCGAGAAGTTAAAACAATGGACATCGCGCTTCTGGAGCCCGATACGGACCGCCCTTGAATGCCCCCTCCATTGCCGATCAAGAAAGGAAATAGAAACGATGGGAATCCTCCTCGCTTTTGCGCCATTCATCGTGTTCGTCATTCTGGAACGAGTGTTAGGGCCCACGGCTGGTCTTGTGGCGGCTGCTCTGACGTCAGCCCTACTGATCGGCAAAGACCTCATCGTCGGTCGCAAACCGAAGGTTCTGGAAGCCGGAACGCTGATTCTATTCGCAGGACTCGCACTGTACACAGCGATCGTGCACCCGAATTGGTCGGTGATCGCTGTACGGCTGCGAGTGGATGCCGGTCTTCTGCTGGTCGTCGTTGCCTCGATGGCCTTGAAGCGTCCTTTTACTCTTCAATATGCCCGCGAGCAGGTGGCCTCCGAGTTTTGGAGTAATCCCGCTTTTGTTCGGACCAACTACGTCATCACGAGCGTGTGGGCGTTGGCCTTTGCCCTGATGGTTGCAGCGGAAGCTGCGATCTTGTACGTCCCATCTGTTCCACAGAAGGTTGGTATCTGGACAGCGATACTTGCCATCTATGGAGCATTCCGCTTCACACTTGACTACCCAAAGCGTCGGCAGGCCGCTGCCAGCATTTGAATTTCGGGCTTCCTTGCGGTGGTCTTCAGCAAGAGTCTATCCAAGATTGCTACCGAGAAATGCACTTGGGCGAAAAGTCGGATTCTCGGACAAGTGGCAACCAAGCAATGTGGCAGTTCTGCGGTTAGCCGGTTTACGATAACTTGAATTTTATCCCTACGGGTTCAGTTCATGAGGCCAGCAGATTTGCTGGCCTCATGCGATTGGGTCGCGTACACCATCCGAAAAATTCTTCCTAACCGCAAGCCCATAATCCTGTCTAATGCGCTGAATGGGGAATGACGATTACGCGCTCATCCGGAGTATTTTGGCCGGAGACAAGGACGCTTATGGCCCGCTCGTAGAGCGCCACAGCCAGAGTGTTTTTCGCGTCGCTTTCCGCATTACGGAAGATGAGGCCGACGCTGACGAAGTCGTACAGGAAACGTTCCTCCGAGGCTACCGCAGTCTTGAAAACTTCGATGCCCGGTCCAACTTTCGGACCTGGATTTACCGGATCGCTATGAACTGCGCACTCGATGTTTTGAACAAGCGGAAGAACCAGACAGCGGTGCCTATTGCTGAGGAGTACGACGAAGGACAGGCGGCTGTTCAACTCGCAGATCGCGCTGCCGGGCCGGACCGGCTCCTGCTTAGCCAGGAGATCCAGGCACGGAGACATGCAGCCATGGGGAAGCTGACACCAACTGAACGCATTGCCTTTGTGCTGCGCCACATGGAGGACCGATCCACGGAGGAGATAGCGACAGCGCTTGGAATAGCGCCGAACTCGGCGAAGCAGGCGGTCTTTCGCGCAGTACAAAAATTACGGCAATCGCTTGCGCCACTTTGGGTGAAGTCATGAAGCACTTAACAGAAGAAGAAATGATTGAGCACTACTACTCCGAGGATCTCTACAAGGCTGACGCCGAGATACATCTTCAAGCCTGTAGGCAGTGCTCGCAATCCTATGAGGAACTTGGCAAGCTGTTAGGCAGTGTTCGCGGGCCGGAGCCGCTGCCGCGAAGCTCTGATTACGGAGCCCAGGTTTGGCAATCCATTCAAGGGGCATTGCAACCCTATCAGGCAAAACAAAAACGCAGCTTCTTTCAGTGGCCTCAGCTTGCTTATGCGGCTGCCTGCCTCCTGTTCTTAGCAGGCGCATTTCTGGCGGGAAGAATGTGGGAGCACGCCCACACCAAACCCTTGCTGGCAACTTCTACTCCGCAACAAACAAAAGAGCGTGTCGTACTCTTTGTTCTCGACAATCACCTCGACCGGTCAGAGCGTCTTCTCGTTCAGCTAAATCATGCTGGTGCCGAGGGAGAACAGGTAGATTTGCCGCTGCGGGGAGAAGCCCAGCAGTTGCTCACCGACAATCGACTGTATCGCCAAAGCGTCGCCCAGTCTAACGATCCTCTTCTCACTGCTGCGCTTGACCATCTTGAACGCGTGCTTCTTGAAGTTGCCAACTCGCCGGACGAGTTGAGCGCCGCGGACATCGCGCGCATCGAGCAGGAAATGAATACGCAAGGTCTGCTCTTCCAGATCCGTGTTCTCCGCACAAAGGTTTCTGAACAAAAGCTGAACGCTCAGGCTATCGGCAAAGGAGCTACTCTCTAAATGAAAACAAAATACTGGTTTTATCTCACTGCAGTCTCCGTTGGATTGTCACTCTCGGTTCCATCTGCTTCGGGACTCATCTTTCAGCCCATTGAATCTGATACGGCTCAGACAAACGCGCATGAAGATCAGCTTTATTCCGATGCTACGCGGGCGATTAACGAGAGCCGATGGTCGGATGCAGAGTCATTGCTGGATCAGGTTATCGATCAGCATGGCCGCCGCGCTGATGGCGCTCTCTACTGGAAAGCCTATGTAGAAAATAAGGAGGGCCGTTCTTCCGACGCACTAAAGACCTGCGCCGATCTTCGCCAGTCCTATGCAAAGAGCACCTGGCTTAAAGAATGCAATGCGCTGGAAATCGAGATACGCGGCAAGAGCGGCAGCCCGGTTCAACCGCAAGCAGAACAGGATGAAGACCTGAAACTGCTCGCTTTGACTTCGCTTATGCAAAGTGGAGATGTCAATGCTCTGCCGATTCTCAAGCAAATTCTCGAAGGACAGCAATCTGAACGACTGAAAGAACGCGCTCTCTTTGTTCTTGCGCAAGACCAGTCCAAGCCGGCACAGGATCTGCTTGGGCAAATCATTCGCGGGGAGAAAGATCCCACCTTACAGGTGAAGGCTATCCGCATGCTTGCGGTCACCAGGGGAAACCAAGCTGCCGACACACTCGCGGATGTTTATGGCCGGTCCAGCAATCCGTCCGTCAAGAAAGCTGTTCTGGATTCCTATCTGGTCATGGGTGCGCCCGACAAGTTAGTGCAGGTAGCGCAGCACGAATCCGATCCGGAACTGGCACGTCATGCCGTTTCCGAACTCGGCGCTATGGGAGCTGTCTCACAGCTATCGACCATGTACCAGTCAACGAACAGCAAAGAAACCAAGGCGGCGATTATTAACGCGTTTGTAGCCGCCGGTGGCAAAGGAGCGGATGCACTCAGCGCCATCGCCTCGTCTGAGCAGGATCCCGATCTCCGCCGCAAGGCGATCCGCAATATGGGAGTTGCCGGCGGATCTTCCATGATTCCAACGCTATTGTCAATCTATTCCAAAAGCACAGATGAAGAATCGAAACGAGCCGTTCTCGACGCGCTGTTTGTTGCTGGAGACGCACACGACCTCGTCTCTTTGGCACGCTCTGAGAAGGATCCTTCCGCAAAACGGGATATCGTCGGAAAGCTTGCCGTGATGCACAACAAGGAAGCGACCGACTACATGATGGAAGTTCTCAGTAAATAAGGAGCCAGGTTATGAAGAAGCATCTCGTTGCAATCGTTATCTGCGCGTCCACGTTTGCACTTCTGGCGCAGCAACCCAAGGTCAGCAATACTCACTTCACGGTCGAACCGATAGGAGGAACTCTCACCGCGACGGTGGATCGATTTCGCAACTCGACTGAACAGCTCTGGCTTGGATATGAAGTGCCGGCTCTTCCACAATCGCATCTATCTACATGTTCGAACTGGTCTGATTCGTCAGCGATGGACGATGGATGTTGCGGTGAATATCGACTGGAAGAGACCAACTACAGCATGAACCGTGGCGACCATGCGCCACCCGTTCAAAATATCTACGTTCTTCTTCGACTGGACCACGATCAACTCATCAGGATAAGGCCGGTAATGGCTGGCTGCCGTCTCGATGCGGGTGGCGTTCCGTTCACCTGGCTGACCGGGGTTAAGCCGGAAGAGAGCGTTGCGTTTCTTGCTCAACTCGCAACGCAGACATCCGCATCGAATCGCTCTCAAGTCCTTGATGGAGCACTCCTGTCGATCAGCTACCATGCAACATCGGAAGTGACCAGCGCGCTCGCTGGAATTGCGTCATCAGCCGCGCCCATGCACGTCCGCGAGCAAGCGGCCTTTTGGCTTGGTGTTCAACGCGGACATGAGGGTTTCGTAGCCTTGCAAGAGCTGGAAAAGAAAACCACCGACGCATCGCTTCGAGAAAAGCTGCCATTTGATTTCTCGCAAAACTCCGATCCAGAGGCTGAAAACGAATTGTTGCGCATGGTCAAGTCTGACGCAGACACTAAAGTCCGTGAGCAGGCGCTTTTCTGGCTCGCGCAGAAGGCCGGCAAGAAGGCAACAACGGCAATTACGAACGCCATTGAGAACGATCCTGAAACAGACGTAAAGAAGAAGGCAGTCTTCGCTCTTAGCCAGTTGCCAAAAGACGAAAGCGTTCCTCAACTGATTCACGTCGCCGATACCAACTCAAATCCAGTAGTTCGCAAAGAGGCATTCTTCTGGCTGGGACAATCCCATGATCCCCGCGCTTTGGCATATCTGGAGCAGGTATTAAAGCGATAAGCTCCCGTGGCGGTAATTGCGTCTGACTGCTGGTATCTCGGATTGCTGACGGATCGATCATGCCATGGGCCACAACAGGCAATACAATGACGCCCGCAGGGTAGTCGGAGAACGCGCAGCTGGCTTAACTCGGAAACATGCACTCCACGCGCAGTTCCTGCGCAGTTATGCACTGTGTGTGCCGACCGTTGTAATCAGCGAGAAGTAGGAGACGCGCTCGTCACCTCGCCTAAAGGTAATGGGCAGCACAGGGCTCTGAGGTGCCAGCGGCGGCTTCAATCCTGCAATGCCTGGATACCCACGCAGCCGCTCTAACAGTTTTGCTAGTTCCGCATCCACCACCTGCCCAACCGCTTCTCGCCGAACTCTTTGCAGAAGGCCGGCTGCAACCATCTCCCACTCCTCAACAAAAGGCCGCATCCCTGCCGGGTCAAACATCAGGTCGAGAAGGTTGCGCGGCTTTGGTCTCGCCTCCACTTTCGTGGACATAGCAGTAGAGGAACTGCGGCCGAGCTACATGCGTGGCTCCGGAGCTGTGCCAGAGGACGCAGTAAGTGAATTGAACGGTGTGGTTCACGAGCTGCGCTCATTGGTTACTGGCATGGAGCGCTATCTCAAGCACGAGTTAACGACGGACCTCGAAAAACGTTTGCGGCGTCTGGAGGCAACCGGCTTTGATGTTGATCTGTTGCGCCTGCTGGAGCAAATCGTTACACGAAATGGCCTGATTGAATTCCGCCCGCGGATTGACGCACTTGCTGCGCGACTCGAGGACGACAGCTTCGAGCTGGCACTGTTCGGGCGAGTAAGCAGCGGGAAATCCTCATTGCTTAATACTCTACTCAATATCGATGTGCTGCCGGTAGGCATCACCCAGTCACCGCTGTGCCAACGAAGCTGCGATATGGGTTGGAATTAAGAGCAGCGGTCGCTTTTTGAGATGGTCACAGCGCAATCGTCTCTGTCGAGGAATTGGCCAAACTTGTTACAGAGCAGGGTAATCCCGGGAATCACGGGAACGTCGTGCGCGCTATAGTTGAAGTGCCCTCGCCTCGTCTCAGGGATGGCATCATGTTGGTAGATACCCCGGGCCTGGGATCTTTAGCAAAACGTGGTGCGGCGGAGACTCTTGCATATCTTCCTTCCTGTGATCTCGCACTCTTGCTGATTGATGCCGGAGCGACCTTAAACGAGGAAGGTAAGAATGCCGATCTGAAGCAGGTGGAAACTGATCTGGATCGGCTTGTCCGTTGGAACGCCGAGCAAGCGCCCAATCTCAAAGCAGAAAGCGCCTGAATGATTGCCGCTTTGCACGTCGTTCTTAGCCTTACATCCGTAGAAAGGGAAATGAGTGAAATTATGCTGTCTCCGGGGAAAGCAGTAAAAGTTTCCATCTATTTAAGTGAGGGGTCGACGCACCATGGAGTTTCGACGTACTCAAGCATCCTGGATTTTCTCTTTTTTCGGGGAGTCTCGGGTGCAACCGTTCTGAAAGGCGTGGCCGGATTTGGAGCGGATCACCGCATGCATTCGGCGAATTTTGTCGAAATTTCCGATCACCTTCCTGTGAAGATCGAATTTATCGAGACGCGTGAAAAAGTCGATGAGTTGCTGGGCAAGCTGGAAGAGATGGCCGGATCCGGCATGATTGAGGTTCAGGAAACAACAATCGCCAAGCCGGCACGGGTCTCGAAGCCCAGGAAAGCGCCAGTCCCGGAGCATGTGCGGATCGAGGGCAAGGCGAAGTTAATGCGGATCTATATTGGCGAGAGTGACCGGTGGCATGACCAGCCACTATTCGAGGCTCTACTACGCGCGATGCGCGCAAATGATCTTGCAGGAGCCACAGTCTACCGCGGCATTCTTGGCTATGGTGCTCATCGCAGGGTTCACAAGGAAAAGCCGCTGCATCTGTCGCATGATTGCTCCATCATGCTCTCTGTCATCGACACCGAAGAAAAATTGCAGGCTTTTCTGCCTCTTGTGGACCAGATGGTACAAGAAGGACTGGTGGTGCTCTCCAGCGTCGACATCATCAAATACAGTCATCGCGCAACGGAGACCAGCGAAAACAAGGAGTAGCCATGAGAGAGCACTTTCAAGGAAGAATGCTGCGGATTCATTTCACCGAAGATGATAAATGGCACGGCGAGCCCCTATACAAGGCAATCATAGCGAAGTGCATGGAACTCGGACTTCGAGGAGCGACCGTGTTTCGCGGAGTCGAAGGCTTCGGAGCCAGTGCTCGCATCTACCATGCTCGCAGCCTGTCCATCTCGAAGAATGCACCCGTAATGGTCACAGTCATTGATACAGAAGAGCAGATTCAAAAGCTGATACCTCATCTTGACCAGATGATTGAAGGTGGCCTCATCGCGAGCTCCGGAGTGGAAGCGATTCGCTACACGCGCTCCGGTTAACCGTTCCCAAGTCTGGGAGAGTACGTAATACCGAGGTACGGCTTGAGGTGAGAGATTCAGGCGCAGGCTTTGACGTAGAACGGGGAAAGAAGAGCCGAGGATTAGGACTCGTGAGCATGCAGGAACGGGTGCATCTGGTGCGCGGCAAGTTCTCGGTCGAATCGCAGCCCGGAAAGGGAACGAGTGTTCTTGCTGTTGTGCCGATTGCAGCCGAGAGCGGAGAGTCTTCAAAAGACTTGCCATTGAAAGAGACCGCGAGTGTGACAGAAATAGCATGAGGCGACGCTGTTGCCTTGAGAGACTGCAAAGCGGGAGAGTCAGTTAACGAGCCTGAGTGATCTTCTGCGGTGCTATAGTTTGTCGCTCCAGCATCCGGTGTTTCAGAGTCTCGTAAATTGGCTGACTATTCAGCAGCATTGCAACCACCATCGCTGCCAATGAAGCACTCAGAAGGCTCAAGGTCAGGTCACCGCGGCCTGTCATCTCCACCGTCAGCACGATCCCAGTGAGTGGTGCGCGAACGCATGCTGAGAAGAATGTCCCCATTCCCACTACCGCGCAAGCGACTGCGGTGACACCTACGTTAGGACTGAGGTGGTTGATTACCTCGCCAAAGAGAGCGCCAAACGAAGCACCGAGTACCAACATTGGCGCGAAGAGACCTCCGGGAGTACGCGCGGCATATGACAAAGGTCCAATAAAGAAACGCAATATGAAGACGATCGCCAGGCTCCCAATCGCGACACGGCCGGACAGAATGCTCTGCGTCAAGTCGTCGCCACCACCGACAAGTGCAGGCTTGAACCACGCGGCTAATCCGATGGTGGCGCCGATGGCTGCAGCCCACTGTACCGAGGTGAGCCGGAAAGATCGATCCATGAAACGAAGTAGAACAACGATGATGCGATTGTAGAAAGCGCCGATCGCGCCCATCAGCCCGCCCAACAGGAGAAACGGCCAGATCTTCCAGGCATCGGTGACGCTGACTCGCTCCACGGTGAATTCGAAGTGATTGCCCAACATCGCACGCACGACCCAGACGGCCATGGCCGCGGCGGCGAGTGTGGCAAGCATTAGCCACGGGCTGAAGCTCGACGTGAGTTCCTCGAAGACGAAGATTGATCCGCCGAGGGGTGCGTTAAATGCGACGGCCAGTCCGGCACCGGCTCCAGCCGCGTTGAGGGCTCGGTCATCGTCGTTGTCCTTAAGCAGAAAGCGTGAAACCAGCGCAGCAAGAGAGGAACCCATGTGCACGGTCGGACCTTCGCGGCCAAGTGCCAACCCGGAACCGATGGCCAGCACGCCGCCGAAGAACTTAACGAGCACGACGCTGGCGCCGTCCGCCGGCACCTCGCGGCTGAAAATGGCCTCTACACGTTGTAGACCGCTCCCCTCAGCCTGCGGTGCCAAACGAACAACCATCAGTCGCGCCACCGCTGCGCCTGTCAGCCCCATTGCCACCGAGGCTAACCAGCCAATGTGTGGCCATACGTGTGTCCTGGCTAATAATTCCTCACGGAGTTGTTCCGCAACGATCAGTGACAGGCGAAAAAGGCCACCCACCACCCCGATCAACAGCCCTGTAACCAGGCTCGCGATGGAAATTCGGATGATACGTGAGTTCAGGAGCATCATAGAGCGGTGAGGAGGAGTTCAGCTCAGAAGTCGTGCGTCAATGCCCTTGGCAATGGCGTCGAGCCTGCCATCCTTTGCGCCTCCTCAACTTTCTTCATCATCCGCAACATTTGCGGTTACCCGTGATAGGAGTTCCCGCTGCGGCCTGGCGGAATGCCATCACTCTACAACTGTCCAGCTCTTATCGGGGTTGAATTCCGTCATCGCGGCAGCGACTTGATCTGTCTTCGCTCCAAGGTCCTTCTGAAAAGCCAAGCCGTTCTGCGCATCGTCCTTCGGGATAGTCGAAAAGACGAGGCCGCAACTCAGCAGATATGCAAGAATCCTCTTCAATCCCGTTAAGATCCGCTTCACCCTGTCTTCGTAGTACGCCTCGAAGGGGTGAGTATCAACATCGCTCCTTCGCGCTCTCTGCAGCAATAAGGAAGTACCCATCGCTCGACTCCTGGGTTCGGCAGCAAAGCATTCGCGGCTTTGCAAGGCGTCACAAAATTATCGAACTGACGCGTGCACTTCTACTGGCACATGTGACAGTGTAGATTTCTTACAAACGCTCACCTGGAAGGTTGTGAAACCCCGGCAGGGTCTTAGTTCACAGCGTTCCTGGCTGAAACTTGAACCTAGGATGTTATCGACTGTGAAATGTATCTGCGCCCTTCCAGGGCATCACGGATCGCTGGAACGAGATCAGTGGTAACGTCGGCTTTGATGACGTATGCAGAAGCGCCGGCGGAGAAAGCGGCCTCAACAAAATCCTGGTCTCTATGAACCGTCAAAAACACAACCTTGGTTCGACGATTGGATGGCAGCCGGGACACTGCCTGCAGCCCATTGAGAACTGGCATGGATATGTCGATTACTAGCACATCCGGATCCAGGCGCTGCACTGCCACCATCGCATCCCGTCCGTTATTTACGGCGCCCACAATATCAAATTCCTCGCCTAGGACGATGCGCACTTGCGCCAGAATCGCTTCATGATCGTCAGCAAGTAACACTCGAATTTTTTCCATGTTCCCACGCACCGAATAGTCTTGGTTATCCAGAGCGGCAGGGCTACTGTCACATTGGACAGTAGCCAACGGTAACAGCTTGTGACTGTGGAATTGTCCTTTCCCCCAGTGCGAATCAGCCTTGCGCCCCGCGAAAGATTAAGATCCTGCCTCCCATTGCCGAGGACAGTCATTCCCCTCACCGTCACAAGTGACAGTAGTCGAATCGGTGATGAATGCGTAGGGTCGACATCAGGGAAGGAGCACAGTATGCACCGAGTGCGCATTCTGCTTGCCGACCGCTACTCCCCTCTTCTGCATCAAGTGACCAGGGTGCTTGAAAAGAACTATGACGTCGTTGCTGCTGTGAAAGACGAACTGACTGTCGTGAGCGAGTGCATACGGCTCAAGCCGGATATTGTTGTGCTGGATATTTCCATGGGAGAAAAAAGCGGTATCGACCTGGCCCAGCAACTACGGCAATCGTGCTGCAACTCCAAAATAATATTTCTGACGGTTTACGAAGACCGTGAATTCATTGATGCCGCAATTGATGCTGGAGCGCTGGCCTACGTAAAGAAGTCGCGCTTGAATACAGATCTGACCGCCGCAGTCGAAGCTGTGCTTGCGGATAGATTCTTCATCTCCCGCTCGTTTGTTGAATAGCCCTGGCTTGCTCTGCAACAGATTTCAGGCGAACTGTCCCTAGTGACAGTTACGCAGCCTTCTTGTTGACCATACCTTGTAACAACAGAAGTACAGCCGGTTGAATGTCGTTGGCGTTCAGGTCGAACTCAGCCACGCTGAGCCCGTTCAGTTGGCAAGCGAAGTGGAGTGACGATGCGATGGATGAAGCTTGAGCGCCTGCTGATCGCCTTTGGGGCGTTGATGCTCTGCATCTTTGGATTAGCGCGGATTCATGGATTCGTTCTTTCGCGAATGGAAATCGAGAGGTTTAAGAGCCAGCAGTTGCTTGCGCAGGAAGTGCATGGTGAAATCCCGGCGGATAAGTCGCCTGATTTTAGCCTTTGGTCGGCAAAGCGCATTCGGGCTTATCGAGATAGTCTGGTTTCCCATTTTCAACCTGCGGTAGCGCTCCTTCTCATTCCCAGGATTCACTTGGAGGTCCCGATTTTGGAGGGCTCTGACGATCTCATCTTGAACCGGGCCGTCGGGCACATCGCGGGCACGGCGCCTCCAGGAGAGAGCGGCAACATTGGACTCGCGGGGCATAGAGATGGTTTTTTTCGAGGACTAAAGGATGTCGTCGCCGGGGACAAGATCGAGATTCAGACGCAAAAGGAAACCGATACATACGTGATCGATCAGATCAAGATCGTCGATCCGACCGAGGTCTCAGTTCTACGGCCGCGTTCGCATCCTTCGGTAACGCTCGTGACTTGTTATCCGTTTTATTTCGTGGGTGACGCCCCACAACGATACATCGTTCAGGCATCGCTCGTGGGCCCGGATAAGAAGAACACCAGCGATGATGCGGAGTTTTGAGGCATGGATGAGAACGCGAAAAAAGGACCAGCAGTTTGAATGACCGGCACTATGGGCTCCGGCCATGGTTCCAAAAGCTAACAAAGGAGAATACGGCAATGACTACGCGAAATACACAAACAGCAACGGGGCTGGGGATCGCGGTTGGGGCTCTTTGCCTCACCCTTACCCTGAGCGGGAACGCACAGGTGCAAACGGACACCACCACCTCGTCCGGGCAGGCTACCAAGCAGGTGACGGTCGAGCACGCGACGGTGGTCGCTGTCAGCGGAAATGATCTGGTAGTGAAGATGGCTGATGGCACGCTCAAGCATTTTGCGAATGTACCGGATAGCGCTCGTGTCAGCGTGAATGGCCAGCAACTTGGAATTCATGACCTGAAACCGGGCATGACTCTCCAGAGAACAATAACTACAACGACGATACCGAAAGTGATCACCACCACTAAGAGCGTGACAGGCACGGTGTTCTATGTGCAGCCCCCACTCACGGTGATCCTGACTATGGAAGACGGAAAGAACAAGGAGTTCAAAATCCCGAAAGGTCAGAAATTCGAAGTAAATGGACAAATGACGGATGCATGGGGATTGCAGAAAGGTATGAAAGTCTCCGCCACCCAAGTCATCGAGCAACCAGAGACTGTGGTAGCGCGAAACGCCAAGCTGACCGGCCAGATGCCTCCGCCTCCGCCACCTCCTCCGGCCGACGTTCCAATCCTTGTCGTCGTAGCTATGCCGGTAGTGCCGGCCGCGCCTGCCCCAACTGTTGCCGAAGCTGCTCCGGCGCCGTTGCCTAAAACGGGGAGTGAATTGCCTCTGCTCGGACTGTTAGGCGCTCTCAGCCTGCTGTCAGGGCTTGGGATGAAGATGATTCGCAAAATCGCTTGACCTTTTTTTCAGCAGCCGGGCCTGCTTGAGGTCTTGGTAACGGGCAATAGAGCAGGCCCCTTTTTTCCCCGTGCAGATCGGCCAGTCAGCTTTTCAGGAGGAATCAGTTGCCATGAATCCTCCTCGCACTCTCGACACTCATGCGAGGGAAGGCGATAAGCTTATGAGCAGAACGTTGTGGGGACGTGATGAATACATCTGGAGATTTCAGAACATTTCGGTTCCTGAGTCTCCTTTTTGTCATGGGACTAAGCCCGGGTTTTGTGAAACCGGCCTCCGCGGGGGGCAATCTGCCAATCGACCAATCCTCCGTTGTGGAACCGCAAGCCTCGCAGGATTCCATGGATCAATCCTCATCAAGTCCCTCGACTGATGCACAACCCGAACAGAACTCCGAAACAAAAGAGGAGAAGAAGGGAAAAAAGTCAGATCGTGCCGGATCTTTCGTGATTGCACCACTGCCAATTGTGAGCCCGGCACTGGGTGCGGGAGTCATACCAATTGTCGGTTACATTACCCCCATTCCAGCAAAAGACAAAGGAATAGAACCGTCAGTTGTTGGCGCGGCTGGTTTGATCACCAACAACGACAGCCGAGGATTCGGGCTCGGTACAGACCTTTATCTAAAGCAGGCGCGCTATGAACTGGAATCGGTGTATGCGCACGGAAACCTCGATTACAACCTGTACGGCGAGGGCTTTGTGAATGGGAACGCCGGGCTCAAATTACCACTGGAACAAGCTGGCCAGATATTCTTCTTCAAAGTTTTGCGGAGGATTCCCTGGGACATTTACATTGGCGGGCGTTTCATTACTGGAAGCTCCTTCATTACTCTCAAGCCAGCCTCGTCCTCCAAACTCCCCCCGATTCCACCGGACATCGGGTTGCACACAGATCTTCGCGCGCTAGGTATGGAAGTGTGGCGCGACACTCGTCCAAATCGCTTTTATCCAGTTAAGGGAAGCGTGATTGACTTCACCGGCGATTTTTTCGCACAGGACCTGGGAAGCAAATATTCCTTTCAGTCTTACAAATTCACATTCAACAAATACCTGAGCCTCAGTGACAAGCAGGTCCTTGCCTACAACTTGTATTGGTGCGGCACCGGTGGCTCGCCGCCGTTCTATGGGAATTGCATTTACGGCGCGAGTAATGAGCTTCGCGGTTACACCGCGGGACGCTACCTGGATCGCCATATGTTTGCGACTCAGATGGAGTACCGGCTGGTTCTTCCTTGGAAGTTCGGCCTGGTTGGTTTCGGTGGCGTCGGCGCAGTCGCTCCCGGCTCGGACCAGTTTTTTCGCGCGAACCATTTGCTCCCCTCTGGTGGAACCGGCATTCGCTACATGTTGAGCAAGAAGTACCACGTCAATGTGCGGACAGACTTCGCGTGGGGCAAAGACAACTTCACCTGGGGTGTCGGCGTCGGCGAAGCATTTTAGCTCCTGTCTTGCGCCGCAGAAATTCACCAATAACAACCGGAGGTGACGAAATGCAGGCGATTACCGTTAAACCAAGGACTCCCGGCAGCGCCCGGTTGGAAGAAATTCCCGAACCTGACGAGCGCGACGGCTCCGTGCTTGTGGAAGCCATTGCCGTTGGAGTATGCGGGACCGACGTTGAGATCGTTGAGGGGAAATACGGCTGGGCTCCTCCCGGTCGGACGAACCTCGTCCTCGGCCACGAATCTCTCGGCCGAGTCGTCGATCCAGGTACCTCCACAGCCTTCAAGACGGGCGATTTTGTAGTTGGCATTGTCCGCCGTCCCGATCCCGTTCCCTGCCCAAACTGCGCCGTAGGGGAATGGGACATGTGCCGCAATGGCCAATACACGGAACGCGGCATTAAAGAGATCAACGGCTTTATGTCAGAGCGCTGGCGAATCGAGCCTGACTACGCGATGAAAGTTGACCGCTCTCTCGGGCTGCTCGGAGTGTTACTGGAACCAACTACCGTGGTAGCAAAGGCATGGGAACAGGTCGTTGCAGTCGGCCGACGCGCCTTCTGGGAGCCCCGAACCGTGCTGGTAACAGGCGCAGGGCCGATCGGTCTCTTAGCCGCGCTTCTGGGCAAGCAGCGCGGACTCGACGTGCATGTGATTGACCTGGCTGATTCAGGGCCAAAACCCCAACTGGTTCGCGCGCTTGGAGCCAGCTATCACTCGTGCTCGATTACAGATCTTGGCTTCGAGCCGGACGTCATTATCGAATGCACCGGCGTAGGCAAAGTCATAAAGGACTCTATTGGCGCGGTTGCTTCGGGTGGAGTCATCTGCCTTACTGGTGTTGGCAGTGGCGGCATCATTGGCCAGTTGCACATCGCCGATGTGGCCGCTCAGGTGGTACTGCGGAACAACGTGGTCGTCGGAAGCGTGAACGCCAACAAGCGGCATTGGTATAAGGCCAGCGAGGCCCTGGCCCGCGCGGACCGCTCATGGCTCGCGCAACTCGTGACGCGTCGCGAGCGCCCGGCGGATTTCGCGCGCGCCCTCGAGCGAACCGCAGATGACATCAAGGTCGTGATTCAATTCGCGGATGTTTAGTGCAACCGTGAATAGACTTGCAATAGGGCAGTGATAACTGCGCCATTGCCCGAATATCCAGAGTTACTGAACTGCTTTGGCAGTAGCTTTGCCGACGTCCTTCACTCCCACCGCGGTTTTCTCGCCGCCTTTTTCGGTATATTTGACCGAAACTTTGCTGCCTTCTTTTATGCCATCGCCAATATCTTTACCGCCGTCAACGGTTGTCTTGTCTGTCCATTTAATGGTGTGTTCTGTCCCGTCAGCGGTCTTAACGACCATCGTTTTCGTGCCTTTGTCGATGGACTTGACCACGCCTTTCGCCATATGAAAGACGTCATCCTGTGCGGACATCGTCTGTGCCAGGCCAAGAGTGAGAACAGCAGCAATGGCAACCAACAGTACTGTGTGATTCCTCAATCGCAACATCATCGGCATTCTCCTTTTCATACTGCCATCAGGAAACGGTTTTCGGTTGTTCGTTAGTTCATCACAAATGAAAGCGTGTTGGAAAGTGTCCTGAAGAAAAATTGGAGCTGCGCTGCACGAGTGTGAAACTCGGGCAAGCAACTCCAATCGTAGTTATTTCTCATCAGCAGCCGCTGGCGCAAAATTTTTAGGACGTGCCTTCCGACAGACCTTTATTTGCGATCACCTTCACATCGACTCGCTGATTGATATCGCGTCCGAGCGAGCTGTCATTGTTCGCCACGGGGTGGCTGGCGCCATATCCGGCGGGCACCAGAATGCGCCGCATCGGTACGTTGGCAGAATTGCGAAGGTAGTCCGTGACGGCCGCCGCCCGCTGATCGCTTAGTTTCTCATTCTCTGCCTTCGTCCCGGTACTGGAGGCATAGCCCGCGATCTCGATCATGTAGTTCTGGACGGTTGCCGCATCCTTGGCCAATTTATCCAGCGCCTGCTTATCGTTATCCGACAACGCAGCCTTTCCGGTATCAAAAAATAGCGCTGCCCCTTCCACCGTGCTGTAATCCCCCAGGTCCGAGACCCGTTGGTTGACCATCTGAATCGCCTGAGCATCCGTGATCGCGGCCACGCCTGCTCCGGCAGCCAGCTGGCCCGCCTGGTTAGCAGACTGCTGGGCCTGGTCCGCGGAAGCTTGTGCCTGTCCGGCCGCCGCAACACCCTGATTTGCCGTTGACTGTGCCGATGCTGCTGCTCCCCTGTTCGTCTGAATCTGCTGCTCCTCAGCCACTTCGATAGCAAACGTGTCCGGATCGAAGACTATTTTCTTTGCATCGAGTTGTCCCTTTGCATTGCCCACGCCTTCCACGTCAATCGTCAGTCCCGGCACCATGGCTGTGACGTCCATGTCCGTACGGCGTAGCCGGAAATCTTTCTTCCGTTCGATCTTGGTGTCATCGGAAAGGTCGATAAGGGCAGTTTGGCCCGTCTTCTTCTCCTGAATCTTCACCAGATCTCCACTACGCGACAAGATCGTGCCCGAGACCTTCTGTTTCTTATTAGCCTCAAACGTTTGTTGTGCCACTGCTCCGCGGATGAGTCCGCCCATCAGAACAGTGCAGATGACATAACCCAGTACCTTTGACTTCGAATTTCTAGACCGCGGTTTCATTGGAGATCCTCCTTTTCGCTCCTCGCTGCCATATCTCTGAATAGAACCCTGTCCCCTTGCGGACTGGTGTTGCATCGCTAACCATGGGCTCGTCTTTCAGTCATTACTTCACCACACGTGGAAGCAGGTGAGAACTGCCACTAGGGACAGGCGCTGTTGTCTTGGAGGTATTTTGAAATTCGCCGAAGCGGCAGCGACTTAATGCGGGGAGATGATCGAGTGCTTGATGGCGTACTGCACCAGCTCGGCGTTGGTTTTGATTCCCAGCTCTTCCATGATCTTGTATTTGTGAAAGCGCACCGTTCTTCGCGATATCTGAAGAATGAAGGCGATCTCCTTCATCGATTGACCCTCGGCAAGCATTTGCAGCACTTCACGCTGCCGATCGCTCAACGTTTTGGGGCGATTGAGCGACTTCGGATCACGGATAAACATCTCCTCCATTGCATGACTTATTTGCGGCGTCACATAGGAAGATCCACGGATTGCACTATGAACGGCCTGCAGCAGTTCTTCACCCGGCGAATTCTTTAACAAATAGCCCGATGCGCCAATCCGGAATGCCTCGCTCGCTATCTCCGCGTCTGGATTCATCGTAAGGAAGATGAGTTTCACCCGGGGCATTAGCTTCTTCAATTCTCGCCCGGCGTCCAGGCCATTCAACAATGGCATTCCCACGTCGACCAAGACCAGATCAGGGTTCATCTCCACGGCCGTTTTGATTAGCGCCCGGCCATCCTGAACGCAGCCCATCACTTCAAATTCAGGCTCCAGCAGCTTCTGGACTCCGGCACAAAACATCGTGTGGTCGTCAGCCAGCAAAATAGTTGTTCGTTTCATCGGGTCCCCGTCATATTGGCGGTCTCTTGCAATGGGCTCTCTTCCACAACCATCAGCGGCACTAGAGCAAGGATCTTTGTTCCCATCCCAGGCTGCGACTCAACCGAGAACCTGCCGTGCACCAGATGCACTCGTTCCTGCATGCTCACCAGTCCCAGACCGCGATTCTCCCGCACCTCTTCGACCTCAAAGCCCACACCCGCATCGCGCACAACCAGTTGGATCTCGTCCCCCATGCCGCTAATCTCTACCGAGAAGTGGCCCACGCCGCTGTATTTGAGCGCGTTATGCAGCGCTTCCTGCGCAACTCGGAAGAGACATAGCGAAATATCTTTGGGCAAATTCCCAGGCACATTCCGGTCCGTGAACTCAATGCTCACTTCGTGTTGTTTCGAGAACTCGTTGCAGAACCCTCGGATAGCAGCCACAATGCCCAGGTAGTCAAGTTTCGATGAGTGCAGTTGGTGCGACAGCGATTGTACATCGCCTGCAATCTCCGAACAGTGCTTCCGGATTTCTTCCAGGCGCTCCTTCGCCGTCATAGCTGACCCGTTCGAACTGCGATTCGCCTGCTCAATCTCCATCGACAGCAGCGCCAGCCTCTGGCAGATGTCATCATGCAGATCTCTTGCGATGCGGCTGCGCTCTTTCTCCTGCGCTTCGATCAGTTGACCGCTTACTTTTTCAAGAGCTTGTTGCGCCACCTTCTGATCGGTTACGTCAATCGCCGAGCCGATAAACCCGGCAAACGATCCATCCCCGTTCACCCTTTGAGCTGCAACATCAAACATCCATCGATAGACGCCATCGCTGCGGCGCAGGCGATACGCCTTCGAGAATGGCTTGTGATCCTTCAAGGCCTGCGAGAGCGTATCCAGAATGCCCTTTACATCGTCCGGATGGACGTATGCGATCCACGAATCGCCATACCCCGCGTTTGGGTCTGGTCCGGTAAACGCAAGTCGGCGCTCATTCAGATATGTGATCTTGCCATGCCGGTCGCACATCCAGACCAATGAAGGCGTCGTATCGGCCATCACGCGGAAACGCTCTTCGCTCTCACGCAGGCCAGCTTCGGCTTTCCGCTTGCGTGCACGCTGCCACAGCAATCCAATAATCAGCAGTGCCTGTGCGACGATCAGCGCGATACCTGGAATCAGATATTTTCGATATTGCTCCCAAAAGGTGGGTTGCCGATACAGGATCACGCTGCCCGGCGGCAGAGCCGACGTCGGAATGTGCCACCGCTGAAGCGCACGCCAGTCCACCTGGACCTGAACACTGGAGTCGCGCACAATGGGAATGCTCTCAGTCGGCTCACCTGACATCGCCCGTACCGCCGTCTCCGCAGTCAACCTTACATCTTTCGGAATGTCACGGTACACTCCACCAATTCCTCCATGAGTCAAACCGAGCCCTGGGTAGACGGAGTAGGTGGGCAGTCGCTGTGCGGCCGCAGTAAGGACATCAAAGTAACCGAATGTTGCCTCATTTGAATCGTGTGGCGCAAGCTGAAACAGGACCACCGTGTGAGGAGGGAGTGCGGCAACTCTCTCAAGCATCTGACCGCTTGAAGGTCCGATAAGGTCGATCTCTCTGACCTTATCCTGATAACGAAGAAGTTCGGAATGTGCCAACGCCAACCAGTACCGCTCCCACTCCGATGTGCCCGTGATCACCGCAACCGCACTTGTATCCGGATGAAGATGCAGCGCGAGATCGATCGTCTCCCGCATCGCCAGAGGAACGATGACACCCGTCACTCCCGGCAAAGTGCTCTGCCCTTCCAATTCGTTGGGGTAAACATCAAAAAAGACGATTGGCACACCGGGAAACATTTTGTTCCGATATCGCACCGCGAATTGAAGAACCGGATACGTAGATGCAATCACAACATCAAGCTTTATCCCTTCATACCCACGGCGGAAAGTCTCCGCAAGGCTCTTCTGATAGTCTTCTTCTCCGAACCGCCGATTTGACATGGATACGGTATAGAAGTTGATTTGCTGTGGAATATGAGCTTGCATCGAGGACTTAAGGATTGCGAAGGACGGCGGTGCGCCGTAGGGGTATAACACAAGCACGTTCTTCGCATTCGTCTGAGCCGCAGCAGAGGGAACGCTTAGCAGGCACAACAGAATGCCAAGAAATGCCAGCCACAGACACGAAGCCAGAGCGCCAAACCGGCGTGAGAAATTACGCTGCACTGTGCCTCGAATGGTCCCCATAGCCCTCGTATGCACGTCACCTGGGTTTCCGCAATATCCGCGCGCCAAGCCGCTCGTTTAGCAAGCTTTTGTATGCTCTTGTTGTGGGGCCCCGAACCAGTCTGGAATTAGGTTGAATACTCTACAGAACTGCCGCAGCTAAAAAGCTGTTGAATGGATTGCAGCCAAATTGTAGCGCTTCCCGGAATTGGTTAGGGTCTTTTCTCTTCCCAGCGAAATTTCTTGTCAAGCCCCCTGAAGCAAAGAAATCTTCTAACCCGCAGATTCTAAACAGAAAAAACAGAGGCCAATTTTGGCTGGTATTTCCTCCTGAACTGCTAAACTAGAAGTAGAGAGAAAAAAGCCCGCCGGCGGCCCGGTGGGCTTTCGTGTTTTAAGGAGAATCTCAATACTGCATAGTCCGGTCGTGGAAAACCACGTGAAAACCGTGACTGTATGATCCCGTCATTCTGACGGCCAGCACCGGGCTCCCCGGCGCGCGCGCCTTGCGCATGACGGGGTGGGTTTAGGAAGACCAGAAGCAGCGCGCGAATCGTAACTACCAATAAAAAGACGAATTTACCAAAACATAGGGGGAGGGTAAACCCAACGTACAACGAGTGCCGACACAAGTCATCAAGTCTCTACTGGACCACGACAAGCTCCGCCGTAGTGTTCTCGCACATTCCGTAGATTGCCCCGGAAAGGCACGCCCCAATGGAGTACTTGTAGCAGCCTGGAGTTTTGGCGACCGTAGTCACTTGCTTGTCCGAACCCCCGATAATGTCGTCAGTAGCGAACGGTGTCTTCGGTCCCATATCGACGATAAAGCCCTCATGCTTCGTGTCACTCTTCCAGATCACGGTTGTCCCCGCCTTCACGCAGAAAGTAGAGTTTCCTTTCGCACCCTGAATGCTGGGAGTCGCTGAGGCGGAGTTCGCGGAGCGCTTGACGTCGACAGAGCACGGCTCCGAACTCGAACCGCATGTATTGCTGGCGGTGCAAATCGAAGCTGGATTCGGCTCCGAGCAGGCATACTTACTATTCTTGTTCTGCGCCTGTGCGCCGGGGTTTAGACCTAACCCGGCAAACACTAAGGCAAACACGATATATCTGATCGAATACGGTCGACGGGGCGTCATAACTTACCTCGCTTTTTACGGTTTCTGGATCACGCTAAATAGAACTGGCGAGCCTGCGTTGAGTGCGATTGGATCAAGAGCAAAGGAGCTGTGTCACTAATTGACCCCAGCCGTGCCTTTCCAATCGATAACATCCACCAGTTTCCATGGATTCTGATTCAGGTCCAACTGCAGCTTGCCTTCTTTGTCAAGGATTAGCTGTGCCGCCGGATAGAGGACTCCAGTGCTCTTGCTCTTGTCCTGATCGTTGATTTCAAGCTCGCCGGCAGTTAGGTTGAAGGACTGCGATTGAGTATCGAAGAAGGCTTCCCCAAAGCGGATCTGACGATTAGTGACAAAGACGATCTTTCTGCCAGTTGGGGTCGGAGTCATCTTGATGTAAGCGCAGTCATAGCCCAGCGTGCCTGTGATCTCCACGTGGCCTACCGCCTTCATCTTCTGCAGTGCATTTACCAGTCCCTGATTCTGACCCTTTTCGTAAGCCTGCACTAAAGTTACCCTGTCTGCGGGCGTTGAGAATTCGTAGATGTTTAGGGTCACGCCAATATTTGCGCCCATTTGCGTGCCAGTGCCGAACGCCTGCGCGTCGATCGTTTCATACTTGTCTCTCGAAAATGCCGGGCGGCTTCCAGCCAGGATTACGCCAAACATCACTGTGCCAATGGCAACGAACTTTGAAAACCTTTTCTGTATGTGCATACGCTCCACTCCTGGATATTCAAATTCAGTGGCCCGCGATTCCCTAGGAGTCCCAACCGTACACTGTTGCCGACAGTACAGCAACTGGCACAAGTGTCAGTCACAGCAACCGACTGCGATCGTCACCGTTCGCGCATCGCAGGTAAGAAACCAATAGGGTAGAGAAGGCTCTCAGTTCTCTTGCCCTGCGGCTTCCAACGCGTGCAGGTCCAGCTTGATCATCCCCATCATCGCTTCCATGGCTTTGGAGTGATTGATCAACTCGCCGATATTGCGTGGCACGATCTGCCAGCATAGGCCGAAGCGGTCTGTGAGCCAGCCGCAGGCCATGGGTTTGCCGCCTTCGATCAACTTGCCCCAGTAGCTGTCGATCTCTTCCTGGGAGTCGCACCGGACGAAGAACGAGAAGGCGGGGTTGAGCTGATGAGCGGGGCCGCCGTTGAGAAAGACCATCTCCTGGCCCTCAAGCTCGATCGTGATCGTGGCAATCTTTCCCACGGGCCAGGGTCCAACGCCTTTGGAACGCAGCTCATCGAGCCTGCGCGCGTGCGGGAAGACGCTCAGGTAAAACTCGGCGGCTTCTTCAGCGTTGTCATCGAACCAGAGGAATGGCGCAAGTTTGTTCATGGCTGGCATCGTAGCAGACTGAGATGTCCGCCGTTGGCCTTGATCTATTTCTGCCTGGGATTGAGAACGATGAAGTCCTGTACGGGTATCTTGTCCTGGGTCTCAAGGAAGTCAGTGATCTTATCCAGGTCGAGAACGGTGGCTGACGAAATGATTCCGGCGGGGCACTCGAATTGAACAAGGTAATCGCCTTTGCCCTCTAACACCGAGCAATCGCAGCTGGCCCTGGTCTTATCTTTCTCGTCGACCGTACAGGGCTTGTCCAGGCACATTGCCCATGGATTACTGTTGGTACATCTGGCATAGCCGGGGATTGGATAATAGCGTGACCGCACCGTGGTCTGGCCGTCGGGATTCTTCTTCGGACCTTCGCACTCCGTACCAACGGAGTAGCCCTGCCAAACGCCGCATGAACATGAAGCCGTATTTAGTCCTGGTGTCGCTTCGCATTTTGAGAAGGTACATAATGCGTAAGTTCCCTGACATACCTCGAACGGCTTAGCCTTCGCCGTTTCCTGTGATAGCGCGGTTAGACTACAGCTGGTGACGATAAGCAAAGCGGTTGAGAACAACTCTTTGACTTTCATAGGAGCGCTCCGTTCCTGCTGCTAAGTCCGCACCTTGTTTTCGATGGCTTGGACTATACGCCCTTTCGCTTGCACCTGAATTTCTTTACTCAGAAGGTGAATCTGGTGATCGTTGCCATTACGCTCGCCGTCGCGACCAGAACGGCGACTGGGCCCAGCGCTGTTCCTGGGAGTAGAACCAAGTCTTGGTTTCTTTGAATTGCTCGTAGTCGCGGACTAACAGTGCGTCGTAGCGCGACTGGGTGGATGGCCGGCCTGTCAGAGCATCGAGCGCGACGAACGATGCCAGCTTTCCGGTGCGCAGTGCTTTCAGGATGCCTTGCGAGGAGAGCGGGTCGAGTGCGGTCGCGGCGTCTCCGGTTGCGACCCAACCGGGGCCTGAGGTTCTGGTGAGGATCTGCGATTGCGCTGCCTGCAGGCGCGGCGGCAACTCGGGCTGGCCCTGTGCGATCCGTGCGCTCGTGAGGCGGCTGCGCTGAAGATGGTTGAGCCAGTTGGCGGAGAGGTGCAGGGCGCGCGCGCGGATCAGGTCGGCGTCGCTCATCCAGGCGACAACAATGCATGCATCCGGGGTCAACGCGGAGTACCACCAGCCGTCCTGCTGCGCTTCGATCAAGGTGCGCGGGTCTTTGGGCGCGAGGCCGGAGGGAAATGTGAAGCGCGTGAAGACGCCCATGAGACGGTCGTCCGCCATTCTATGGGCGCCGTTCTGCACGGCGAAGGAAGCAGAGCGCCCGGTGGCATCGACGACGAAGTGCGTTTCAACCTGCTGGATGCTTGACGGGCTGCGCAGAGTGAGATGCCAGCCGTGACCGCCGGCGAATTCCTGAGCAGCGACGTGGAAGCCTGAGAGCAGCTCTGCGCCCGCTTGCTGCGAGCAGTTTGAGAGCAGGTGCTCGAAGCGCAGGCGATCGACATGATAGCCGCTGCCGCCGAGGGAAAAGATGAATTCGTTGTCGCTGGCGCGGTCATTGCCCCAGGCGGAAGAGGTGCCGAAGGATTCTATGAAACATTCGGCGCGGAAGGGCTCCCAGCAGCCGAGGCTCTGAAGGATGGATTTGCAGCCGGGCGAGAGCGTTTCGCCGACCTGCCACTGGTGATTGCGGGAGGCTTCGACGACGAGAACCTTGAGCGATGGGCGCAGGCGCTTGAGCGAGAGCGCAGCCGCGTTGCCCGCGGGTCCTCCGCCGAGAATGGTGACGTCGTAATGCACTGGGTTTGTTAAGCTGCGGGGCCTTTCCACACGGCGATCCACGAGGCGGTGACGCCTGCCGGCGCGACACTGCCCGCGGAATCGCCCGTGTGGGGGATGGTGCGGACGATGGTGCCCACCATGGCGGGCAGCTGATTGACTCCGTTCGGCCAGGGCGGGATGACGAAGCCGAGGTAGTCGTAGATCCACTCCTCGCCACCGACGACGCCTTTACCCTGGAAGCGGGCGACGCAGGGATAGCCGTAGTTGAGCGAGCCGTTGAGTTCGAGGGACCAGCCGGTGTCTCCAATAACGCCTTTGAAGACGCCCATGGGCGCCTCCTCCACAGTGATGTAGCCGGAGCCGAAGAGATATTGATCGTAGGGCGTCGCGAGGTCGGGATCGTTGATGAAACTGCGATAGGTCCAGATGCCGACGAGGCTTCCGATATCTGGCGACTGGCTCATTGTGTGCCTCCATTCTGTTTCCACACGTTCATGTTGCCGCTGGGAACGTTGGCGAATTCAGGGTTGCTGCTTCCCGGCGTTGCTGTCGGGTTGCGCAGGATGAATCCGAGAGTGGCCCATGCGGTCACCATCTGGAGATCGCCGACGTAGGTCTGCGCGGTTGGCGACCACGGGCCGAAGCCATAGTTGGCGCCGCCGAGGTAGGTGAACACGTCCATGGGTCGATGCACGGGCCACCAGTAGGTGAGCTGGGTGACGGGCTGTACGGGGTCACCGGTGCTGTCGGGATAGATCTCGCACCAGTTTTCATAGGTGATATCCATGTCCTGGTTGGAACACTCGTTGAAATCGGACTGCCAGGGGACGGCGTCGTATTTGGTGATGTCGCCGGGTTCGAGTCCGGCGGCGAGATCGGCTGCGGTGCCTCCGGCAACGACAGCGGGTTGGCTGAGGCCGCCGGGCGTGTAGGACGCCTGATTGATTCGGTAAGGCGAGGAATAGATGGCGGGATTGCGTATGATCCAGCAGACCTCGGCGCCAGGGCAGAATGCTCCGCCAAGCGCGCAGCCGAGCGTGCCGCGATCGAGTTCTACGCCGGGCGGGATGGGCAGGGGCGGGAGCTTCTCGATCTTTTCGTTGATGAACTTGCCCTGTGCCCACTGGCGCAGGATGAAGAGCTGCGTGTCGGTGAGGCGCAGGAATTTCGAAGGGCTGGTGTTGGATAGAGGATTGTCTCCACACAGGTACGGCATGGCGAAGGGATGCTGGTTTGAGTCGAGTTTGCTCATGGCGGTGGTGAGCTGGTTTTCTCCGCCGGGCTTGCGCAGCATGTGGTAGATGAACATGCGGCGCTGGTAGCGGATCTCGCGCTCGGTGGGGTCTTCGTCGTCGAAGGGCGGGATGGAGATGAAGTCGGGGTCCATGTTGCCGCTGCTGCCGCGCGCGGTTTCATGGGGATCGCCGCCGGTCAGGGGGTCGAAGTCCATCACGAACTGGTAGTAGTAGGGGCGGGTGAGGATCGGCCACACCTCCTGCCAGAAATATGGATAGTAGTTGGGGTTCCATTTCGCCTCTTTTTGCCATACCTCGAGGCTGTGTGGTGGCGCGTCGTGCTTAAAAGGCGGAACGCCATACATGTACGTGTTAAAGGCGAAGTTGCGGATGGAGAGGTCGTAGACGACGTCGTCCAATGTGACGACATCGACGAGCTCGGGCGCATAGCGCGGGTAGGCGACGATGACCCAGGCGGGATCGTCTACGTTGACCGATGCAGAAGTGAAAGTCGTGTCGCCAGGCTGGAGCGGCCGGCCGTCGATCTCAGTGACGGTGACAAGCAGCTGCGCGGTGACAGGGCCGTCGGAGACGTCGTCGAACCAGCCATCGTTGTTGGCGAAGGCTTGAATGTGCGGCTCGCCCAGGCCCTTTTTCGACGAGCCGGAATTTCCGTTTCCTCCGAGCACGACCAAATGTGGATATTCGCCTTGCCGGGTGGCCATGATTTCGCCGAGCGTGGTGATCGAATTGGGAACAAGCGGCGGCGGGAAGGTCTGGTTGAGGTTCTGGCCCTGCGCGAACTGTGCGGTGGCGGGCGCTCCGCTGGCTGCCTGGAGCGCCACGGACTGCGGGCCGGGATCGATGATGAGGTTCTGTCGCAGGTCGGGGTTGGTGATGTCTTGGTTGCGGAGGATGGCGTCGGGCGCGTATCCGTGCTCGCCGGCGGTTTCGGTGAATTCATACCAGCTGGCTTTTTTGTTGGCGAGATAGACGGTCCAGACCACATCGGTGAGCGTTCCTGTCATGATCTGGCCGGAGGTCTGGTTGAGTATCTTGATCGTGTCGTTGATCTGCAATTCGCGGCCGTTGGGGCTGGCGTCGTCGTAGATGAAGACGCGGAAGCGTGCGGCTTGCCGCTTGATCGCGCCTGCGTTGTCTTTGAATGCCGTCACCGGCTCTTCGGGTTGCGTGGCGGTTCCGTCGGCGTTGCACTGGATGGGCAGGCCGCCTGCTTTTTCGGGCGCCAGATAGAATTCCGAACTGTTGCCGAGGCGCGCGATTCCAATTGCCGGATGAATTTTGTAGGTCGGTGTCATGCCATCTCCTGGATGAAACTGCGGAGCTATTCCTTGAAGATCAGCGAGACGCCGTGCATCAGCAGCGCGTCATCCGCCGGAGTTCCGTCGGTGTTCATAACGACGAGGTTCACCTGAAACGCGGTCTCCCCCTGGGCGGCGAGTTTGCGTACGGTGTCGGTCGCATCGAGGCGTACATTGCCGGGCGTTTTATGCGCGCGCGAACGGCGGTCGAACTTTCGCTGTGTTTCCGGAGGCGGATCGCAATGACCGGGGCCTCCGATACAGAAGCCGCTGAACATGTTGAACTGGCCGACGTAGTGATCGTTGCCGCGCGCGGGTGTTTTTACGTCGGCTCCGGGGGAGTTGAGGAAGACGCGAACGTGGAAGCCGCTGCGCATCCGGTAATGCACCTTGTGCAGGCGGACTTCCGCGCTGCTGTGGTCTTTCAAAACGTTTTTCGCGACTGCTGTTTTGGCTGACTTGAACTTCGAGACAGCAAGCTGGTTGCTGACAGGGTATGTGTGCTCGGACTTTACATATTCGTAACCGAAGTTGGCGATATCGAGCGTGTCCTGAACGCCCAGCGGAAATGGCGGCAGGACCGAGCTGAGATTGTCAGGGCCGACGCCGGCGTGCAGCGTCGACCATTGGGCCCAGAGGCGATCGACGTTGCTGTGATGTCCCCAGAAGATGGGATCGAAGGCGGTGACGCCGGCGTTGACCATGTCGCCGACTTGCGGCTCGTTGTTGCGGTCGGATGGGTTCGTTCCCATCTTGTAGTTGGGGTTCGCGCCGCCGGAGAAATTGTGGATCAGGTTGTGGATGTTCTCGACCGCGCCGAAGAAATGGTTATTCATCGGCCCGCTGCCGAAGTTGAAGAAGCTTGGGAGCGCGAGGATGCGCTGCACATCGTCGGGCGTGGGATAGGCTTCGAAGATCAGACCCTGGTCGCCGCCGGGCCAGCGCAGCGGATGCCACAAGGGATTGACCTGCGCCAGCGTGGTGATGATGGCCTTGTCGCTGGCCTTGTTTGCACCATAGGGAATGTCCGCGGCTTGAAAGAGCCGCAGTCCGGAGTTGTAACTGGCGCCGCTCTCCACTACTTTCATAAGCTTATCGAGCACATCGGGGGGAACAACGCCACCTGCCTTCAGCGCGTCCCAGCCGGCCTGCGTGAGGAAGCAGCGATAGGCTTCCGGGATCACACCGTTGTCGGTCTTGATCGACGGGTCCTGCTGAGCTGCATCGAAGAGCGATAGGTCGAGGTCGGGTGTGGTGTTGTCTGTCCAGTCCCAATAGGGAAGCGTTACCGACGGATCGTTGTCCTGCAGTTGAAGCTCGAAGTAGTACAGATAGAGACGGTGCCAGGTGAGGAATTCTTCCCAGCCGTGCTGGCAGAGATTGGCATGCATGCGCGCCCAGTAGGCGAAGCTGCGCTCGTCCTGATAGTAGTTGTCGAGCGACTTCATCTTCGCAAGGGCCGCGCGGAATCGGTTCAACTCGTCGGGCGGGAGCGCATTGATGTTCTTGCGCGCTTTCACTCTGCCCTCGTCGTCGCGATATTGGTTTGAAGAGACGGGTGACAGCGGGACTTCTGCATCGCCACGCGCGCGTGCCTTGACTGTTGACTCAAGTACCTCAATCGCAGATTGCGGGGCATCCGTCTCCGGACAGCCGTCGTCGATCCAGTCTTCGATGAATTGAATATCCGCGCTCGCGACGGCTTTGCCACCCCAGGGCAGCGGCGGAAACTGTGTTCCGTCAAACGGGCTTTGGCCTTTGAGGCCGATGATCAACCCCGAGGCTGCGCCACGGCCGGGCGTGTTGCCGATTGGCGCGGAAGCATCTGCAGGACTCGGCGTATGACAACATGACGCTGGCGCTGGAGGAGGAGTGAAGGCGAAGCC
Organism: Alloacidobacterium sp.; assembly: GCA_035313725.1. Classification (GTDB taxonomy): domain Bacteria; phylum Acidobacteriota; class Terriglobia; order Terriglobales; family Acidobacteriaceae; genus Alloacidobacterium. The sequence goes on along the minus strand of DATGAD010000062.1, from coordinate 4,262 downwards.
GGACGGCGCGGGGGTAGACGGCGCGATCATGCGGACGCCGTAGATCACAACCTCGAGCAGTTCCGGTAGCGGCAACTCCCAGAACTTTCCGTAGCCCTGATAGCTTGGGCTGGCATCCACGGAAGCCTCGCTGAGGATCGCTTTGACACGTTGATAGCGTGTCAACTGTGGTGCCTTTGCAGTTTCGTCTGCCATCGTAAAGACCTCAGTTCTCTTCAACCGGGCTGCCCGATCCGGTGCGGTTTCGCGCGAAGTCCGTCACCGCCGCCTGGCGCTCTGTAGCGCGGGCCGGTTCTAACTCAGAGCGGCGCGGGAATCAGCAGATAGTCGCCGAACCTTCAAGCCGCATCGGCGGACGGGTTGTTTTGTCACGAAGGAAATCCCCGGCGTCTTCCAAGCCGGAAAATCGCAGGGAGTGTTGTTGGCATGATGGAGGTTCCAGGGCAGCTCAATCACTGAGCGTAAGTAGCGGCGCTTGCTTCAGGCTTTGTCGCGCGCTAGGTTAAGTCGATCTACTTGCAGTATCGCGGTCCGGGTAAGGGAGGAGAAATCTCGAAGTAATCCGAGGATGTTCTCAATCGTTAGTCGTTCAGGTCGCAGAATGATGCGACAAAGTACCGCCCAAAACTTCATCATGGCCTATTTGATTTGTCAAGTTAGATTTCCTGCTTTGACGACTCAAGTAAGTGGCTCATGAAAAGCCCCCATCCTCGAGTTATTGGTTCCATTCAGTAGAGCGCTAGCTTCAATAACTCCGGACGCCGGCTAAGACGCGTAATTCTAACTCCAGTTAGTTGACGATCAACTAACACTCTATGACCACAAGAAAACCAGTTGCGGGCCGGATGATTCTGGAGTATTGTCTCGTCACCGATTTAAATGCTCTATTGATCCACCTTTAACCCCACTCCTGGCTCTATCGATCTGCGCGTTCGACTCATCTCCCCGGGGCGCACACCGGGTTTTTCAGAACCTCATAGCGAACACTATGCGCGCGAACAACGCTTGAGCGATCGACCTTTCCGGGTGAAGCAAGCGCCCGGCTACGCTGCCTCGGACCGTGCAATCTTCGATGGACACACCAGCAATGCAAAGAGCGCTGTGATGTGCAGGAACTGCGACGCTGAGCCTGCTCTCAGAGGCCTTCCCCTGCTGATGCCTCGGAATAGTGGGACGCAGTTGCGTGCGCTGATGCCGAAGTTTGCCCGCCCGCTCCGCCGGCCAATTCTGGCCGCAACTCCACCTATGAATTTCGGTTGAGAACCATGTCAGGAGAAGAAATGCAAAGATCGACCACTTCAACATTTGCACTGACATTCGCGCCGGCAATCCTGTTTGCTGTCTGCGGCACGAACCACGCTCAGGCACAGGTGCATCCGTTTGAGGCGCCGCCGTCATTCACCGAAGCGAGACCGCCCGCCGGGAATCTATTCGTGGTCAGGGAAGCAACTCAACAGACTTGTCAGCCCCAGGGCTCCATCACCCGAAACGGCAGCATTGTCTCCGTCAAGCTGAACTTCGTTCGCTCTGATTTCAACATCAACAACCCTGATCCGACTGATCCGTATCAGGGAGAAGACCCGGTAACACTGCGATCTTATGGAGGCTGTAAGTCGGGGCCGACGATTGAAGTAAATCCGGGAAACACGCTGCGGGTCGAGCTTGTCAACGAACTCGATGCGAACGATCCGAGCTGTTACAAGAACCCGCCGTCAGGCCTGAGCATGCCGCCCGGGGTAGGCTGCTTCAATACCATTAACCTCCACACGCACGGTCTGCATGTATCGCCGGCAGGGAACAGCGACAACGTGCTGCTCAATATTGCCCCGCAGACCCGCTTCCCTTACGAGATCAACATTCCGGCGGATCATCCGGCGGGGACGTTCTGGTATCACGCGCACCGGCACGGCTCGACGGCGGTGCAGGTTTCCAGTGGAGCTTCGGGCATGCTGATCATACGTGGCAACCGGCCCTACACTCCTCCGACTCCGGAGAACCCGCACCCGATCGCGGATATCGATACCATCCTGCACGATGCCGATGGTGGGCCGATGAGGGAACAGTTGTTCCACTTCGAGCAGATCGCCTATGCATGTTTTAAGAACGACCCGAGTCTGGATGGAGGCCCATGGCAGGAGATTTACACGACGAAGGGCCTCTTTGATATCGCGGGCTTGAACGCGACAACTCCTCCGCCAGCCGTCTTCGCGCCGTGGGTCTGTCCGAAGCCCACGCCGGATAATTTTGTGAGCCGAGGGGTCATCGAGAACTTTACTTTGCAACTCGATTCTCCGACGATCTGGGACTCCAATGGGAGATTCACCAGCGTCAACGGAATTGTGGAGCCTACCATGACGATTGCCGCCGGTGAGATCCAGCGGTGGCGATTCCTGCATGCCGGCATTCATGACACGATCAATCTGCAAATCGTGCGCGCGTCGCCGGTGGCGGGGGCCGCAAACCTGATTGCCACGTCGGCATTGAGCGGAAACCGCCAGCAGCAGAAAGCGGATTTAGCCAAGTTCTGTCCGGCGACACCGCAGACGCTCATTCCGCAGTTTGAGATTGCGGCCGATGGCCTGACGCTCTCGAAGATTCATACGTTGAGCGGCGTGAGCATGACCAGTTCGAACGGTTCGAACTATCTGCAACCCGGCTACCGCAGCGATGTCCTCGTAGTCTTTCCCGAGGATGGCAATTACTGTGTGCTCGATCAGGCTGCTCCGCCGCAAGAGCGTGCGAACAACGGAAACAACGGTGGTCAGGGACCGTCAATACCGCAGCTTCTTGCCTACATCCACGTTGAAGGGGGGCACGCTGTCACCACGGATCTTCAGACGTATGTCTTTAAGGCTCTTTATGATCGGAACCCGAACCTGCCGGACGACGTACGCAAGGAACTGTTGACCGGCAACATCGCTCCCTGGGCTCCTTTCACCGATCTGGGGCCTGTGACCCCCGGCAGCCAACAGCAGCATGCCCATTTTGCAATCAATGTCCAGGGCAACAGCGTGCTGTTCCAGATCAACGGCAAATCATATGACCCGAATGTGGTGAACGTTACCCGGCAGGTCAACACCACGGATGACTGGCTGTTGACCGCTGACGGAGAGCCCCATATTTTTCACATCCACGTCAACCCATTCGAAGTGATGGATGTTACGCGCCTGGCTCCTGACGGCGGCCAGGAATCCATCTTTGATCAGGAAGGCCTTTGCAGGAAGGACGTTGTGCCCGATACGCAGGGACTGGGGAACCAGTATTGCGATATGTACCACGTCTTTCGCGACACCATCTTTGTTGAGAACGGATATCAGGTCCACATTCGAACTCACTATGACCGCTACATCGGAGAGTACGTCATCCATTGCCATATCCTGGACCATGAGGACGGCGGGATGATGATGAACATCAATATTGTTCCCGATCTGCATGCGCCGGGGGGTGGTCTTGGAATGCCCGCGATGAGCCACTAGCCCTGACTCAGAAACGCATCTTAGATTCCGGGAGGGCCGAAGTGTTCCTGCTCTGCGCGGAGGACTTTGTTTAGACCGTCCTTCGCTTCATCATTGTTCGGCTCACAATTCAATATTTCGCGGAACTCGCGCTCTGCGTCTTTGTATTTACCGCTGGCGCGGTTTCTCTCGGCCATCTTCATGTAGGCGGGCACCTGGCCGGCTATCGAACAACCTGCGTTCGGTTCGGAGCGGGCTCCGCGAGTCTTAGCAGGTACTTTTGCCGGCGTGTTGGGCTGGCTTGATGCTGCCGCGCCACTCGTATCGGGAGTCGCCACTGGCACTTGCGGTTTTATCTGCGGTGGGGAAATAACCGCAGGCTGTGATTGTTGAGGAGTTGAGACGGCCTGAGAATGCGGTCTGATGCTGTGCTCGTGGATGAGCCAGATCGCCGCAACCAGTAGAAGGACAACGAGGGATGAGGCAGCGATGCGAGCCCAGAGAGGGCGGAGGATTTGCTGAAGCCCCATGACTCCGGTGCGCAGCAGGGATCTGGCTGTCGCTGCAGTCTGCCCCAGCACCGTCTGAATTCTAGCTATCAGTGAATCTGTCTGAGGTGGCACCTGGGGTGGCGCCGGCGGAAGCGAAACCGGAACCGGAGCGTTTTCTCGGACTCCTGCCTCTGGGATTACGATCGGTTGCACAATGGTGGCGTTGAACTCGGTGGTCTCCTGAAGTTCTGCCAGCTTTTCTGCTTCGGTCCAGAGGTATTCGTAGACTCCTGCACGTTCCGAAAATGACCGAAAA
>DATGAD010000061.1:0-4474 GCA_035313725.1 Alloacidobacterium sp. | reverse complement strand
ATGGATGATGCCGATGGTCGAGGTAAAGCCCAACGCGATGGCGCGCCGTCCGATGGTCAGTGCGTCCTGGGGATCCTTAATGCCGCCGCCGACGACGGAATTGATATTCACGTGGAAATCGGCATGCTCGGAGAGCCACTGCAGCTTCTTGTCGAGGACCTTGAGGCTTTTCTTCGAAATTTCGTCCGGCTGCACGTTGTCGATCGAAATCTGCAGGTGGTCGAGGCCGGCCTTGTTCAGCCGCTGGATGCGTTTGGCAACCAGCAGGTAGCCGTTGGTGATCATGCCGGCAAGGCGGCCGTGATGGCGGATGCGGGCGATGATCTCGTCCAGTTCGGGATGCAGCAGCGGCTCGCCGCCTGAGATGGTGATGATGCTGGTGCCCAGGCGCGCCAGATGATCGATGCGGCGCAGCATTTCATCGATTGGTACTGGCTTCGAAACATCGTCGTACTCATTGCAGTAGGCACAGGCCAGGTTGCACCGGCGCATGGGCACAATCTGCGCCATGACCGGGTGCCGCGTCGATGCGAGCGCGTGGCCTACGAGGGCCAGTTCGCGCACCTTGCGGCTGGCAGCCTTAATGCGGCGGCCTACTGTTTGTTGACGTGCTGCGGACATTCTCTTCTTATTGAAACACAGGGAGATACCACAGGGCGAGTCGCCGGCTCAGAGTGGCGAAACGGGCATCTGAGTGGGGACTTTGGGCGTCTGAACGGGCACCTCAGGCGCCCCCTCCCGAAGCAGAGCGGCGATGCCATTTGTGTCGTTCAGGCCATGGGTGGCAAAGAAGGTCTCGATCCGCTTGAGGAGCCCGGCATTGTGCTCCACGGATTTGGAGAACGACTGAATCAGCTTTATGGCATGGTCCGAGCTGAAAGATAGCCCGTAGTGTCCGGTCATGCCAATCAGCAGCCCTTTGACCAGTCCGTACAGAAAGCAAAGAAGTTGCGATTCGCGATAGGGATGGAGGCCCTGTTCGGGTCCGGGTTGCCCGAAAGGAAAGAGGTGCCCGAAGACGTAGTTCAGCAGGTAGTTCTCCAGCATGAACTCGTGTTTCGCAATCCATGGCTGGTAGAAGCGGTCATACGCATCGACGTAGTTTTGTACCAGATCGACGGCTGTGCGTCCGGGCTGGTATCCGACGCCATGTGCGAAATCTTCGATGCACTCGACGAAGCGCCGGCTTATCCAACTCGAAGACGGGCGGTCGTCGACGAGCGTCATGACGATCCCCAGCTGGACCGTAGTTTGTTCAGGAATGGAATTCAGTGCAGCCCGCAGGCTGCCATTCGCGATCATCGCGGCATGCTCGTTTAACAGCGAAGGCATGCGATTCCATTCACGTTTCGTGGTCAAAGCCTCCATCCGCTTGCAGTACATATTGAGCAGGAAGACGCGTTGCCACAGGGGATAGGAGCGGTCCTGCAGCAACTGGACTGCGAAATTTCGTACTGGCCGGAAACAGGCCAGCGGGGTTGAAGGCGATACTGTGCCTGCGCCATGGTCGAGGAAGCTTGCAGGATGAGACTTTTTCTTCCGGGGAGTCAGCTTTCGATTCAGCAGCACGAGCCGCGCGGCTTCAGGGCAGGATAGAAGCAGTGATTGCTCCTCGATACCGTCGATGGTCTTGCGTGCTCGCGGATATTGCGAACATGTGCGGGATAGGTAGTCTTCGCCATGCTCTTTCTGGATCGCGCACAAACGATCTTCGGCAAGAAACGGGCAGGTGCCGTCATCATGGAGACGCACCCTGGCATGTTCGAAGTCGCTGTCACTGCCAGTGCGTTCCAGGCCCTGATCCACAATCGTGCGCAGCGGTCCATCCGGGATGGTCTGGTATTTCGCGTAGGTTGGCTTGTCGATGAAGACGCTCCATCCCTGGCAGCAGGTGTCCTCACACGCAGGCCCGATGCAGCGAAATGTTCCCGCATATTGGGGACGGATCGTTTTCGTTCCGGCGGTTCGCCGATTGCGTGAAGACATGGCTACAGGACGAGACATGCAGATGAACGTCCAGAATTGTCGCCGGGCGATTAGAGGAATCTAAAGCATAATTTTGAGCGGAAAGCTTCTACTGAAGCTCGTCCTGATCGAACATCTCGTTTTCGAGAATCTGAATCTGCTGCTGAAGTTGCGGCTGGATTTGCGGCTGCAAAAGCTTCATGTCGATGGAGTCGAGAGAATCCAAAGCTTTTTGCGAAAGCTTCATAGCATCCATTGTCTTCGCCATGCTGGCCATATCGCCGGAATCGAGCATGGCGAGCGCGCCATTCACTGTTACCCTCATGTCCGGCTCGTCGTATACAAACACGTCCGGGCAGAATCCTGGAATCTCCAGTTCGCCTTTCTTCTTTGGCTCACCCGCCTGAAGATTCAGCTTCTGCTCCTTCTTGTCGCGCATGACGGTGAGTTGCACCTGCTTGCCACGATTGTTGTGCAGCGCTTTCATCCAGTCTGAGCGCGATGCCATGTTGTCGTTGTTCACCTTGGTGATGACGTCTCCCGCCTTGAGACCGGCGGTGGCCGCAGGGCTGTTTTCGTCAACGCTCTTGACCAGAAGGCCGGTACCGTCACTTACGCCAAAGTAGCTGGCTAGCTGTGTGCTGAGCACGTCCACGTCCGCGCCGATATAGAGGCCGCTGGTAGTGAAGACACCGAAAAAGCCATTACCGCGGCTGCTGCTCTGCGGCGGCATCAGGCCGTTTGCCAGAGGAGCGTTATCGGGATCAGGGACGGTGAAGTGCTGCGACCATGCATTGGCTTCGACCTTGGCACGATCCGCAAGCTGCACGGAGATATTCTGCTGCTGACCGTCGCGGCTGATCACGAAGTTAACGGTGTGGCCGGCCGGAGTTTCCCGCAGCATGCGCCGCAACTGGTCAGCGCCTTCCACGCGCTGACCATTCATTTCGAGCACAACGTCATGGACCTTAAGGCCGGCCTTGTTCGCGGGCGCGTCATGGTCGACGGTGGTGATCTCCGCGCCATGCACGTCCTTGAGTTTCAGTTCCGCCACGCGGTCGTTGTCAATGTCACGAATATTTACGCCGAGATAGCTCTGCGAGCTATGCGCAAGGTATGCGGATGTATCGTTGAAAACGGTTACCGGTTGCGCCGCAGCCTGGTTATTGCACACTGCAAGCGTTGCGCCGCCTGCAGCAAATATGGTCCAACCCAGCCTCAAAAAGTGTTTCATACGTGTGCCTCAATCTCGTGGGTCCATCCTATTTCTTAGGACTTTTCTCTCTATTGAAACGTTATCAGAGCTTCATTGAATTTCAGGCAATTGTTGCAGAACCTGCCGCGAAGCCGTGCGAATTTGCGGGCTTTCGTCCTGCATGGCAACAGTATGCAACACCTCGCGCACACTCGAATCGCCTTCGACCGGCTCGATCAAACTGATGGCCTGCGTACGAACGCGCGGATCGGAATCTTTCATCAGCGACTCGAGAACCGCATCGCGCACGCGCATGTCTTCGGCAATGTATGGTTGCAGCCCTTCGAGCGCCTTCAGGCGCACATTCGGATTCTTGTCGTAGCGTAGCGCCACCATCAGCGCGTTGCGAATCGGGCCATCATCGCACTGATGCCCGTTGCGGCACTCGTTAGCCAGCAAGCCAACGGAGTCGTCGCGCACGCCGGCGTTGCCGTTATTCTGCGCGCCCAGCAGCAGCAGCTGGCGGATGCGCGGATCATCGAGCGAGCCCTGCAGCGTCTCTGAAACGAGCCTGTTGTAGTTCACCTTCACGATTTCGGAGTTCGGATCACGTGTGATGCCGCTCACATTGGCGATCTGCTGGGGGTTGTCTTCTGTTGCCGAAGGGGGCTGGCCCAGATTCAGAATGAGCTTCGACTGTTGCGCGTCATGCGCTTTGAGTCCTGTCAGATATCCACCGTACCCCCCCGCCGCAATGCCAACGAGTAGTAGCAGCGAAGCCATCACCGGGGCCGCGCGCAAGCGGCCAAGGCCACGGGTAAAGACCTGAGTGAGGCGCACCAGCCAGCTGCCATGCGGCATGTTGTCGAGCGCCTCTTCCAGACGCATACGCGCGCGCGCCACAATCGCCGCCGATGGTTCCTCGACGGGATAAAGCGACATGGTGGTCTTGAGGCCGCGCATCGCCTGCATATCGAGGCTGCACTCCTCGCACTCCATCAGATGTTGTTCAAGTTGATGGTTGGCGTCGTCGGAAATCTCTCCGTAAACCGCCAACGCGATATTCTGCTGAGCCAGGTCACACTTCATGGCCATAAATCCTTTTGCCTCACTTGCCTCAAAAAGTCTGTATTGCAGGAGCTTCTTTTTGAGCCCCTTTTTCTTTTGTTACAGGGCAACAACGTTATTGCAGCAGCGGGGTTAACGCATCTCCGCAAGGTTCGCTCTTAGTTTTCTTGTCGCACGGAAGAGCGTGTTCTTCGCGGTCTCTTCCGTAGTGTTCAGCATTTCGCCGATCGTTCTCAGCTTCAGTCC
>DATGAD010000060.1:0-2068 GCA_035313725.1 Alloacidobacterium sp. | reverse complement strand
AGAAAACACGGTTAGCGAAATTGAGCGGATGGTCGTTACAAGAGTTTTTGATGCCCCACGCGAGTTGGTTTGGAAGGCGTGGACAGACCCGAAGTACGTGATGCAGTGGTGGGGACCGAAGGGCTTTACTGCGCCCGTTTGTCAGATGGATTTTCGCGTTGGAGGAAAACTTCTCTGCTGCATGAAGGCGCCGGATGGGCAGGAGTTCTGGAATGCGGTTGAATACCACGAGATTGTCCTGCACGAGAAGATCGTTTCCTTGATGTACTTTTCGGACTCGAAGGGAAACAAGGTTGACCCTGCGACATTAGGAATAGAACATGAAGCCATAGACGGTGCATACGACGTGACCATCTTTGAGGATCTCGGAAACGGCCAGACGAAACTCACCTTCATTGGAAATGAACCCATGGAGAGCGCGAGAAATAGCGGTCAAATGGAGGGCTGGAACCAGATACTCGATAAAATGGCTGCGGTTATTGCTGGGCTAGCACAGGAGAAATAGGAAGTTGAAGTTTTGATGATCGTCACGCCATTCAGTGGTTTCTCATGGGCGGATTTCCTCTTGTAAAAACCCGGAAATGGTGGGCTGACCCTGGATTCTTCATCACAGCCTGCGCGGTCCTGGCGGGCGCTATCGCGTTGACGGCTTTGCGAGGCTGCCTGCGTTGATTGCGATGCTGGCCATGCTCTGGTGGTTAGGTCTTCTCGTTTGGAAGACACTTCAATTTGGATGGAGAATGACAACTGCTCGGCGGGTGCCCCGTTCAAGTTAGGCACTGTGCACCCGTCGATATTCCAGAAAGCGGCGGTTCAGCCTGGATGGTCGCCAATCCGGAATTTAACTCAGCCGTTAGTGAAATTTCCGGCTAGCCGGTCACAACAACGTTAGGGGAGCATCGGCGGCGCCGAGAGTTCAGTAGTATCTTTAATCGACATCTCGAATGCAGAAGCAGAAACTCTCGCTAGAATTTAACTTTTTCCGCAAATATTGTCGTTGCCAAAGCCGCTACATAGGCTTATAGCCTGCGCCAGTTTCACATCCTCTACCTCTAGGTCGTTCTATGTCGACTCGTCGACTCACATCAAAATGCCGGTGTTCTTCATTCATGCCGCAAACGATTACTCGCTCGCGCCGGGCAAGGCCCTGGACGCAAGACTGCAGCAACTCGGTAAACCACGTCTGCTGAAGATCTACCCTCCAATCGGGAAGACGGCTGACGACGGGCACGCCTTTCTCTTTCTCGGCGTGAGCATTTGTGAACCCGACGTGTTCGCCCTTTTGGACGAGTACATACATAGGTGATCCGGTGTGGGGTCGTTTGATCGAAACCGCTCGCGATACATGCCTTGGTACAGAACGAAGTTGCGCAACTCCCGGATGGCCGGCCACCCATTAGTTAGCAAATCCCGGTGACAAACCACTTCTTCCACCCCGGGTGGCACTTGTCTGTACTCATCAAATTTCACGCTCGGCGCGATTGGAAGGGCAAGCTATCACCGGTGTTGTATATAGTAGCGGTCATCGCTACACTTCGTTCATCGTGGAATCGCCCAGGCGGTTCTTGTGATCGCCGCACTTATCTGGCTAATTCCGGACCGGCGCATCGAAAAACGTCTTGCCGTATCTGGCACCTTGGCGATTGGACCCCAGTGACACGACGACGCTAGAAGGGAGAGGGCTCATGAATCAGCCGACCGCATCGGCCCAAAGTCACTGTCTGTCTCCCGCACGAGCAAAAATAGCAATCGATGCGCCCCTTGGCCCAACTACCTATGCGCGGATGTTTCCTCAGTTGCCGCAATTTCAAGCCGATGAGCAATTCTTGCACGCCCTCGGACGCGCAGGCGGTGTCTGTGATTGCGGAGACCTCGATGACTCTCCTGACTCCTTGGCTAACACTGCCGCTGGCTGGCCGATTTTTGGTCAATTTGTGGCTCACGATATAACCGCGGATCGATCCACTCTGCGACCCATACCAGTACGGCAGAATTACACAATGCCCGCAGTCCGAAACTCAACCTCGAATCTCTGTACGGCGACGGACCGATCGGCCATCCATTTCTC
>DATGAD010000059.1:0-4513 GCA_035313725.1 Alloacidobacterium sp. | reverse complement strand
GTGTGGGGCCGCATGACGCGAATCCTGCGCAGCAAGTCCACATCTTCCTTGCCCGATGTCTTCTCACTCGTAAGGATGAAATCGAAATGTATCGTCCTAGCGAGCTCGAGCGCCGCCTTGTTGTCAGCGGCATGCCGCACGGTCCACACTAGCGGATCAAGAATGTTGGCAAGCATCGCACGACCTTCCGGGTCAGCATCGATGAAAAGAGCTTTTTTCGGCCTCGGGGACTCGCCTGCAAGGTGCGGAGAGGAGCTCATGATTCCTCCTAGATCGCGGACATTTAGGACTGAACCGGCTTGAGTGATGTGTAGGATGCCGAAGAGTTGCACAGAGTTCAACCGTTTTTGATTGAGTTAGGGGTAAGCGTGCTATGAGACCCAATTGAATCTTCGACTGAAATTGGACTCCGGTCTGGGGCTAACTGGCGTGTACCGTACTGGGACTTCACTTGCCTAGTAAGAGCGTAGATCAGGACTTAGAGATATTCTGGGGGAGCGGGCTCATCACTTTAAGGGCCGATCTCCGTGTTGATAGATACTCGATACATATCTGAAGGAAGTTGACGGTAACGATTCGTGCCGTCGCCTAAAACGCTCGCAATTTCTGTCGCCGTCAGATATCGCAACGGGGCGAATTCCTCGACTCGTTGTACGACTTGCATAAGACCTATCAGCGTCGCGTACTCAGCGCTGTTTATCTTTTCGTTGACGAGCACTCCGCCGCCTTCGATGATAGCGTAGGTCGGAGTTTCAGCGTCGCCGTTAGAGTGTCCCGCGAAAAGGGACAAAGGAACTGAGAACGGCACCATCGGGATTCTCGGTCCTAAAAAAACCGCCTGACATGGATAAAGCACGCCCCTCTTTAGAATCATCAGAGAAACTGGATCAGTACCCAGCGCATGCAACGCGGGGATATCCGGAAAGCGCCAGTGAGAGCAATCAGAGAATTCTGCCAATAGGGCGGCATCAGGCCCAGGCGACGTCCGAGGGATGATTGCTAAGCGCCGTTCTACGTCATCAAGAAGTGCTTCAACGCCTTCGCAATTATTTCCGCAGATGACCAAACCGTGATTCCCGAGAATGAAAACATTTGTCTCCGGAGCCGCGGAGAGAAGCTTCTCAATTTTCTTGGCCAGCGGCATGCCCGAAGATATATACGGAACCCATCGCCAATTTAGACCGGCGAGTCGTTTACTGAGCTGGCTAGATCCATCCCTGCGTACTGCCCAGGCAATTGTATTGACAGAATGTACGTGCAGGACAACCCGGTGCTGCAAGACGGCATGCATCGCCGTCTCAATTGAAGGGCGCAACTGGTCACTCAATGCGTAGACTTGCGCAATCTCCACGTTCCTGCGCAAGGATTCTTTGACTACTGCGAGTTCAATCGGAACAAAAGTATCTTCTTGCTTTGCGTTCGCCAAGCATTTGCCGGAAGCCTTAATCCATAGAACTCCATCGAGCTTTAGAGATATGTTCCCATTATTGCCTTGGACCAATTGAGGGTCACAACCGACCCGCGCGGATAATTTGCGAAGGGAAGCAATCTCCTCTCTGTGAGGACGAAGTGACAGCTTTGGTCGGGTGGCAGGGTTCACGCTCGATTTCCTCCGAACTTTACCATCGCTTTACCTTTACGCCGGTCGCCATTGACCTCGCGGCCAACGCAGCAAAGAAGTTCGCAGTGCTAACTGAGGACGTTGAGGCCTGGTCCGCCTGGCATCAGGTCCACCTGGATCTGATCGAGAAGCCCCTCTCCACGATCGCAAAACTCTTTGGGCAGGTCGCCATTATCGGCCCGGAGGTGCTTTAGGTAGTTCGGCCGCAGGGAGGCAATCAGTTCTCGGCGGTCCTTAGTTACGAGCGGCTTGCCAACGTGGATCTTGCCCATGCGCTCAAGGACCGTTTCCGGCGCCACTCCCGCGAACATCATCAGCGGCCAGGTGAAGTCTGGCCCGTTCAGTTTGCGCAGACGGTAGAGCCACATGAACACTGACCCGGCGCGCCAAGCCAGGGGGCCCCACCAGCTATACTGCCCGGGGCGCAAGTTATGCTTCCAACACTTCATCATGAGCTGCCATTGCAGGGGGCTAAGCTGACGGGTGCGAGTGACGCCGGTTTGGTGCTCCATCCGAGTGTCGTGCAGCGGAGTGAAAATTGACGGCACCAGAAACGCAAATAGGCCGCGGCGGTCCATTTCGTACACCAGATCGAGTGTCTCTCGAACGTCCTGATCGGATTCACCCGGATTCCCGATCATCAGCGTCATCATGGGGAACCAGTTGTTCTCGTTGGCAACGCGCAGGCCTTCGAGGACAACGCTGGGCCAGTCGTCGATGGAGAATGGAATGGCTTTGCTGGGCATGATCTGCCGCGCCATGCGTACCGACCCGGTCTCCAGCCCAATAAGCGGGACCAGGGCCTTCCCTTTCGGGTGGGTACTGAGCCGGGGCAGATGAATCGGACTCTTCGGAAGCAACACGGCCGAAAGTTGGCGGATTAACTCCGGATCCACCACGAACGGCGCCATGGTGCAGTGGCTCAGCAGATGCTGCTCCACACCCGGCGTGTTGACAATCTCGGTATACAGGTCTACGAGTGCTTCGCGGTTGGGAAAGAAGAATGGCGTGTCCGTGTGTACTTGGCCCCAGATGAACATGTCCTCGGTGGCGAGCGAGATCAGTTTGTTGCCCTCTCGCACATTGGCACGCACCGCGTCCATGATCTTCGCTTTGGGCAAGTCAATCTGCGGGTTCAAGTCGGGTACGCAGAACTGGCACCTGCGACCACACCCGGTAGTCATCTCCACCACGCCGAAAGTGGTTCGCTTATCGGGGAAAAGGATGGCATCGCGCGAGGTGGGGTGAGCCAAGTTGATTTCTCGTGGCAGCGCTTCTCCCGTAATGGCTTTCTGGAACAGAGCCAATGTGTCGATGGACTCGCTGCGCCCTTCCGCGACGCAGTCCACGCCCAGCTCCTCGAAAGCATTATTTTGCGTGATCTGCCAGCCGCCTGACCCGCCCACGATCACTTGAAAATTCTTACGATACGGGCTGGACTTGATCCTATCGAACATCACGCGGGTGTAAATCGAATTCAACGGCTCTTTTGACGAGCCATAAATCGAAGTGTATACGCCTGCCGCAAACGTCACGCCCAGCGGGTTATGGGTGGAAACGGCAACCACGCGAGTGTTGGGCCCTACGAATTGGTCCAGGTCGTCGGGGAAGCAAGCCACCACCTCGTCCGCCGTGAATTCGCGCAGCAGGGACTTCTCCAACACACGCACTCCGGCAGGCATGTAGCGTGCCGTGCCGTCGTCGTTGCGCTCCACGTCGCGCCAGTTCGGATACTTTCTATTCAGAACAAACTCGAGCCACTGTGGTATCGAGGCCAGCGCCATTTGGATGAAGAAACCGGCGTGGTCAATCGTTTCCGTCAACGGTGCAGTCAGAACGATGAGCTTGCCGCCGCCAGCGGGAGCATGGCGCGCTAGACCGGCTGTGCTCTCTGAGGCTAGATTGAAGTGCGGATTTTTATTCTCGACGGCCAGTTGCATGGAAAGGATTCCTCGTGATCCGGAGTCAACTTGCAGCACATGTGCGCCTGATCATATGCTCAAGCGCGTTTCATCCGGAAGTTCGGATTTGGACCTGTGGCGCGCGCATCGTACACTTCTCCTGCCCTGGACACAACGAATTCGCTACCGAACAGCCCTTCACCAAGATCACGGAAGACGTGGCCCGTAGGCCAATCGCATCTGAAACGGGCCCTAACTCCCGATTGGTCGTGCCAGCTCAACCGGTCGATGCAACACCATCCAGTGCATTGATTCGGCAACGCTTCCGTGGGAGAACCATCTCTCTGGCTGTGCGCGGTCAAAACCTATCCAGGACAACGTTCCAACTGGTCTAGCCGTAGAGAGCGATTCTAGCTTTTGTTTTCAATGCAAGGTGGGTTCCAGCTTAGTGTCGCGTCGACCCATTGAGACCACCGCGTAACCGGACAAGTCGCTCATGACTACCGAAACTAAAGTTGAAGTACGACAGAGGTACGACTCAGAGTTGCTTTGCACAAAGACTGCATAAACATTGACTAAAGTGATTGGAGGCGCGGGTGGGAATCGAACCCACGTATAAAGGTTTTGCAGACCTCTCCCTTACCACTTGGGTACCGCGCCTCAGTACTACAGTATAGCGAAACCGTGCCGCAGTTTCAGCCCGGAAGCTTGCGGGCGTGAGTGTAAGACCCACGGGCTGTGAGATTCAACCGCGAACGGTGTTGCCGCATTGCGGATGGCGGACTGAAGTCCGCCGCTACGAAAGCTAAGCCAACGGCTAAGCGAAATTCAAAGTCGCCCACCTAAAGGTGGCCGCTACAAATTCAAGAGCCAAGTCAACGAAGCCCGCCTAAAAAGCAGGTGGACGCTACCCTTCGATCCCGCACCGCGGGTTCTCAGGGTGAATTGCCCGGCCGGGCGATTCACAAATTCAACGGCAAAGTCGCCAATC
>DATGAD010000058.1:0-6170 GCA_035313725.1 Alloacidobacterium sp. | reverse complement strand
GTGGTCCATGTTGAGCAGATGGTCTTTCCACAAGCCATCGAGCACGCTGAGCATGATCATGCGCTCGTGGAAGCGCATCGCCTTCTCGGTGACGACCTGTTCCTTGGCCTCGTAGCGCTCTTTCAGCCGATCGAAGAGCGTTTCACCCAGTTCGTGGCGCGTCATCTCCGCGACGTTGATGCCCTCTGCATCGACATCCAATCCAAACTGCGAGACGAGCTTTTCCTTGAGCGCTTTCCAGTCCCACTGGTCGGGATGCATTTTCTCCGGCGCAACTTCATCGAGAATTGCACTGAGAAGATTCGCGACGTAATCCTCGACAATCAGTTCCTTCTGATCGAGTCCTTCAAGCAACTGGCGGCGCAGTCCGTAAACGGCCTCGCGCTGCTTGTTCATCACGTCGTCGTATTCGAGCAGATGTTTGCGCGCTTCAAAGTTCTGCGATTCGACAGCCTTCTGCGCGGCTTCAATGCGCTTCGAGATCATGCGCGACTCAATCGGCACGCCCTCTTCCATGCCGAGGCGCTGCAGCAGCGTCCCCACCCATTCTTTGGCGAAGATGCGCATCAGGTCGTCTTCAAGCGACAGGTAGAAACGCGATGCACCGGGATCGCCTTGGCGTCCGGCGCGTCCGCGAAGCTGGTTGTCGATACGCCGCGACTCATGCCGCTCAGTGCCCAGAATGTGCAGGCCGCCTGCGGCGATGACCGCTTCATGTTCTTCCGCTGCCTTCGCAGCGTAAGCGGCGTAAGTGCGGTCCCAGACTTCCAACGTCGTTTCGAATTCCTGCCCCTGGTAGTAGAAACGGAACATGCCCGGCGCTGCCATCGGATTCAGCGCGCCCTCGGCTACGCTGATCGCACGCGCCGCGCTCTTCTTCACGAGATCCTGCTTGGCGACAAACTCGGCATTACCGCCGAGCAGAATGTCCGTTCCACGGCCTGCCATATTGGTGGCAATCGTCACCATGCCAAAACGGCCCGCCTGCGCTACGATCTCGGCTTCGCGCTCGTGGAACTTCGCGTTCAGCACGACATGCTTTACGCCCTTGCGCTGCAGGATCTGCGAGAGCAATTCCGACTTCTCGATGGACGTTGTACCGACCAGCGCAGGCTGCCCTTTCTCGTGCAGGTTTGCGATCTCGTCTGCTACGGCAAAGTATTTTTCCTTGGCGGTGCGGAAGACCACGTCCGGATTCTCAAGGCGCAGCATCGGCATGTTCGTCGGAATGACGACGATCTCAAGCTTGTAAATCTTGTCGAACTCGGCTGCTTCGGTTTCGGCTGTTCCGGTCATGCCGGCGAGCTTGTTGTAGAGGCGGAAATAATTCTGGAAGGTGATCGTCGCCAGCGTCTGGTCTTCGCGGCGGATGTTCACGCCTTCCTTGGCTTCGACGGCCTGGTGTAGACCATCCGACCAACGACGCCCCGGCATCAGACGGCCCGTGAACTCATCGACGATGATGACCTCGCCGTCCTTCACCACATATTGCACATCGCGCTTGTAAAGCGAATGCGCCTTGATGGCAACTTCGACATGGTGCTTCAGGTCCCAGTTTTCCGGGTCGGCAATGTTGCCAATGCCGAGCAGCTTCTCGATCTTCTCCCAGCCATCATCGGTCACGCTGATGGTTTTGTGCTTTTCATCAACAACATAATCGCCGGTGAGGATCTTCGCCTGATCCGGACCCTGCTCGATCTCCTCACCCTGCTCCAGCCCCGGAATGATGCGATTCACACGCGCATACTTGTCGGTCGTCTGGTCAGTCGGGCCGGAGATGATGAGCGGCGTACGCGCTTCGTCGATCAGGATCGAGTCCACTTCGTCGACGATGGCGAAGTAGTGGCCGCGCTGCACACACTCGGCCAGCTCAAACTTCATATTGTCGCGCAGGTAGTCGAAACCAAACTCGTTGTTCGTCCCGTAAGTGATGTCGGCGCCGTAAGCCGCACGGCGCTGACTGTCATCGAGATCGTGGACGATGACGCCAACCGTCAGCCCGAGGAACTCGTAGATCTTGCCCATCCACTCGGCGTCGCGCTTGGCGAGATAATCATTGACCGTAACTACATGGACGCCGCGCCCGGCAAGCGCATTCAGATAGCACGGCAGCGTAGCAACGAGCGTCTTGCCTTCGCCCGTTTTCATTTCCGAGATTTTGCCCTGATGCAGAACCATGCCGCCGATAAGCTGTACGTCGAAGTGGCGCATGTTCACAGCACGACGGCCGGCCTCGCGGACTACAGCGAAAGCTTCCGGCAGAATCTCATCCAAAACCTGCTTTTCAGCAGCCTTGCGCTCCTCTGCGTCGGTGATACCTTCCACAGCCGCGGCGACCCGCGCCTTGAACTCCTGCGTCTTCGCGCGAAGTCCGTCGTCCGAGAGCCGCTGCACATCCGGCTCGAAAGCGTTAATCGTCTGGACGACAGGCGTCAGGCGCTTCACCGCGCGTTCATTGCTAGTCCCAAAAACCTTTGTAAGAGCACTACCGATCAAAGCAGAATTTCCTCAAGATACAGTGTAAATGGTTTGGCAGACTGGTGTGTTAAACCATGAAAGCAAAGAGCTTTCGTCCCAAAGCCTGACGGATGTTCTCAAGGTTCGACGATCTTCAGACCCTTCACTTGTGCAAAATGCCGCTTGTTGAAAGTCACTACGGCACAGTCCCGCTCCAAAGCTGTTGCCGCCACAATCACATCGTAGAATCCGATCATCTTGCCCGTGGCTTCCAACTCGGCCCAGAGGCGCGCATGTTCATACGCGGTCTGCTCGGTGTAAGGAATAATGGGCACGACTGCTACAACGGCCTCAAGATACGCGCGACGGCGAGCTTTGTGAGCTCCTTTGGCTCGCTCCACTCCATGCCAAAGTTCGGCCACGGTGATCGCGGCAATTTCGAATGCATCGTCAGGCCGGGCAGATACCCAATTTTGAAGATCGAATACACCCTTTTCGCCGGCAATGATGACATCGGCATCGAGCATCAACGCCATTTGTCAGCCGGAGCCTTGATGCTTTTGCGAGCCGCAGCGAGGTCGCTACGCCAGGATTTCGCTTCTTCATCTGACAAACGAGTCGAGGTCAAAGCCTCAGCCAATTCGCGTCCCAGGCAAACTTTTTCTCGTCCTGGAACGAGTTGCGCGACAGGTGTACCACTCTTAAGCAGCACAAACGTTGTGTTCTGGTAATAGGCGCGGTTCACGCAATCCGCAAAATTACGTGCCGCGTCGGTTACGCTGATCTCCGCCCTTTTCATAGAATCATATTATCAGATTTTATGTTGTTGCCGATTGAAATCACAGGCTGCATTACTTGGCGTTTCTCGCCGTAGATTGCGAAAACGGCCGCGCATCCTGCCCCGTAGCCCACTTTTTATTCGGAGTCGAACTCATCACAAAATGCAGCTCGCCTCCAGCCATGATTTCGTCATGGCGCAGATAGCTGCGATCGAGCGGCTTGCCGTTCAGCATGACTTTGCCGACATAGCGATTCGCGTCTGAAAGATTGTCTGCCACGATATGAAACTGCTTGCCGTTCGGCAGGTGAAGCATTGCGTCCTCAACGAAGGGCCGTCCGATCACGTACTCATTGGTTCCAGGTGCTACGGGATAGAACCCGAACGCCGTAAACAGCAGCCACGCCGACATCTGCCCAAGGTCGTCATTGCCGACCAGCCCGTCCGGCGCGGGCCGATACTGCGAATCGACAATCTGCTTCAACCGCTCCTGCGTGCGCCATGGCTGCCCCGCGTAGTCATACAGATACGCGAGGTGATGGCTCGGCTCATTGCCGTGGATGTACTGCCCGATCATTCCGGCAATGTCTTCAACATCGGCGTAACGCTTGGGATCGACCTTGGCGTCGAACATCGCGTCGAGTTTATCGACCAGTTTTTGATCGCCGCCCAACAGTTTGATCAGACCAGCTTCATCCTGCGGCTGGTACCACGAATACTGCCACGAATTCCCTTCCGTGAATCCGCTCTGTGCGCCCGCCTGAGCGGGATCGAATGGTTCGCGAAAACTTCCGTCCGCCAGCTTCGGCTGCACAAAACCCGTCTGCACGTCGAAAACATTGCGCCAGTTCTCCGCACGCTTTGCAAATGTATCAGCGACATCATTACGTCCGAGTTTGCGAGCCATACGCGCAATCGTCCAGTCGTCGAAAGCGTACTCCATCGTCTTCGAGGCGGCCTCGCCGTCGTTGTCCACAGGCACATATCCCAGCTTCATGTATTCGCCAAGATGTCCATAAGGAGCATACGTTGCGCTCGCCACCATCGCGTCCAAAGCATCATTCGCATCGAAGGTGCCAGCATGTTTCATGTACGCGTCTGCGATCTCGGGAACCGCGTGGTAGCCAATCATGCACCACGTCTCCAGTCCCTGAAACTGCCAGATGGGCAAAATACCGAAGGGGCTTTCCTTCTGCGAAACAAGCAGTGACCGCACCACATCCGTCGTCCGGCTCGGTGGCTCAATGATCGTCATCAACGGCTGCTCGGCGCGATACGTGTCCCACAGAGAAAACGCCGAAACAAAGTTGAAACCTTCAGCCTTGTGTACCTGATAGTCGGGCCCGCGATACCTGCCGTCCACATCCATGGCAATCGACGGCGCCATGAGAGCGTGATACAGCGCCGTGTAAACGCTCTTGCGCATGGCAGGATCAGCCTTGATGTCCACTACCGAGAGTTCCTTTTCCCATGCCTGACGCGCCTGCGCGCGCACTGCATCGAAATTGAAATCACTCACTTCAGCGTCAAGATTCGCAATCGCGCTGTCTTCACTCACCGGAGAAATCGCGACCTTCACCACCAGCGGCTGCTTCAGTGCGCCAAAGTCGAAGACGCCGATGAGCCCTCGCCCCATGATCGCCTGCGTATCAGAAGGCGACGTGCCGGGAGTAGCGAAGCCTTTGTACTCCAGGGGAAGTGGCTCGCGATCATACAGCTCATGCCCTGCGAGCGGCTGCGAAAAGCGCATCGCAAAATACAGTTGCCGCGCTGGAGCCCAGCCGCGCGTCTCGCGCATGCCCGTCACGGTGCCATCCGCGCGCACCCGCAGGCTCGCCCATAGAACTTTTCCCGTGTAGTTGTAGATCGATGAGCGCATGTCCAACAGCAGATGCGCAGGCTTGTCTGCCGGAAATGTGTAGCGATGCACGCCCACGCGCGTCGTGGCCGTCAGTTCAGCGCGGACGCCATAATCGTCAAGCGTCACAGCGTAATAGCCCGGTTCGGCCTCTTCCGTTTCGTGATGAAAGCGCGAGCGATACCCCGAGCCGGGAGCATCGATCTCGCCCGGTTCCAGCTTCACGTCACCTGCGATCGGTTGCACGAGAAAATCGCCGAGGTCGGAATGTCCTGCACCGGAAAAATGCGTATGCGAAAAGCCGAGGATCGTCGTGTCCTCATAGCGATAACCCGCCGCCCACTTGTAGCTCTGCTTGAAAGGCCGAATTTGCGTGTCAGGACTAAGTTGCACCATGCCGAACGGCACCGTCGCGCCCGGAAACGTATGTCCCTCCGGCCCCGTGCCGATCATGGGATCGACAGATTGAAATGCACTCGGCGATTGAGCGTGAAGAAAGGACGAAAACCCCACCAATAAAGCGAAACAACCGGAAACAACAAAACGAGCTTTGATCTGCACCCCTGACCTCGCAACCGTCGTCGAGAGACGACCTGAACAGAATATACAGAGATGATGCCTGGAGACTTTCAGCAATCACTTTGCGCGCGGATGCGTCCGGTCATAGACCTCGGCCACCTGCCCGACCGTAAGCTGCGTGTAGCGCTGCGTCGTCGAGAGCCGCTCATGGCCGAGCAATTCCTGAATCGCCCGCAGGTCCGCGCCTTCCTCAAGCATGTGCGTGCCGAAAGCGTGGCGCAGTGTGTGCGGATGTACCTCCGCAGGCAGCCCGTTCGCAATTGCCAGGGTCTTCACAATGCGACCCACACTACGCGTTGTGAGGCGACCATTTCCACGCAGCTTCGCATTCAACAGCAGCGCCTCAGCCTGCTTCACCGCTGCCTGCAACCGCGCTTCGCGCTGTGGCAGATAGGCCCGCAGAGCCTGCGCCGCGGCATCGCCGAGGGGAACATACCGCTCCTTGCGTCCCTTACCCCAGACAAGAATCGCTTCATTCGCCCAATGAATATCCTTGAG
>DATGAD010000057.1:0-8329 GCA_035313725.1 Alloacidobacterium sp. | reverse complement strand
TCTGGGCCATCGTGATCGGTCTCGTCATCGCCAACACGGTAGGCGTGCCCGAGATCTTCCGCGCCGGCGTCGCCACCTACGAGTTCTGGCTCAAAGCCGGCATCGTGCTCCTCGGTGCCCGCTTTATTCTCGGCGACATTCTGCGCCTCGGCGGCCTCAGCCTCATCCTCGTATTCATCGAACTGGCGCTCGCGCTCACCTTCATGACCTACTTGGGACGCGGCTTCAAACTCCCGCCCAAGCTCATCACGCTGCTCGCCGTCGGTTCCTCTGTCTGCGGAGTCTCGGCCATCATCGCCACTCAGGGAGCCATCGACGCCGACGAGGAAGACTCCTCATACGCCATCGCCGCCATCCTCGCCCTCGGCGCTATCTCGCTCTTCGCCTTCCCGCTCATCGGTCACGCCCTCCACCTCAGCGACCACGCCTACGGCCTCTGGGCCGGCCTCGCCGTCGACAACACCGCCGAAGCCACCGCCGCCGGAGCCATCTACTCCGACGCCGCCGGAAAATTCGCCGTGCTGGCCAAGACCTGCCGCAACGCGCTCATCGGTTTCGTGGTTCTGGGATATGCCATCTACTGGGCATCGAAAGGACAGGCCGAAGAAGTCAAGAACAAGGGCGCTTTCCTCTGGAAGAAATTCCCCAAGTTCGTCCTCGGCTTTCTGCTCATCTCCGTGCTCGCGACCATCGGCTTCTTCACCAAGCCGCAACTGGCCACGCTCGGCAATCTATCCCGCTGGGCCTTTCTGCTCACATTCGCCGGAGTAGGTCTTCGCACCAGCTTCCGCGAGTTAGGCAAACAAGGTGTCCGCCCCTTCATCGTCGGAGCAGTCGGTGAAATCGCCATCGCCCTCATCACGCTCGGATTGGTGGTAGGAGCAGACCACCTCTTCCATTTGTAGGCGAAAGGGAATCAGCTGTTCCCGTACACCGGCAACGCGGCGCCATGCACCACCGTGGCGTCGTCGCTGCACAGGAAAAGGATGACGCGTGCGATCTCCTCCGGCTTGGGCCACTTGCTGAAGTCAGCATCCGGCATCGCCGCGCGGTTCGCCTTCGTATCGATAATGCTCGGCAGAATCGAATTCACGCGAACGCCCGTGCCTTTCAGATCGGCCGCCAGCGAATCCATCATCGCAACAGCCGCCGCCTTCGAAGACGCATAAGCAGAAGCCCCAGCAGCATGATCCACAGCAGCCTTCGCCGCAACATTGACGATAGCTCCGTGCCCCTGCTTCAGCATCGCCGGCACAACGGCGCGCGCCAGTGCAAAGCCCGACCGCAAATTCAGCTGCAGCATTCGCGCAAAGACCTTGGAATCCATCTCCCACAGTTTCAAACCGCCAGCGTAGCCGCCGACAGTATTCACCAGCACATCGAGCCTTCCATGTTTCGCCACAAGACCATCGACAAATCCATGGGTCGCAGTCTCGTCGGTCACGTCGATGCTCTGTCCTTCAAGTCGTGCGACATTCTCATGCGCGGCAGCCTTGAGATCAGCGAATTCCTGCTCATCAAAATAGGGAACAGCCACGCTCCCGCCTTCAGCAAGAAAGGCCAGAGAAACCGCGCGACCCAGTCCACCAGTACCGCCGCTGACCAATGCCAATTTGCCGGAAAATCTTTGGTCCATAAGTCATAATACCCGGCAAGTTTGTCATCCTGAGCATAGCGAAGGATCTGCTTCTCTATCGCTGGTACCTCCGCGAATGCTGTAGGCATGGAATAAAGTTTCAGAGAGCCACACTAAAAGCCTTTGCGGATAAAGAACTCGCCAAACAGATTCAGCAAGCCATCGGCAGCAAAGTTGAAGCCGATGGTCTTCGCCAGAACGCGGTTGCTCTCAAGCTCCGGCACGCCCAGCGTGGGATAGTAAAGCTCCTTCGCGATAAACGCAGCGCCCACGGTACCGGCGAGAAGGGGGAAGTTGACCATCTTTCGCCCGGAGTCTGTGCGGCCTACCACGATGCTCGTAAAAGCACTCCCCATCCGCGACCCAGCCGAGTGCCCCGACCCAAGCGGAATGTAGCGCGGGTCCATGCCAACCGCCACCGGCAGCGCAAAGTTCGCCAGAAACTGCTGCGTCTCCGATTCGCTGAATCCACCAATCAGTCGCCGCTCATGGTAACGAACATCGCCTTCCAGATTGTCGCGCCAGGCCTGAATGTCTTTGCCGTACTGCACGAAGATCGCGTCAAACTCAAGCGCCTGTTCCTCGGTCGTAATCGTGGGAACAGCAGGCTGCTCAGGCTGGTCAGGAATGTCGGGAATCCCAGCCATCAACGCGCCCTGAATGAAGTTGCGCAATCCCCAGGTACTGCGCACCCAATAAAAGAACTTTCCGCCAGCCGACAGCGGATAGTACGAATCCTGTGTGGCCACGCCATTGGCGGTCAGCATTTCAATGTCGGGCTTGATCGCCGACCGAACCAATTCACGCCCGACGTTCGTCGCCAGATCTCCGGCCAGGCTGTAGCCAATGTATCGCCGCACAAACTGCCCCGTCTCGAGCTGCGGAACGTCGAACTCCTTCGCATACACAGTCTTGCCGATAAACGCTGCGGCGACTGTACCGCCCAGCTTCGAGTAATTCGGAACCAGATGGCCGCTGTCGCTGCGAGTGACCGCGATAGCGCTCACCGCATGCCACA
This sequence comes from Alloacidobacterium sp., assembly GCA_035313725.1. Taxonomy (GTDB): domain Bacteria; phylum Acidobacteriota; class Terriglobia; order Terriglobales; family Acidobacteriaceae; genus Alloacidobacterium. The sequence goes on along the minus strand of DATGAD010000057.1, from coordinate 5,675 downwards.
TGCGCTGGCTGAAGCTTCCATCAATGTAGGCCGGAACATAGCGCGGATCCTGATGCAGAGCAACCGGAAGAGCGAAATTGCTGAGTAGCTGCCGCGTCTCCGCTGTCGCCAGACCAACCCCGAAGCGCCGCCGACGGTAGCGAAGCTCGTCTTCACTCGACCGCCGCCATCCATCCATCGCATCGCCATAAGCGTCCATCGCATTGGCATAATTCTGGACGCCATCAATGGTGATCATCGCAGGTGGCTGCGGCTGCGAAGGCGCCGAAGGAAGGTTCGGAATCCCAGCCAGAAATCCCGCTTCAAGAAAGTTGCGGAAGGCAACCGCGCTCCGCAGATACCAATCCAGCTTCATGCCCCAGGTGAGGGTAGCGACAGGCATAGCCGGCCGGTACGATTTCGGAACATCCGGGCTGTTCGCGGAAGGCGAAGCCACAACTCCAGCGCCCGGTTCCGCAAAATGAGCAGAAGGTGCTGAAGGAAGATTTTCATCCACTATCTGTGCCGACTGGCAGCGAGCACGGTCGTATGCACAGAGCAGGACGACGAGCAGCAGTATGCGTTTCATCCTAATGGGGTCCCTTTAAGTTTTCTCAGGGGAATAATCGGCGAGCTAGTGAGGGTAGACTAGCCAGAAAGCGCGGTAACCGCAAGGATGAAGTTACCTTTTCACGTTACTTTAGTGTTAATTGTGAGCTAATGAAGATTCTTGTTTATGTCGAGAAAACGGCTCATCTTCGGCAAACGATTAATGGGATGTCTGTCGCGGCTGTACGCACTGCGGCTCGGTTTCATCGTGCAGAAAATTCTCCGGATGGCCCAGGATGATCATGTTTCGCCTTGCAATCTCTTTACCGTAAGGCGTGCCATCCACCTCTGTGCGTGGCAGGTAGCCCACCCTTAGGGAGTCACAGGGGGCCACGTACAACATCGCATCTGCTTCATCCGCAAGAGTGAGGGGCGTGGCAGATGCAAGACCGCCCGAAGTCACCGGCTGCGCCGGCAGCTCACCTACCCAGTTTCCAGAGAGCGGCACGATCGCAGGAACTCGCCAGGAATCAAAGCGCTTGTCCACGTCTCCAAAGTTGTTAACTACGTTCGTCCCGAACACAACGAGATAAGGATTTGCACCGGCAGCACGAAGCTCGCGTTCGATATAGCCAGGGGTAAGTTTCGTGGTGTCTACCGGAGGCACGGCCAGACGCTGTTGGATCAGGATTTCATCGCGCAGTGCCTGATCATGCCCGCGAAGAAAATGCGACACGCCCATAATCAGCAATCCGCGATGGTGTTTCGCCAGAACCTCATCTTCCACGATCCGCGCGTACCATTGCTCACGCTCATTCATATACGGTTCAAGGTCGCTGTGGTTCCTGATCTGGTCCCAATCAGCAGCCGGAGAACCCAGCACAAGGCGAATCTTGTGCTTGCCCTGATGGCTCAAGTTCGCCTCGCGCACGGCTTTATAAAACTGCTCATACACCGGCTGTACCGGGACGACAGACAACACCATATTGCGCCATGCTTTCTGCACTTGTTCCATCGGGACATTCCCACCCGCGATATAGCGATCCACCGTTTTCTGGTAAAGCGAGTTGCCAAATTCAACTACGATGTCGTCTACGCGATCGGCGAATTCCGGATTGCTCACAAGCTTGCATAGCCAGGCATACTCCTGTTCGCTACCGTGGACCTCGCCGAACATCACGATGTCATGGGTGTCAAACAACTTGATCATCGCGCTCGTGGCAACTTGTGGTTTTGGTGGGTGTGCCTGCGTCTGATGCGGGATCAAAAGCAGCTTCTTCTGTTTACCGTTCACCTTGTCATTGTTTGCAGTCTTGGCATCCTCGGCAGAATTTCCTGACGCAGCCGTCTCTTCGTCAGCGTCGGCGTGTTGTCCCTGCGCAGAAGACGCCGCTTCATTTTGAGGTGGAGCTTGGGCAATCGAGAGGCGCATCGGCCCCCGATTTCCAATCTGGTTGAACAAAACCAGAAATACCGTCAATATCGCCACAGCCAGTACGCCGCCGAGGAATAGCGCCCCGGAACGTAGCGGTTCCTCTTCCATCAGCCGAAATGAAGGCACGCCTTCCGCGTGATGCAGCGTCGAAGCAGCGACAAGTCCAGCTCTGGCGCGGCGATGTTCGGGTGGAAGAGAGATCGCCAAATCAAATAGCAGGTCGAGCCATAGCCGCAATCGGGGGAAGAAGCCTCTTTCATCGCGAAAACGGTCGCGAACCAAAAGCAGGGCCTCATCGCCATATGTTTTCCGAAAGCGCGAGGGGAAGAAGCGCAACAGCCAGACGTAGATTTTCTCAGACATATTCCCCCTTAAAAATCTGCTTGGCGCGTGCCACGCGCAACAAGTCGGCCAGCCTCTCGGCCTCGGAGTGTGCTAGTTTGCGTCCCGCAGATGTCAGCCGGTAGTAACGGCGTCGCTCATGACCAGGTCCCGCGTCCTCGGGAGGGGCAACTTCTTCAATGAGCTTTTCTTCGAGCAAAGACTGAATAGAGTTATAGAGCGTTCCAGGTCCCAGCCGCATGCGGCCGCCCGTCTGCTCTTCGACGTGCCGCATAATGGCGTACCCGTGCAGGTTTTCATCGGATAACGAAAGAAGGATCTGAAACGCAGCCGAAGGCAGGGGATTGAGTTTTTGTTTGGGCATAGGCGATCGATAATCAATATATCGATCATCGACTATACTCCCCGTTGGCGAAATTTTCAAAAACAAAAAAGCCCCGCGAAAGCGGGGCTTTTTGTTGCGCCGTAAAGCGCGTGTGCCTGGACGGCTAGTCCTAGTACATGCCTTCCATACCGCCGCCGTGGCCGCCGCCTGCCGGAGCAGCCGACTTGGGCTCCGGAATCTCGGAGACCATAGCTTCGGTTGTCAGCATCAGGCCGGCGATGGAAGCCGCATTCTGCAGAGCAGTGCGGGTCACCTTCGTCGGATCGATGACGCCAGCCTTCACCAGGTCTTCATACTCGTTGGTGGAGGCGTTGTAACCGTAGTTAGAGTCCTTGTTTTCAAGGATCTTGCCCACAACCACAGCACCTTCTTCGCCTGCATTGCCGACAATCTGGCGCAGCGGCTCTTCGAGGGCGCGACGGACGATCTGTGCGCCGACCTTCTCGTCGCCCTGCAGAGTCTTGATCAGATCTTCCACGTCCTTCGCAGAGCGAACCAGGGCCACACCGCCGCCCGGAACGATGCCTTCCTCAACTGCAGCGCGGGTCGCGTGCATTGCATCTTCCACGCGAGCCTTCTTCTCCTTCATCTCGGTTTCGGTAGCTGCACCGACCTTGATGACGGCGACGCCGCCAACCAGCTTCGCAAGACGCTCCTGGAGCTTCTCACGATCGTAGTCAGACGTGGTCTTCTCAACCTGGCTGCGAATTTCCTTCACGCGGCCTTCAATCGCCTTGGACGCGCCACGGCCTTCAACGATCGTGGTGTTGTCCTTGTCGATGGTGATGCGCTTCGCCTTGCCCAGGTCTTCGATCTTCAGGTTCTCAAGCTTCAGGCCGAGATCCTCAGTGATGGCGTTGCCACCCGTCAGGATCGCGATATCGCCCAGCATCGCCTTGCGGCGGTCGCCAAAGCCAGGAGCCTTGACAGCAGCCACGTTCAGCGTGCCGCGCAGCTTGTTGACCACAAGGGTCGCCAGCGCTTCGCCGTCCACGTCTTCCGCGATGATCAAGAGCGGCTTGCCGCTACGCGCAACCTGCTCAAGCAGAGGCAGCAGGTCCTTCATCGAGCTGATCTTCTTCTCGTAGATCAGGATAAACGGCTCTTCGAGCGCCGCTTCCATGCGGTCCGGATCGGTCACGAAGTAGGGGCTCAGGTAGCCGCGATCAAACTGCATACCTTCAACCACTTCCAGCTGGGTCTCCAGAGTCTTCGACTCTTCAACCGTGATCACACCGTCCTTGCCAACCTTCTTCATCGCCTCGGCAATGATGTTGCCGATGGTCGAGTCAGAGTTGGCCGAGATGGTGCCGACCTGGGCAATCATGTCGCCCGAAACCGGCTTCGACAGCTTCGAGAGAGCGCCGCCAGTAACGACACCGTTCTCATCGCGCTTGCCGTTGATCACTTCCACTGCCTTGTCGATGCCGCGCTTCAGCGCCATCGGGTTTGCGCCGGCAGCAACCGTCTTTACGCCCTCGCGATAGATCGCCTGGGCAAGTACGGTCGCGGTGGTCGTGCCGTCACCGGCGACGTCCGAGGTCTTCGACGCAACCTCGCGCACCATCTGTGCGCCCATGTTTTCGAGCGCGTTGCTAAGCTCGATTTCCTTGGCTACAGTTACGCCGTCCTTGGTGATCGTCGGCGAACCAAACTTCTTCTCGATGACGACGTTGCGGCCCTTGGGACCGAGCGTCACCTTTACAGCGTCAGCCAGAGTGTTCACGCCGCGCAGAATCGCCTGGCGGGAATCCTCTCCATGCAGAATTTGCTTTGCCATTTCCAATTCTCCTTACATCGCGGAGGCAATTGCTCCGTATGAAATCGGGTGCCCCATCCTGACGAAGTCAGGGTGGGTTTGTTCAAAACCTACTTCTTCAAAATGCCGAGGACTTCTTCCTCACGCATAATCAGAAACTCTTCGCCATCGATCTTGATCTCGGTGCCGGAATACTTGCCGAAGAGGATGCGGTCGCCGGATTTCACATCGAGCGGGAAGACCTTGCCTTCGTCGTTCGACTTGCCTTTGCCCACGGCGATCACTTCGCCTTCCTGCGGCTTCTCTTTTGCTGTGTCGGGAATGATGATTCCGCCACGAACGGTCTCGCCCTCGTCTACGCGACGGACCAGGATGCGGTCATGCAGCGGAGTAAAGGTAGTGGCTACAGTTGCAGTTGCCATTGCGGTGCTTCTCCTTCGCGCGAGGGGTCTGCCTCGCGGTATTGAATGCTGAATTTAGGAATTCTTACTGCAAGCGAGGAGCGTCCATGCAGCAGGAGGCTGTTCGCAGCCTTTAGCACTTCCACTCTTCGACTGCTAATGTAGGGGAAGGGATAGACGATTGTCAAGTCGTCAGGGGAGAAATGTGAGTGAGTTTCGCTCACTATATTGCAGTAATGTTAAATAAAGGTTATCTTTGGCAGCCTGGCGAGCGTCTAAATAGTTGTGCAGACAGGTATCCAGTACTAAATCGATTCAAGAATGGTGGTTTTATAGCATATTTCGTTTCGCTATACCCTCATTTTTCTATTGATTTATGGAGAAAAAATACCTAAAATAAGAGAGTTTGTGACTTCCCGGCGGATCTGTTGGTAGCTTACTTTCCCTGTTTTCCGCCGGAGCATCTGCACCGTCACCTTACTTGCTAGGGGTAAATCATAAAATGGCAAAACGTCGTGGTAATCCAAATTGGGGCAAGCCGGAGCCTATCGGACCGGTCGTGCCCACTGTCACTTCCTTCGAACAGGTCGTCAAGGAATATAAGCTCACTCCGGATCAATATATCCGCTCGACTCGCCTGCGCGAATGGGCCCGCCGTAACCGCAACTCGAAGTACATCCCCGAGGGGCTGCTGGAAGCATGGGGCTTCGAGATCGAGTCTACCCTGTAAGGTTTGAATTCGAAGTTAAGTCACTGAGAAACGCCGCCCGGCAAGGGCGGCGTTTCTGCTTTCAGGGCGAAAATTTCTCTCCGGTTGTCTGAATG
>DATGAD010000056.1:0-2874 GCA_035313725.1 Alloacidobacterium sp. | reverse complement strand
TCACCAAGGATCACGGTAAATGCGCCTTCCACTACGTAGAAACATTCATCTTCCTTCCGGTGGATATGGGGCGGCGGACCGTTGCCCGGGAAGGACTCTATTTCGGTAATCGAATAGGCCCCGCCTGTCTGCTCGGCCGTTGTCTTGATGGCGTAGAAGTCGCCCATGAGCCAGAAGCTGTGCCCTTGTCCTGTTTCAAGGACAGTGCTATCCGGGTTGTCTAATACTTCTTCGCTCATCTTTTCCTGTCTGAGGGATTTGTGTCCCACATTGTAGCTCGACTGGGGACTCGGCCATATATGAATTTCAGCCCCTCAGCAGATGATCGGCAATATCGAGCCATTCAGCATCCGTCTCGCTCTTGTAGTGCGGCTTCCCCGCCTGGCGATACCAATAGCCTGCGTTCGAGGCATCCCCTTCCTTGCGATGCAGATAGGCATGCACCCATGCGGCATCGCTCGATTGAATGTCCTGGGCAATTTCGTGGGCGCGCCCCCAATCTCCCTTTGCGTCCCACCATAATGCCTGCAGTAGCGGCGGCAGATCGCCGGGTGGATTGTCGTCTTTGAGCAAATGGCGAAATTCCTGTGAGTTCATGACATTTTCCCCGCGATTAGAGCGCTTTAAGTGTACTTTGTGGGCAGTCAAACGCAAGTGGGCAAGAAAAATAGGATTAAATAGGTCGCAGTTTGCTGTATGATGAATAAGCAGGGCTTAAGCCCTATTCTCTGCGCGCGCCGCCTTGTGAATGCAGGGCTTTACCGTCGGAGCGTGAAGTTTGATGGCGTTAAGTGAACTAAAAATCGGGCGATCGGCTGTCGTCGAAGGTTTGCTGCTACCAGATGAGATTCAGCACCATCTGATGCACATGGGATTTATGCCTGAGACCCTCGTGCGGGCCGTTCGACGTGCTCCCGCGGGTGACCCGACAGTCTACGCGATAGACGGAATGGAAGTAGCCCTGCGGCGGGAAACGGCGCAGTGGATTTCCGTGCGCGAGTCTGAAGAAGGGTCACGATGAGCGATTGCTGCACGACGGCCACGGTCGAAGTCGCATCGACTCCGCGCATTGCGGGAAAGATTCAGACGGTCGCCCTTATCGGGCCTCCGAATTCTGGGAAATCTACGCTCTTCAATCGCCTGACCGGGCTGCGCCAGAAGGTCGCAAACTATCCGGGCGTCACCGTGGAACAGCACTACGGCAAGTTGAGTGGGATTGACCGCGGCGATCTGACGCTGATTGACCTGCCAGGAATTTACAGTCTGAGCACACATTCAGAAGATGCCCGCGTAGCCGTGGATGTTCTGCATGGCAAAATGCCTGGAGCGCCGGCACCAGACGCGGTGCTGCTGGTTCTCGATTCCCTGCATCTGCAGCGGCAGTTGATGCTGGCCGCGCCCATTCTCTCACTGGGCCTGCCGACGCTCGTTCTGCTGAACATGAGTGACCTGATGGAGACACGCGGCGGCGAGGTGGATACGCTTGCGCTGGCACAGGAACTCGGCGTTCCGGTAGCGAAGATCAGCGCCGCACGCGGCACCGGACTCGATGCGATCAAGCACTTTCTCGATAAAAAGAGCGAACCAGCGGCGGCGAAGCCGCGCCTGGAGTTGCCGGTTGTTGGCAACCCGCGCTCCTACAGGCAATGGGCCACAGGCATCAGCACCCGGACGAAGTATAAGGCGCCGATTTCATCCTCATGGACTCGTAAACTCGATTCGATCCTTTTGGGACGTGTGACCGGGCCGCTGCTCTTTCTGATCGTCGTTTTCGGGGTCTTCCAGATTGTGTTTTCGGTTGGCCTGCCGGTCAGCAACGCGTTTCAGACGTTGCTGAATAATGCAGGCACTCAGGTCGGCTTATTGCTTGGCCATGGATGGCTCGAATCGCTTCTAATCGACGGTATCTGGAAGGGTGTTTCCGCCGTTCTGGTTTTCCTGCCGCAGATCCTGCTGCTGTTTCTCTTTGTCGGCATTCTTGAGGATTCGGGGTACCTGGCTCGTGCCGCGTTGATTGCAGACCGCGTCATGCGCCACATCGGGCTGAATGGAAAGGCATTTATTCCCCTGCTCTCTGCCTATGCTTGCGCGGTGCCGGCCATTATGTCGACGCGAACCATCGAGAACAAGCGCGACCGCTTTGCGACGATCCTCGTCACGCCCTTCATGACGTGCTCGGCAAGACTGCCGATTTATATGCTGATGATTGCGGCGTTTATTCCCAACAAGAAGCTGCTGGGCGATTTCTTCGGATTACAGGCAGCAGTGATGCTGAGCCTGTATGTGCTTGGATTTCTGGCGGCTCTGGCGACGGCGCGTCTTCTGAAGTCGTCGATTCTGAAAGCCTCGTCAGCTCCATTCATTCTGGAACTACCTCAGTACCGCGTGCCCACACTGCGCTCATTGGGTCTGAGGCTCATCGATCGCGGCACGGTGTTCGTGCGGCAGGCAGGCACGGTAATTCTGTGCGTGACGCTGGTGCTGTGGGTGCTGAGCCATGTTCCATTCCACGCTGACTTGCCGCAGAGCATCATTGGGCATGTTGGTCAATGGATCGAACCGATTATCAAGCCCTTGGGCTTTAACTGGAAGATTGGTATCGGCCTGCTCAGCTCAGTGATAGCGCGCGAAGTGATTGTCGGCACTTTGGGTACGTTGTATGGAGCTGATCCTGCGACGCAGTCCCTGAATCTGCAGGCAGCTCTGCGGCATGACCTGACGCTTGGCGGAGCAATGGCGCTGGTCGTCTTCTTCGCATTTGCCATGCAGTGCACGTCGACACTGGCGATCGTAAGGCGCGAGACGAACAGCTGGAGATGGCCCGCGTTACAGTTCACGTACATGACGGTGCTGGCATACGTTGCCGCGTTCGCG
>DATGAD010000055.1:0-6110 GCA_035313725.1 Alloacidobacterium sp. | reverse complement strand
CGCGACAAGGGAGCGACGGTCATCGTGCCATCCTCGGCAGTAGAAACCATGGGCCTCGGCGGAATGCTGGCCCTGACCTCAATGGGAAAGCAACAGTAGCAAAAAGGGAGGAACAATGAAAAAGGCAATCACACTCTGTCTAGCCAGCGTTCTCCTACTGGCCACCACCATCCCAGCCCGAGCCGATAACCCACAAATGACCGGCGTCTGGAGAGCGACCCTGCACGACCAGCCCTGCATTCTGATGAATGTTCACGACAACGAAGGAAAGCTAAGCGGCAACATCATCTTCTACCTGCTCAAGCTGGAGAACGGCGCATGGCACGCGACGGGCTCTGAACCCATCCCCCTCATTCACCCCCGCATCGAAGGCAACTACTTCATCTTCGAAGTCGTCCACGCTAAAAAGAACGGCTCGGCCGACCCAGCCGATCAGCAACTGCAAACCTTCCGCATGGGACTCGCGGGAAAGGACAAGGGCATCTTCAGCAATGCACTTGAAGGCCAGGACCTGATAATGCAGCGGAGCGATAACTAAACACGCGGCTCAGGAGCCACCGCCGAGAGGCTTGCCAATCTCCCAATGGTGTCCGAACGGATCGACCAATCGTCCCACGCGCCAGTGGTAAGGCTTGTCGTCCACAGGCCAAACGACGGTGGCTCCCGCCGCAATTGCCCGCGCAAACACCGCATCCGGGTCGTCAACTACCATCACCATCCGCACCGTTCCGCCGCCCAGCGTTTCAGGACTGAAGTTCTGGTGCTCCGGAGACTCATCCGCCAGCCAGAACTCAGCCCCGCCAACCGACAGCTGCGCGACCACCGCCCCGTCTGGATCGTCCACGCGCAGCAAAACTGTTGCCCCAAACGCAGTCTCATAAAACTCAACCGCCCCGGCTCCGTTCCGAACTGAAAGCAGCGGAGCAATCGTCGTTTTCCCGGCAGTCTCACTCATGCCAACATCCTAGCGCTCAAAACGTTAAAGCATTCCTACAATCCTCCGATAAATGACTTGCACAGAAAAACACGGAGACGGTTATGCCGGAAGCCAATTACGAAAACCCAGCCTGCAACATCGAGGTCGCCGACGAGAAAGGCTATATAGAACAATGGGCCCTTGTGCACAAGGGCGAACTGGCAGGCATCTATGGTTCATTTGAAAGCGCCTGGACTGAAGCAGCCATCAGATTTCATCACCGCCGCTGCATGGTGCGCCAGATCAGCGCTTTTCCGCTGACACTCTCCGTCTCCGCAGAGCATCTTGGGGCAGAAAGCAAACTGCTGCTCCTGTCTCAAAAATGGATACGATTCTTCGCCCGCCAGCTGTTTCCCGCCAACGAAATCTCCTCCTGAGCGAGATTCCTGTCAAGAGGTGGGCACCACCCGCCGCACCGCATCCCGTCCCTGCCGAATCAGATCCGGAAGCCCAACGCCATAGTAAGCATTCCCAATTAACTGAAGCCCCGGCAGCGCCCGCACCCGCTCCTCCAGCCGCTGCATCCGCTCCAGATGCCCAACCGCATACTGGGGCAACGAACGCGGCCAGCGCCGGACGACAGTGAACGAAGGCTCCGGCAACGGTCCAAGGAGCGAAGAAAGCTGCTTGCGAGCCAGAGCAACAATCTCGTCATCCAGAGAATCAAGCAGCATCGGTGCAGATGCGCCGCCGAAGAAGGCCCGCAGCAGAACACCGCCATCGGGAACGCGATGAGAGAACTTCTGATCTACGAATGTACAGGCAAGAAGTGAAGGCGCGCCGGGTCGGGCCGCGGTCTTCGAAGATTGCGGCACCAGGAACCCAAATCCACGCGGAATCCGCAAAGATTTCGCGATTTCCAGCGTAAAAGCCAGCGCAACCACGATGGCCGACGAGGCATCCATCGCCAGCAGTTCATCAAAGGCTGGGTCAATCGGCGAGAGCAGCCCTCGTGTCACATCTGCCGGAGTTGCGACAAAAACTGTGTCAAATTCGGCCTCGTGAGATGCAGAAACGTGCCATTTTTTCCCGCTTAAGGCAACTTTAAGAACACGCTCCCCCAGTCGGACTGAGGAAGCAGGCAAAGCCGCAGCCATGCTATCGACCAGCGTCTGCAACCCGGATTTGAGCGTAGTAAAAACCGCAGAGCTCGCACCACCGCGAGAGCTCTTCTGCAGCGCAGCGATCAGGCTTCCCTGCTCGCGCTCCATCTTCACGAACGCGGGCATCACAGCGCGGACGCTCAACTGATCGACATCGCCGCCGAAAACGCCAGCCAGCAGCGGAGCGCCAACCGTATCTGTCACCTCGTCGCCAAAGTGGCGCCGCACAAAGCTGGCAACCGACTCGTCCGCCTCCGGAACCGCAGCCTTCAGTTCCTCCGCGCGCTTCGGTTCCCGCAAATACGCCAGACGCGCCTGCCAGCTGAAGAGCGGCGAACTCAGCAGCGGCTCCCATTTCGTGGGAACCATCATGCGCATACCATCCGGCATCGCCACCAGTTCCCTGCCGCGCACAATGTAAGTCTTTCGCAACCGATCGTTCGACGGAATGATCTCGTCTTCCAGGCCAAGCTCGACGGCAAGCTCGCGAGCCCACGGCTTCTCCGTCACCCACGAATCAGGCCCGCATTCGACCACAAAGCCGTCGCGACGCACCGTCTCGACAATTCCGCCAAGACGGCCTGAAGCCTCATACAGAGTGAACTCGACTCCGGAACGAGCCAGCTCGCACGCAGCGGAAACGCCAGCAATGCCGCCGCCGATAACGGCGACCTTCATGGCTGCGCGAGCCGCCAGAGGCCGTTCTTGGCGATGCCTCGCAGCGCAGCAATGAGCAGCGGAGAGCTGTTGAGCGATCGCGGACGCTCGACGCGTAGCCCCAGATTCTTGCCGAAGTCGCGGAAGGCAATGTCGATGTCGTACAGAATCTCGACGTGATCGCAGAGGAAGCCAATCGGGTGGATGATGATCGTCGTGTGTCCTGCCTGATGCATCGCCGTCAGTGTGTCCTCAACCGTCGGCCCGATCCACGGACCGCCGGACATGCCCTGGCTCTGGAAGGCAAAGGACCACTCGCGTAGCCCCGGAACGCAGTCTGCCACATTCTCTGCCGTGAGCCGTGCCTGCTCCGCATATGGATCGGCTGGCTGGTCTGGGCCCGGCTCTACTGTCCTCTGTGGAACGCTGTGCGCCGTAAACAGCACGGGAACTGGATCACCGACCTCGCGCGAGAGAGCGTGCCACAATGGCCGCAACCGCTCGGCAAAGGCTTCGGCCAGCAGCAGATCATCAGCCCATCCCTCGACGAAGTCGATCCGCAGGCGATCGCCCGCAGCCGTTTCAACCGCGCGCTTGTACAGCCCAACGCTGGTGCGCGAGTTCTGCGGAGCCATGCAGATCACCACCGCCGACGTGATTCCATCGTCCACCATCTGTTGGACGGTGTCCTTGATGTACGGCTTCCAGTTGCGCATGCCGACATACACCGGGACTTCCAGTTCGTTTGCCAGCAACCGGCCCTGCTCCTGCGTCAGCCGCGTCAGCGGACTCGACCCGATCAGCGAATACCGGTGCCGTATCTCCTCGATCACCGACTCCGGCATCGGCCGCCCACTCGTTACATTGCTCAGATACGCAGGAATCCCATCCAGCGTGTCCGGAGTTCCATGCGCCACCAACAGCACCGCAGCGCGATCACCCACGCCCCACCTCCAACGACAACTCCCGCACAAACCGAACTACGTGCTGCACGTTCTCGACCGGGGTGCCCGGCACAATGCCATGCCCGAGGTTGAAGATATGCCCCGGCCGCCCTCCGGCCTGGGTCAGTATCGACTTCACTCTTTCGCGAATCAATTCCGGCTCCGCAAACAAAGTAATAGGATCGAGATTCCCCTGCACCGCACACGCGTAATCAAGCGACTTCCACGTCTCACCCAGAGGTGTGCGCCAGTCCAGCCCCAGCACATCGGCTCCAGTCTCACGCATCGCGGGCAGCAGGCTCGCTGTCTCCACCCCGAAGTAGATCACGGGCACACCGAACGACTGCACCGCGCGGATCAAAGTCTTGGTGATGGGGAGAACAAAATCGCGATAATCTTCCACGCTGAGAACACCAACCCAGCTGTCGAAAATCTGGATGACATCCGCACCCGCGTCCACCTGCTGCCGCGCATATTCGCTCAATACGGTGACGAGCTTTTCCATCAGCAGCCGCCACGTATCCGGCTGGCGGTACATCATGGTTTTGGTAGCGACGTAATTGCGTGAGCTGCCGCCCTCGATCATGTAGCTTGCCAGCGTAAACGGAGCGCCGCAGAATCCGATGATGCCGATGCGATCTTTGAAGTGAGCGACCACCCTTTGAATTGCTTCCGCTACATAGCCAAGTTCCGAAGCGCGGTCAGTGCGCAGCCGCGCGACATCTTCATACGTTCGCACAGGTTTGTGAACCACCGGTCCTTCGCCGGCCTGGAATTCAAAGTCGAGGCCCATCGGTTCGAACGGCAGCAACAGATCGGCGAAGATGATCGCCGCATCTACGCCGAGCTTTTCTGCAGCGGTAATTGTCACTTCCGCCGCCAGTTCTGGCTTCCTGCAGATTTCGAGCAGCGAATGGTGCTTTCGCACCGCCTGATATTCAGGCATATAGCGACCTGCCTGGCGCAAAAACCATACGGGAGTGCGGTCGACAGGCTTGCGCAAACAGGCACGCACGAAACGCGTGCCGGACGTTAGCTCATCAAGTCCAATCTGTTTATTTGGAGAATTTTGTGGCATTGCGGAGATCACTCTTGAGGTTAGCATCCTCATGCTCTCTTCTGCAGTGAATGCCGAACCATGTCGGAATAATCGCTGCCTCGTGGTGTCTTCGCATGCCAGCACAGGGCAACTTTTATTCACTTGGCACCTGCAACAAGTGCGTCGTACTTCTCAAACCATGCTTCCCTAATGCGACGCGCAGAGGTGAAACACTTTTCGACCGCAATACATTCGTGAGATTCCAACCATGTTGTAGTTTCTTTAAGACCCTCTCTCCACTTACCATCCGGCGCATGCTTCTTTGCCCATGCGCGTTTGATGCGCTGTGCAGCGTTGAATTCTTTTTGTGCAAGCATTTGTTCATGTGATGTCTGCCACGCTGCCCAACGTGCTTGCTTTGCTGTCTCTGCCGCTGCCTCTGCCTGCAGACTCTTTTGCCGGGTCTCGCGTCGTTTGGCGATTGCCTGCCTCTTAGCTTCGGGGTCGTTCGCCAGCTTTGCGGTCGCCTTTGCTAAGTTGTCGCAGCGTTGCTTATATCGCAGGTATCGCTCGTTATACTGCCGTTGTTGCTGCGCTTCGCAAATCTCGCGGTCATGCCGTGAGAGATTCGACCACCACGCATCTATGACGCTCTTTTGCCATCTCGAAAGGCGGGTGTCTTCCTCACTCCAAAGGCGCATTTTTATGTCTGCAAACTCTTGTCTTATTGCGTTTGATTTTTCGCGCATGTTTGCTGGCATTGCATAGGCAGCTTCCAAACGCTCGCGCCAGTCTGTTAACAACGCGCCTGACAATGCAGAAAGTTTTGCGTTGCGTTCAGCCTGTGTCTCGCGTGTCAGTGTGTCGAGCTGTGCTAGCAATGCTTGCGCACGCGCTATGTACTCGTTGGGCGTCATGTCCGGCAACTGCTCTATATATTGCTTTGGCTCCGGCTCTGCGTCATCCTGTCCCGTGAACGTGTTCAAGATCCTGCGAAAGATATTCATGCTGCGGCCTCACTTGCCTGTGCCGGACGTTGGACAACTCTCTCAGCGTCATGTACTGAGGCAACGCACCTGCAAGGTGTCCAATGCCGTACGAGAGGGGCGATGCGCACGGCAAGTCGTTCCTGTTAGTCCCACGTGTGTCTAATGCGTACTCAAACCGTGTCGATCTAGCTCTTTGGCTCGTTTGCGTGTACGCGGAATAAGTAACTTGCTGATTTACCGCTTGGTCTGGACGTACTTGTCATACCAGGCAAAATACCGTTCATATCGGTCGCGGATAAAACTGGGCCGAGTGAATCCATGGAACTGCCCCGGATACACGACGAGTTCGGTCGGCACATTCAGGCTGCGCAGGGCCTGATACATCTGCTCGCCGCCCATTAA
>DATGAD010000054.1:0-9396 GCA_035313725.1 Alloacidobacterium sp. | reverse complement strand
TTCTGCTTCCTCGGGCTCCGGGCCAATCCGCACGCCAACTTTGCTTCCGCCCGCACTGACTGGCACGTACGCGATGACCTCCGTCAGGGCGCTGTGTTGCTGACGCAGCGTGTCGTAAACAGGGTAGGAGAACGAGGTGGTCCAATCGCCGGTGTTGTTGCCGTGATGGGGCGCGCCTGAAGTGTTCAGGTAGACGACACGCTCGGGGTCTGCCACCGGCAGAGATCTAAGGAGTACGGCGTTCATCACGCTGAATATGGCGGTGTTGGCGCCAATGCCGAGCGCGAGAGTGAGAACGCAAACGATCGTAAATCCCGGCGTTTTCTTTAACTGGCGAATCCCATAGCGCAGGTCATTCAAAAATGCGGACATGCACTCACCTCACAGTTCAAAGGTCACTCGGCGCGCAACGCGCTGAGCGGATCGACGCTGGCGGCGCGCTGTGCGGGCACCATGCTTGCGGCAACTGCGACCATGGCCACTCCAAGCACCGCGAAGCCGTAGATCAAAGCGTCGAAGGGCTTCACACCATACAACGAGGAAGTAAGAGCCTTGCCAACCAGCATGGCAAGCGGGACGCCAATCACTACGCCGATAGCCGTCAGCATCAGGCTGTCGCGCAACACCATCCAGACCACCTGCCCGCGCCGTGCGCCGACTGCCATGCGTACTCCTATCTCTACGGTGCGATTGTTCACGCGATAAGCGAGCGTTCCGTACAAGCCTGTAGCGACAAGAACGACTGCCAGCAATCCGAAGAAACCGGCGAGCCGCGCGAATAACAGCTGTTGCGAAATGGTGGTCTCGTATTGTGCGCGCTGTGTGATGGGTTCGATCAGCGGCAGATTCGGATCCATTTCCTGAAGGGTTTTGCGTGCTGTGGGCAGAATCGCCATGGGTTCGCCGTGGACGCGCAATTCAACGTGCATCTTTCCGACTGGAGGACCTTGCGTGTACGGTACCCATGCCATGGGGATGGGCTCTTCTGTAATGGCGCGGTATTTGTGATTTTTCACCACGCCGACAACCGTGAACTGAAACTTTCCATCGTCTGTACCGATGCGATGACCGAGGGGATTCTGATTCGGCAGGAAGCGCTGGGCGAACAGTTCGTTGATGATGGCTACCGGCGGCGAAGCAGCAGTATCTGAGTCGGCAAAGTCGCGGCCTTCGAGGATCGGCACGCCAAGTGTGTGGAAGAAATCCGGACCGACGATGTTGTTGCGTACGGTCTTTTGGCTATCAGGCAGGTCGGGCATCTTGCCGTCGACCATCATGGAGAAGTTGTCTGACCACCATGAACCGAGGCGCTCTTCCATGACGGTTACGGATTCGACGCCAGGCAACACGCGCAATTTGCTGATCAGCGTCTGGTAGAAGGTTATGGCCTCTGCGGTTGAGTGGGTGTTCGGCTTTACGCCGAAGACAACCAGTCCATCGACGCGCATTCCCAGAGGAGTATTTTTGAGATTGCGCAGTGTGCCGACCAGCAATCCCGCGCCAACCAGCAACACAACGCAAAGCGCCATTTGCATCGCGACGATGAGCTTGCCGATGCGCGACTTGCCTGCGTCGGTATTCGAGGTCGCTGAGGAGGTTTTCAACACCAGACCGGGACCAGAAGAAAGCGCCGCGCGCAGAGGCGCCAAGCCAAAGAGGAGCGCGGCGAGTATAAGAATGCCGAAAGTGAAAAATAGGACTGTGCGGTCCGGAGCAAGACTGGCTTCGATCTTTGCCCAAGTGCTGAGTGACTTTGTGGCGATGACGGCGAAGAGCCACGCGAGTCCACCACCGAGCGCTACCAGCAGCATGCTTTCCGTCAGTAGCTGGCGGAACAGCTCTTTGCGCCTTGCGCCTAATGCCAGGCGCAAAGAGAATTCGCGTTGGCGGGTTGCGTTACGCGAGAGCAGTAGCATGACAACGTTGCTCAAGGCGATCAACAGAACGAGTCCAACCATCGACATCAGAATGCGGAGCGGCTTGCCGTATGACATGTCGGATCCGGGGAAGTTTTTGGCATCTTCAAAGCTGAGGTCTGGCCGCTTCTCTCCTGGCTCCGGATTGCCGAGACCAACGTATGCGGCGGATTGGAAGATCGGCTGCAGTTGCGCTATGGCCTGCTCCCTGCTGACGCCGGGAGCCAGACGGCCGATGAGTTGCATGCACCACCACGTGGGATTCGTAATGTATGTCTTGCCGTCTTCGGGCGGATTGCCGAGCGCATTGAGTTCCTGGCGCTTCTGCAAGGGGATCCAGAAATCGGTGGAGTTACCTGCTTCTGCGCCTTCGAAGCCTTCTGCTGTAATGCCGATGATGGTCGTAGGCACGCCGTTTACATAAAAGGTCTTGCCCAGCACATCGGGATTGCGGGAGAAGCGGCTCGTCCAGTAGTTATAACTGATGATGGTGAGTGGTGCGTGAGCAGCCTCGTCCTGTTCGGTAAAACCGTGCCCGCGCAGCAATTGCACGCCAAGTCCGGAAAAGAAATTGCCGCTCACCATGTCGCCTTCCGCTTCTTCGGGCTCGGCTCCATAGCGCACGGCGACTTTGCCGGTGGAGAGCGGCACGTATGCCATGACTGCGCTCATGGCGCCGGTCTGCCGACGCAGAGCGTCATAGACGGGATAGGAGAATGTGTTATTCCAGCCAACTGTGCCAGTCCGGCGCGGCGGTTGGGAAGTGCGCAGGTTCACGACTCGCTGAGGATCGGCGACCGGCAGAGATTTCAACAGCACGGCGTTCATCACGCTGAAGACGGCTGTGTTAGCGCCGACACCCAGGGCCAGCGTCAGAACGCAGACCAGGGTGAATCCAGGGGTCTTTCTCAGTTGCCGAAGTGCGTAGCGTAAGTCGCCCAGCAGGCTCGTCATATCTGCCATCCCGCAGTTGAGGTTAGTAGTTCTTCCCATCAGGGAGCAGTTTTCAAGCCAAAACGGACGGCACCTAACCTATTGAAAAGCTTGAATGAGCCCGAGGCTAGGATATTGCAGTTGTCCGGAAGCGGAGGGAGCCGTCCGCTTCCGGACACGGTTGCCGGCTCACTGAGTCTTCAGGCCGAGTGCATTTACGATCTCGGGATCGGGAATCGTCTTGCCGTCCTTCTTGGTCACGACGCCGAAATTTTCCTGGTAGTCCCACATGGCCCAGCCTATCTTGTGCTTCTCCAAGGCAACGCGCATGTCATGGACCCACTCCGCGCGCATCGCCGGGTTAACATAATCGCGCAACACGCCGAATTCGCCGCAATACACCGGAGCATGGTGCAGATCCGACCATTTTTCGGCGAAGGCCAGAGTGGCGTCTATGCGCTGTGCGTCCCAACGGTTGAGACCGTACTGCTCAATCCAGAACTGCCCGGCTAGAGTTGGTTCCTGATTCACGTTTGTCTGCACTGCATCGGGTGTCGAGGGGTAGGGAACAGCACGCAGAGGCAGCACCTGCGGGCTCGTCCAGGTAGCTCCCTGATGCGTGAAGGGAAACGGCTCGTAATCGTGAAAGGTATAGATAACGTTGGGCACTGCAATCGGTTCGAGCATCATCAGGTCATCGAGTCCGGACCAATGCGCCCCGGCGGCAATGATGGTGTGGTTCGGCGCCGACTGGCGAATCTGTTCCGCTACAAAGCTCTCGATTCCTTGCCAGCGATAGGGATCGTCCTGCTCCGGCTCATTCATGATCTCGAAGAAGACCAGTGTGGGGTCGGTTGCCGCAAAATGCTTTGCCAGAGCACGCCACAACCCGGCAAAGTGCTCTACGCCCTCGGTGCCTTTGACTAACTCAGCCTTGTAATGGCCCTCAGGATGGATGTCGATGATCACCGCCAGCTGCTGATCGAGCATCGTCTTTACAACGCGATCAAGTTCTGTCACAAACGGCGTCGGTACTTCGGGATTTCTTAACCAGGGAAGTAGCGGGTCTGCGTCGATGCTGAGACGGACGTGATCGAACCCAAGCTGATGGATAAGAGCAATATCGTCGCTCGTCGTAAAACCGCGCAGACGCTCTACGGAATAGTTGCCCGGCGACTGCGCGAACCAAATACTCGCATTGATGCCGTGCTGCAAATGCTGCGCTCTTTTGAATGCAAGCCCATCATCAGAAGCCCGCGCTGGTACCGGTTGAGTGAAGTACAAGGCTAGCGATAACGTTATCAACGGCAGAGACGTCAGTTTTTTCATTCAATTTAAATCCTCTCTTGTTATGCGATTCAAAGAGATGAGTTGGAACTCAGATTGAAGAAGGTGTTTTGACTTGTCTTTTACTTCCACATGGCAGAATACAGAGAAGTCCTTATGAGCATTAAGACACTCAGCAGTCGCGAGATCTACCGCAACCCCTGGCTTCGTCTTCGCGAAGACGAGATTGAACGCAGCAACGGCACACATGGCCTTTACGGCGTGGTCGACAAAGACGATTGCGCCGTCATCATCCCCATCGAGGGAGACCGTATTTTTCTTGTCGAGCAGTTTCGGTACACGATCCAGGAGCGGTGCTTGGAATTGCCGCAGGGAGGATGGGAGACCGCCGATGTCGATCCCGAAGAACTCGCCCGCGGTGAACTCCGCGAGGAGACGGGTTTTGACGCATCATCGATGACGCATCTGGGAATGATCTACATTGCTTACGGTTTTGCTAACCAGAAGCAGCATGTCTATCTGGCCACGGGCCTCACCCAGGTAGGTACTGATTTCGACGCAGAAGAGCACGATCTGACTCTCCACTCTTTCACCATCGCCCAATTTGAGCAGATGCTCCTCGACGGCACGATTCGCGATTGCTGCACGCTGGCAGCGTGGGGGCTCTACAAGGTCTGGAAGGAAAAACAGCAGGAAATAAAATAGGACCTGGTAAACAGGTCCTATTCTGAGGCGATCGCGTTGATTTCCTCTTCACCAGACTTTTGATTCCTGGGGAGCTTCTTTCTCTAAACTGCCGTTCTCCAGCCAGCGGTGGAGGTTCCGCACAGTCTGGTGAATCGCTGCCCACTCCGCATCGATTCTTTCCATCCGCTGTTCAAGAAAGTCACGCGAAAAATCGACATTATCGCGGCCTTTCGCAATGGGCCGTTCCAGATGAGCCATCACGCGTCTCTGCTGATTCTGGAACCAGTCTTCGACCTCTTTGCCTGTTGATTCGATACGCTGCCAGCTATTGTTCAGCGCGAATAACTGATCGCGGAAATTTGCCGTAGGAGTACTGGGGCGCTCCGGCGCCGGGGGCGGCGCAGTCATCGGTTGATAGGCTGGCGGTTGCGATGCCACAGGCTGCGGGGCGGCAGGCTGAGGCGTATACGACTGAGACATCACCGGTTCAACAGCCGCTGCCGCCTGAACCGCAAATGGCGGAGCTGCTGCAGGCTCCGGGTGCGCCTGTGCTGGCTGCTGAGTGGATGTCGGTGGTTGTGAGTCAATGCTTAAAATATTCATATTCTCCATGACGATCGCCTCGTTGCTGGGCTGCTCTTCTTTTTTCTCGCTTTGTTCGTGTTCCTGAAGTGTCTGCTCAAGCCACCCTGCCGGCTGGCTTACGAGAGGCTGCATTGCTGCTAAGGGTTCTACTGCGACGATTTCTTTCGGTTCTGTAACAGGAAGAATCGCGGCAGGAGGAGGGAAGGACGGGGGAAAATCCTGCAGCTTCTCCATGGCGATAGCCTCGTTGCCGCGCTGCTCTTCTTTCTTCTCGCGTTGTTCCTGAATTGTTTTCTCAAGCCAACCTGCCGGCAGACTTGCGGCAGGGTGCATCACCGGTAGAGCTTCAGCCGCGATGCTTTGTTTGGGTTCGGTGACCTGAAGTATCGGGGTTATCGGTGGGGAGGGCGGGGGAGAATAATCCTGCAGCCCGAGTATGGTTCGGGAATACTGAAATGTCGAGAGCGAGTCCTCGTCGTCGTGCTTTCTTTTCTTGGGACTCGGTTTGTGCCAGTGAAACCACAGAATGGCCGGCACGGAGAGTGCTATTCCTATGCCAAACACATCCGCCATCGATCCAGCCATTGCGAATTTTCTAGTCACTGTGCTGTTTGCTCCCACTCTATAGAGGATGGCGCTCAAAGCCAGCAGCGCCTCGAAACTGATCATCCAGATCGCGTCCTGGCGGTCCCACTCCGACCCGTTCTGCCATTTCTCCGCCATCACCCACAAGAGACCAGCAAGCCCCAGCGCGGCAAACACTCCTGCGTACAATCCCGTCGTGTGTATCTGCAGCCGCAGTTCTCCTGCAATGGAAAGAATGTAGTGCGCGAATGACTGGTCCGTGTAGCGATTGTCAGTGTCGGGGGTGAGGGGGATGCCTAGAAAACGACAAAGCAAGAGAGACATCCCAGCGCTTCCTGCCCACAGGGATAAACAGCACGCTGTCAGTGACGCAATTCTCTTGTTCATTCGTGAGGCAGAATCTCCCGGACCTCTGTTTTCGTGCGAATATGCCCGAATCTTATCCAGTCCAAATACAAAAAAGACAAAATTGTTGAAACGAGCTTAAGCTTTGGGCACCAACTAGTTAACAGCGTGGGAAAAGTGCCCTGGCTGAATCTCTCGCAATGATTGCAGACTGTTCGGGAGTATCAAAAAAGAATGATCGGAAGCGAGGGGTTGAATCTGATTTGATTCCCCAGGCTCATCTAACTCCCAACGCTTCGAGGAGCCGCAATGCGCAAGTCTTCGCCTTCACCTCGCGCCAGCTTCTGGCTTGTGCTTGCCATGTTCGGCATGATCGCAGTGCCGGCGGCCATCACGCTGCACACAGTACGCGTCTCCACGCAGAATCCCACGCCTTACGGTTACACCGTTAGTCTACTCCTCTTCATCATTCCCATCGTCGTTATAGGACTCTGGTTTATTCCTCAGGAGGGAATTCAGATCTCGAAGAAGGCGTTCTGGTGGACGCTCGGCCTGCTCTTTCCCTTGGGCGCATCGCTGGACTTTTTCTTCGCTCAATATTTTTTCTACTTTCCAAATGTTCAGGCTACGCTCGGCATCAAAGCTCCGGCGTTGGGCGGCGGCGTGCCGATCGAAGAATATATCTTCTATCTCACCGGCTTTCTTGAAGTGCTGTTGCTTTATATCTGGCTAGATGAATACTGGCTTGCCGCCTATGCCGTTCCGGACGATGATGAGGAGCGAATCGACTTCGATCGCCTCCTGCGATTGCACCCGCAATCGGTGATACTCGCCATTTTTCTGATACTCGCAGCGATTCTCTATAAACGAAATTACGGCGGTCCCGGTTTCCCTGGGTATTTCACATTCCTGGTCCTCGGCGCATTGTTGCCGTCAGCGATTTTTTTGCCCACCGCGCGGCCCATGATCAACTGGCGCGCTGTAAGTCTCGTCATGTTCATGGTTGTGCTGATCAGCCTGCTTTGGGAAGTGACGCTGGCTGTGCCTTATGGCTGGTGGAATTTCCGTGACGATCAGATGGTGGGAATTCGTATCACCGCGTGGTCGCGTCTTCCGGTGGAAGAAGTATTTGTGTGGGTGGCGATTACATATGCGACTGCGATCGTTTACGAGATCCTCAAACGCTGGAAGGCATCAGGCAGAACACTGCGGCACGCCCTGATGGGCCGCTAGACCGAAGGCAACAGCAAGCGCAGGAGCAGGAACAGCAGCACTCCGGCAAAAAATACCAGCGCCATGCGTATGCCGGGCTCGCGGTTGACTTCCGGAACCAGATCAGTGGCGGCGACATAGATTGCCACACCGGCGGAAAGCGGCAATCCCGCCTTTACCCACGAAGGCAGAACACTAATCACCAGAACGCCAAGCAGCGTAGCCGTCGCCAGCACCGACGCGGCGGTCAAAGCCGCATTGCGACTCCGTCCGGAAGCCAGCATTACGGATGCGACAGTAAAGCCCTCGGGAACTTTGTGCAGGAAGATAGCGATGAATATCAGCCATCCCAACAGGTTGGAAAGTACAAACCCTGAAGCGATCGCAACACCGTCAAAGAGCGCATGTACAGCCAGCCCGGCAAGCACTGAGTAGCTGGTCCGCGCGGAGATAAATTCATCGTGATGCGTTTCTTCTCCGAAATGAAAGTGAGGCACTATCGTGTGTTCCAGGAGATGAATGGCGCAATATCCGGCCAGCACCAGCACGGGTGCCCATTTCGGAGAAAAGTGCAGACTCTCCGGCAACATTTCAAGAAATGCAACCGCCAGCATGAAGCCTGCGCCCATGGCAACGGAATACCGAAGATAGCGCTTTTCCCAGTTCGCGCGCACCAGGACGAGGCCGCCGAAGATATCGGCGACCGCAGCAACTGCGCCAAGAAGCAGGGAAAGAAGCATCTGTATCAGCCGCTGTGACGAATGTGCATTACGTCTCCGTCCTGCACGAGATAATCCTTGCCCTCAAGCCGAAGCGTGCCTTGGGAGCGAGCTACAGCCTCCGATCCGGCGGCCAGCAGCGTGTCCCAGTGAATGGTTTCTGCGCGGATGAAATGCTTTTCGAGATCCGAGTGGATCGCTCCCGCCGCCTCCTGCGCGCGCGAGTTCACCGGAACCGTCCATGCGCGGCACTCATCTTCGCCGACAGTGAAGAAGCTGATCAGGCCAAGTAGTTCGTAGCTCTTGCGAATCAGGCGGCGCAGGCCGCTTTCCGTTAGTCCATATGAGCCGAGAAATTCCGCTGCTTCCTCATCATCCATTTCGGCAAGTTCTGCCTCAACCTTGCCGCAGAAGGCAGTTGCCCCGGCATTGGGTCGCAACGCATCTTCTTCGAGCTTGTATTTCGCCGCGGCGGCTTCGAGGTCGGTGCCAAGCGTCGTGCTCTCCGAAAGATTGAGCGCGTACAGAATCGGCTTCTGCGAGAGAAACATGAATCCGCGAATCAGCTTCTTTTCCTCTGTCGACATTTCGAGTTCACGCAGAGGCTTTTCCTGCTCCAGAGCCTCTTTCGCCCGCACCAGAAGCGCGTTCTCTTTTTCGAGATCAGCCGTGCGCATCTTCTTCAGGTCTTTCTGCAGACGCTCGAGACGTTTCTCAATCTGCGTCAGATCGGAAATCATCAGATCGAACTCGACACTCTTGATGTCACGCAGCGGATCGATTTTTCCAACGTGCGGAATCGAGTCGTCTTCGAATGTGCGTAGAACATGAATCAGGGCGTCCACATTACGCAGGTTCGTTAGAAATGAAGTCTCCTTAAGCGCCTCCTGCCCGATCGCTGCGACATCGGCATACTCTACCGTCGCGTAGATGGTTTTCTTCGGGTTATAAAGCGCAGCCAGCCTTTCAAGCCGGTCGTCCGGTACTTTCGCGATGCCAAGATGCGCCTCACGGGAGTAGCCGCGGTCCTCAACTTTTGCCTTCGTCAAAATCTTGAACAGAGAGGTCTTGCCCACCTGGGGCAGACCGATAATGCCAGTTTTCATGCTTGTCCTAGTGTGAATTCA
>DATGAD010000053.1:0-24986 GCA_035313725.1 Alloacidobacterium sp. | reverse complement strand
AACGTCCGTTCCCTCGGCAAAGGAACCCGCACCGAAGCCATCCCCGCAGCCGCCGCCCCTTGAATTCCCAAGTCAGCATCCTCAAAAACAAGACAATCCTGCGGCGCAACGCCCAGCCTCTCAGCAGCCATCAAAAAAATCTCCGGATCAGGCTTTCCCTTCTTGTAGTCACCCGCGCAAACCATCGTCTCGAAACGATCCAGCAGTTTGAGCACAGTCAGCGAAGCCGTCACCGACTCGCGCGTGCTCCCCGAAACCACAGCGAACGGAAGCCGCCCATACATCGCCTCAATATGCTCCAGAACCTCAGGCACCGCCGTCAGCTGTGGCAACAGCTCATAGTAAAGGCTCTCTTTCCGATGCTCCACCTCAGCCACCGGCATGTTGAGGCCGCGCATTTCATTCAGCAGCGAGATGATCTTCGCCACCGACAAGCCACCCCATGAGTAGAAAAGATCTTCGTCAAAGTCGCAGCCCCACTCGCCGAGAGCTTTCTTCCACGCGATGAAGTGCAGCGGCATCGAATCGGCAACCGTACCGTCGCAGTCAAACAGATACGCCTTGAATTCGCCTTCAGGCAGTTTCAATTTCATCCTGATATCGGTTCCTTTCTTCCATTTTATGGCCTGAAGTAGGCGCAATGGGCGCGCTCGTCATACACTCATCCCGAACAAAAAATACATTTCCTGTCTAAGGGGTATCTGAGGGTTTGATGCGACGGAATATTCTTGCTTTCACTTTTCTCACGATTGGCAGCCTTACGGCTCTGGCGCAGGGCGCGAATGCAAACTGGGTTGGCACATGGGCGGCTTCACCCGTGGGTACGGTAGTGAATTCAGGCCAGCCCAGCCCGGCCAATTCCACCTACCGCAACATCGTGCACATCAGCATAGGCGGACCTTCCGTGCGCGTGCAGCTCACCAATGAATTCGGGACCGAAGCACTCAAAGTAGGCGCAGCCGATATCGCTACCAGTTCCGGCGGCGGATCGATCCAGCCAGGCTCCGACCATGCCCTCACCTTCAACGGCAAGCCAATCGTCGAGATTCCGGCCGGAGCCCTCGTCCTCAGCGATCCCGTCGCCATGCCGGCCACTCCGCTTTCAGATCTCGTCGTCAGCATCTACCTGCCCGATCAGCAGATTCGCAACACCACCTGCCACACCGGCGGGCACTCTACCAACTATGTGTTGCGCGGCAACGCCTCGGCCGCGCCTACGGCTGACAACTCCAGCCCTATCACCTCGTGGTGCTTCGTAAAAGGAATCGACGTCAGCACCAACGCCGCCGACCACGCTGCCGCCATCGTCACTTTCGGCGACTCGATCACCGACGGCGCTCAGTCCACCTATGACATGAACCGCCGCTGGCCCGACGTGCTCGCCGCGCGCCTCCAGGCCGACAAAAAGACCGCGCACTTGAGCGTGCTGAATCAGGGCATCGGCGGCAATCGCGTTCTTCACGACGGATACGGCCCCAGCGCCCTCGCCCGCTTTGATCGCGACGTGATCGCGCAGAGCGGCGCGAAGTACCTCATCATTCTCGAAGGCATCAACGACATCGGCCACCTCAAAAACCCGCACGAGCCCGGCGACATCATCACCGCCGACGACCTGATCTTCGGCCTCTCGCAACTCGTCACGCGCGCGCACCAGCATGGCATCAAAGTCTTCGGCGCAACGCTCACACCGTACCTGCCCACCGGCTATTCAACGCCGCAGGGCGAGCAGGTACGCGTGGCCTACAACCAATGGATCAGAACCAGCGGCGTCTTCGACGGCGTAATTGACTTCGACAAGATCACCCAGGACCCGGCACATCCCGACCAGTTGCTGCCCGACTACGACTCCGGCGATCACCTGCACCCGAAAGACGCCGGATACAAGGCAATGGGCGATGCCATCGATCTATCGCAGTTTCACTGATCAACAGTTCCCGCAAGGAGTGTCATCCTGAGCGGAGCGAAGGACCTGCTTTTTAGAGATGTTCGCCACGCTCAGAATGACAGCGCGGTTATGAGAACCGCGCCAACCACTCACGCGCGTCATCAATATCCACGCGCGTGAGTTCATGTCCACTCGGCAGCAATTTATGCGTCACATCCGCGCCCGCCTTCCTGAGCATTTCCGCAAGCGCAGCGGCATTTTCAGCGCCGATGATCGGATCGAACTTCCCCGACGACAGAAACACACCCTTGCCAGACAGGTCTGGCAGCTTCTCCGGAACCAGCGGCGTCTGTCCGCGCAAAAGCACCGCGCCGCGCAGAATCTCCGGACGCAGTAGCATCATCGCCGACGCAATATTGGCCCCGTTCGAATACCCGACAGCCACAACCTGCGCAGCGTCCAGCGCATGCTCCTTCACCGCGGCAGCAACAAAATCCGCCAGCTCATGCGCGCGCCGGACGAGGTCTTCTTCATCGAAAACGCCTTCGCGCAGACGGCGAAAAAATCGCGGCGCGCCGTTCTCGAGTACCTTGCCGCGCGGACTCAGCAGCGCGCTCTCCGGGTCGAGCATGCGGGCAACAGGTAGCAGATCATCTTCATTGCCACCCGTCCCATGCAGCACCATAAGCGTGCGCTTGCTTTCCCCCGGAACAAACCGATGAACGAAAGTCTCAGTCGCGCTCATGGCTGCTTTTCCACGGCAAAGTTGGGATGGTGCAGCTTCGGCAGATCGCCTTCAATCTCCGCGCGATATTTCTCGAGCCACGGCGGCAGCTTCAGTACCTGCCCTAAAGCCGTCTCCGGCTCGTCACGCGCAAAGCCCGGGGGATCGGTAGCGATCTCAAATAACACGCCACCCGGCTCACGGAAATAAATCGACTTGAAGTACTGGCGGTCGAGCACCGGCGTAACATTCAGCCCAGCCTCACGCACCACTGTCTGCCACTCAACCTGTGTTGCGTCGTCGGGCACGCGCCAGGCAACGTGATGCACGCTTCCTCCGGCCACCACGCCGGACATGAACTCCGGCGTGCAATGCAGGTCGACATTGGAAGCATTCTCGCCTTCGCCAAACGTATAGCGAAAATAGGAGCCTTCTTCCTTCAGCTTCTTCGCTCCCATCGTGTCCGTCAGCAGCGCCGCCGTCTTCTCCATCCCGTCTTCGCACAGCGTTACGGAGTGAAAGCCGCGAATCGCTTCCTTCCCCGAAACTCCATTCGATTCCCATGCCGGCTTGCTCTCAACCCCATCCACGCCCACAAGCTCAAGCCCAAGCCCATCCCAGTCGCGAAACGTAAGCACCGGCTCATCAAAGCGCCGCGACGGCTTGTCATATTCCACGCTGTGCCGGGTCAACCGCTCGATCCAGAAGCCGAACGACTCCGCCGGCACCGCGAACGAAATCGTCGTCGCCTGCCCGGTGCCGCGGCGTCCGCGCTGGACGTGACTCCAGGGAAAAAAGGTAAGAATCGTGCCCGGATTGCCTTTACCGTCACCGAAGTAAAGGTGGTATGTGCCGGGATCGTCGAAGTTGACGGTTTGCTTCACCAGCCGCAGCCCAAGAACGCCGGCGTAGAAATCGACGTTCTGCTGCGCATCGGTGGCAATGGCGGTAATGTGGTGAATTCCAGGAATCGGGTCGGGCATGGCTCTCCTCCGCTCAACAGCAGATGCGTTTGGGGAAAATTGGATTCAGGTCAGCGGGATCTGAAAGGCGACCTGTGCGAATCGACGCTCGTTGGCAAGTGCGGGACCAATGACACATGGCCCCTGCCCGCCAATCTAGCACGCGTAGTGTCTTCCACGCATGTTGCACGTTCGTAAAAACTTGCGTCGCATAAGAAATCACGGTGATTGTTCCAAAGCTTTTTCGTAAAGCAAACAATCTACGGTCTAAATATGAGATTTTGGGGCGAAAAAGATGCAGGGGCATCCTGTCAGCGTTATGATGGTGGCGGACTTCAGCGGGCAGAGCCTGCACGACGCCCAGGCCACAAAGGCAAGGTGCGATTCTGGCGGAACGCGCCTCCGTTCATGCCGTACCGTTTTGGACACATTCCCGCAACTTTTCCCCCATGCGGTGTTTCCAATAAGTAGAGGTTCCGGAGTTCTCCGAAATGAGTTCCGGAACACGTCAGCTGGCTGACCGGAACGTCTGGCGGCGGTTTGACGGGGAGGTTTCACGTTGCGTATATTGCGTTCTCTTGCTTTGCTCACGGTTCTCATAGTGCCAGCGGCATTAGCTCACTCCCAGGTCGCCGTAGGTATCGGAATCGGGCCAGTCGTCGACTATCCCGCGCCGGTCTACGTTGCCGGACCGCCGGCCTGCTCCTGGGGCTATTACTCTTATTATCCTTACGCCTGCGCTCCTTATGGCTATTACGGTGCCGACTGGTTCTTTGGCGGCCTCTTTATCGGTGCCGGCCCATGGTACAGCGGCTGGTATGGACGCCCGTGGGGCTGGGGCTGGGGTCATCCGTGGGGCGGATGGGGCTGGGGCTCGCACGCATACTATGGCGGCGGCTATCGCGGCGGTTACAACACCGGATACAACCACGGCTTCAATAATGGCTATCGCAACGGCGGGGCCTACGGCACCACGCACCCACCGTCCACCGGCAGCATCCATGGCTACAGCGGCGGTTACCGCAATGGCGGCGCCTATGGCAGCTCACCGCTCAATGGCGGAAACCGAACCATAGGTATGAATGGCGGCATGAGCGGTTACCGCAGCACCTACAACGGCTTCAACGGCAGCTCTGGAACCCGCGGCTATTCGGGATACACCGGCACTTCCGGCTACCACGGCTATAGCGGATCGTCCGGATTCCACGGCTACAGCGGCGGCAGCTCATCCGGCTTCCATGGCGGAGGCTCCAGCTTCGGCGGTGGTGGCTTCCACGGTGGTGGCGGCGGTGGAGGCTTCCATGGTGGAGGCGGCGGCCACGGCGGTGGCGGTCACCGGTAATTCGCTTCTCTCCTAACAGAAGGCCCACTTGAACAGTGGGCCTTTTCTTTTGCCTTAGACCATCGGCTACTCACAGCGCAGCGCCACATTCGGATTGACTCTGGTAGCCGCAAGCGCAGGAATCAGAGTCGCAATCAACGCCACTCCGCTCAGGACCAGGACTACAGACACAAACGACCACGGATCGTGCGCGCTCACGCCGAACAAGAGGTCTCTGAGCAAACGCGAAACAGCAAACGCTGCACCCAGGCCGATCAGGCCTCCCATAAGCACCAATCCCATTCCTCGCGCCAGAACAAGTTCGAGAATATTCCTCTGCGTTGCCCCTAACGCCATGCGTACGCCAATCTCCTGTGTCCGCTGTGCCACCAGAAACGCCACCACGCCATACAATCCCACCACCGCCAACAGCAGCCCGGTTGCAGCAAAAAAGCTGAGCAGCGCCATCTCGAACCGTGGCCGATCAGCCAGCCTTGCAACTGTTTGCGTCAGAGGCTCAACCTCGACAGGCGCAGTTGGATCGAGCTTTGAAATCTGTGTCCGCAGCCATGGCGTAACCACAGCCGGCGGCAAGTTCGTCTCGATGAGAAACACGCAATGCCGGCTCCAGCTTTCAGGATGATGGTTACTCCACAATTCGTAAGATTCGGGTTCATCCTGCCCTGTAAGCCCGGCATTCTTCACGTTACCCGCCACACCCACGACCGTAAACGCGGGGCCGTCCACAGAAAAATACGGACGATAGTTGGCGGACCGGATGTGTTGTCCAATCGCATCCCCCTTGGGAAACAGCAACTCCGCAAGCCGCCTGCTCAGGATCATGAAATCGCCGTTCGCGCTGCGCTCTTCTTCGGTGAATCCCCGTCCTTCCAGAATGGGAATATTCAGCACGCGAAAATAATCGGGCGTCACCAGTCGTCCAACAACTGTGCCTCCTGTTTCCGGCGGAATCGGCGGCCTTCCCACGACAAAGAAATCCCCAAGTCGGGAACCGCCATGCCAGCTGTTCGCATCCGGCGGCAATGAGTTGCTGATGCCAACCGCCTGTACTCCAGGCAATTGACGCATGGCCGCCTCGGCACGCAGATAGAAATCCATGTATGCGTGGCTTCCCTCATAGCGTGAATCCACCAATGGAATTCGTACTGTCAGCACATTCTTTGTCTGCATCCCGAGGTCTTCGCGCTGCAGATTCCGGAAGCTCCTGACGAAAAGACTCGCTCCCGCAAGCAGAACAACGCTCACAGCAATTTGTGCAACCACAAGAAATCCCCGCAGCCGCGTATGCGCCCCGGAGTTCGCGGTGCGCGCGGCGAGAGCGATCGAGCCCGGTCGTTCAAGAGCTGGCGCTACTCCACATATCGCTGCGCAATTCAGAGCAAGAAGAATCGCGAAGCAGATGATCCGGAGGTCGAGTTGCGCGTTCGCCAGAAACGGAATACCGGACGGCGAGATGGAGATAAAAATACGCAATAAAATCTCAGCCAGAACACACCCGGCTCCTGCGCCGGCGATCGCCAGCAGCAGCGCTTCCGTGAGCGTTTGCCGGATGATCCGGAACCGCGAAGCCCCCAGCGCCGAGCGCACAGCAAGCTCGCGCTCTCTCGCCGCGCCGCGTGCTGAAAACAGGCTGGCCACATTGGCGCATGCAATCAGCATCACTGCTAGCGCGGCGCCCAGCAGCACCCATGCCGCCCGGTATGCATCCTGCATCTGACGGTCGCGAATGGAGCGGATCTGCAGTTGGAACTGTTGCCGAAACTGCTCCGGAATCCACTGCTCCGTGTAGCGGAAGACCGAGTCCATCTCCGCTCTGGCCTTCGCAACGCTCACACCCGGCTTCAGCCGCGCAAACGCCCACATCGGCAGTCCAATGCCACCATTGAGCGTATGCTGCGCCCCTATGTCCATCTGCGCCGGCAGTAGGACATCGACCGCCTGCAGCCTCGGCATTTCGAAACCCGCCGGAAGCACACCAACGATGCGAACCGGCTTGCCGTCGATGTCTATCTGCTTGTTCAGAACATCCCGTGAGCGGTTGTAGCGAGCCAGCCAGAGCGCATCGGAGATAAGGGCTGACTTCGGGGCGTTCGGTACATCTTCCTCCGGCAGAAAATTCCGCCCAATCACTGGAGTCACCCCCAGCGTTGGCAGAAAGTTCGCAGCCACGTCGGCGCAATGCAGGCGTACTGGATTCGAAGCGGTCAGGTTACATTCACCCGCTCCTCTCTCAAACGTCATCGACTCGAATGGCTTCTGGTTGTCACGCCACTCATAGTAAAAACCGCCGAGCGTGAATTCCTGCTTCTCCAGAGGCTGTACCAAGCCCATTGATACCAATCGATCGGCATGGGCATACGGCAGTGGCCGAAACAGAATACGGTCAACTACGCTGAGGACCGCCGTAGTAGCTCCAATCCCAAGCGCCAGAGTCGCCAGTGCCGTGACGGTAAAAACAGGATTTCGCCGAAACCCGCGCAGCGCATAACGCACGTCCTGCCAAAGCGTGTCGAAGAACCACCCTGGCCGTGCCTCACTGCAAGCCTCACGCGCCCGTTCGACGCCGCCGAAGAGAATTAACGCCTGTCTACGCGACTCCGCCGGGGTCATCCCCGCAGCGAGATTGGCCTCCATCTGCGCGTCGATATGAAACTGCAGTTCCTCATCGGTATCCTGCGTCCTCTTACGTGAAAAGAGAAACCGTAGCCGTGTCCAAAACTCCTGCATTGTCCCCGACATCCGCTTCACCAACGAACCTCCCAAAGTGCTGTCATCCTGAGGAGCAGCGAAAGGCAGGAAAGCAAGACCTTCAATGCTGTCATCCTTAGGAGCAACGCGAACAAGGATCTGCTTTTCCTCAAAACAGCCACGAACGCCGGGTGCCCCATCCTTTCGTGTAGTTTGCGAAAGGGTGGGATACGACGAACGCCAACCGGCCATTTTTCGCCCGGCCCTACACCTGATTCAGCACCAGTCCAATCGCCTCCGCCATCCTCTCCCAGTTACTCCGCTCCGCCTCCAGCTGTCCCTGCCCCTCAGGCGTCAGCGAATAAAACTTGGCACGCCGGTTATTTTCAGACGGCCCCCACTCAGCCTTGATCCAGCCCTTGTACTCCAGCCGGTGCAGCGCCGGATAGAGCGACCCCTGTCCCACCTGCAGCACATCCTTCGACACTTGCTGGATCCTCTGCGCAATCCCCCAGCCATGCATCGACCCCAGCGCCAGAGTTCTCAAAATCAGCAAATCCAAAGTCCCTTGCAGCAGCTCCGGAGACGACGCCATTTCTACCCCTCGATCTTCGACAAAAGAAATACGCTCCTCTCTTGTCGAATGTCAAGAGGAGACTTGGCCTGTGGATTTTTCTGTCAATCCCTCGACATCCGACAAGAGCAGCTAAACTACTCCTCTGTAAAGATTTATCGGCCAGCCCGTCTCGACGGGAATTATGCCCAAAATTGCTATCATGAATTCAGGGCAGAAACTTCCCATCGACTCGAACCCTCTCGCCCCCGAACTCATTTAAATAGAGGAATTTAGCGAAAGGATGGGGAGGGGTAGGACACCTTTAAGGAAGACTCAGTTTCAATAAGCGTTGGATGAAGACCGCGCTCAGATCCCCCAGCACTCAGGTACAACGGGTACCACGTAACCCGAATAACAAGACGAATTTAGCGAGAAACGGGGGGGGCCCCAGCTCCAAGTTTTTCCGCCATGGCTGCAATCCTACCAGCCGCATCGGGATGTGCCAGCGTTCGCGCCCGATCCCCCATCGCCCGCAGCTCGGCGGGGCTCAGTAGCATGGACGTCAGGGATGCAAGCAGGCGCTCCGGCGTCATCTCCGATTCGATGAGAAGGGTAGCCGCTCCGGCCCCGGCCATGACCTCGGCGTTCTTCCGCTGGTGGTCGTCCGCCGCACCCGGAAACGGGACCAGCAGCGCGGGTTTGCCGGCTGCCATCTCTTCGGCAACCGTACTCGCGCCGCTGCGTGACAGCACCAGATCGGCAGCTTCGAATCGCCGGGCCATGTCGTCAAGAAACGCATGCACCTGCCAGCGCGCCGGGTCCGCCCCGCTTGCAGCGTAAGCCGCCTGGGTCTGCTCAGCGTGACGCGCTCCGGCCTGATGCAGAATCGTCAGCCCGGGAACGGCATCAAGCAGCGGCGCCGCAATCTGCGGCATGGTCTGGTTCAGCACGCGGGCGCCCTGGCTCCCGCCAAAGATGAGCAGGTGTGGCGGCGCTCCCTCCGGACGCGGCTGCAACCGAAAGAACTCAGCACGGACGGGAATGCCCGTCACCTGAGCGTTGCGGAAATACTTGAGGGCAGGCTCGAAATTGACCGCCGCGGCAGAGACATGTTTTCCAACCAGCCGGTTCGCAAGACCGGGAAAGGCATTCGGTTCAACCGCGAGCGTAGGAATCCGCGCAAGAATCGCCGCAATCATCGCCGGCCCGGAGGCATAGCCTCCCACGCCGATCACGACATCGGGACAAAACTGCTTCAGTAGCTTCCGGCAGTGCCGGACGCTCATCGGCAGATCAAGCAGGGTACGTAGGCGTGTGACGAGACTGACATTCTTGAGCTGGCCAACCTGGACCAGCTCAAGCCGATGCCCGGCTTTGGGAACCAGCCGCGATTCGAGCCCGCGCGCCGTGCCGACAAAGAGCAGCTCAGCCTGGTGCTGCTTCTGAAGTGCATCGGCAATAGCCAGCGCCGGCATGATGTGGCCGCCCGTGCCGCCACCGGCAATCAACACACGCACGTCGGCTACTCGATCTCCCGCGTAATGTTGAGCAGCACGCCGATCAGCGCGAGCATGATGAAGAGCGATGTTCCGCCATAGGAAATGAACGGGAGGGTGATGCCCTTGGTCGGCACCAGAGCCAGCACGACGCTGATGTTGAAGAAGGCCTGCATGAGAATGGTCGCTGTGATGCCAAAGGCAAGGAAGCGCGCGAATGGATCCGTCGAAAGAACGGCAGCACGAATGCCGCGATAACCGAGCACGACAAACAGGGCAACGACGATGATCGCACCCAGCAGACCCAGTTCTTCTGAGATGTTGGCGAAAATGTAGTCCGTATGCGGCTCGGGCAGATAGAAGAGCTTTTGCCGCCCTTCCATGTAGCCGAGACCGTGCAATCCACCGGTGCCGACGGCAATCAGCGACTGGATAATATGAAAGCCCTTGCCCAGCGGATCAGCCTCGGGATTGATGAACGCCAGCAAACGGTCGCGGCGCCATTTGACACGGAAGAGCATGAAATAGAGCACTGGAATTGCGCCGAGCGCAGCATAGCCGAGGTACTTCGTCTCCATACCGGCAAGGTAGAGCATGAGCGCCGTGACGCCGGCACAGACTAGTGCCGTGCCGAGGTCCGGCTCTTTCAGAATCAGCGCAATAAAGACGAGACTCGGCAGCGCCGCGGGGAGAACCGTGCCGCGCCAGTCGTCAATCGTCTGCATACGCTTCTGCAGGAACCAGGCCAGGAAAAGCACGAGTGCGGGCTTGGCCAGTTCCGACGGCTGAAAGGAGAGAATGCCGAAGGGAATCCAGCGGTGCGTGTTGTGTGAGTCGCGCATCAGGAATGCAGCCAGCAGGCACATCACGGTAACAGCAACGACGGGGAAAACAACGTTGGGCCGGTTGTATTTGCGGTAGTCAATCTGCATCAGCAGCGTCATGACGGCAAGGCCAACCGCAGCCCAGATGGCCTGGCGAATGACAAAACTGTACGGCGAGCCGAAGCGCTCCTTCGCCATGACGGCCGAAGCGCTGAAGACCATCGCCAGTCCAATGACGACGAGGACCAGCGTTATGCAGAACAGCAGTTTATCGACGCCTACGCGTTTTGCCATACACCCTGTCTCGCATGCACAAGCTCTTTGAAGACATGCCCGCGATGCTCGTAGTTTTCAAACTGATCGAAGCTCGAACACGCTGGCGCGAGCAGCACGATCTCGCCCGGCTGCGCAGCCTCCGCCGCCTTGGACACAGCCTGTTCCAAAGTTCCGGCGTTTACGACCGGCACAGCGCCATAGATATGCATCTCAATCTTCTCCGCAGCCGCACCGATGGTGTACACGGTCTTCACGCGCTCTTCGAGCAGCGGGCGCAGCTGGCGGTAGTCGGAATTCTTGTCCTTGCCGCCGAGAATGAGATGAATGCCTCTGGGAAAAGCGACGATCGCCTTCGCAGTGGCGTCCACATTCGTCGCTTTCGAATCGTTGTAGTAATCGACGCCGTTGACGCTGGCGACAAACTCCAGCCGATGCTCCACTGCCTTGAATGCTTCGACGGCTTCGCGGATGGCATCCGGCGCCACGCCAGCCAGCCGCGCTGCGCAAACGGCGGCCAGCACATTCTCGACGTTGTGATAACCCTTAAGCGGAATATTTTCCAGTTTCAGAATGAACTCTGGCGCAGCCTGTTCCGACGCGCGGTAGACAATCGCTCCTTCATGGACGAACGCGCCCTGGCGAACAACACGTTTCGCGCTGAACCAGAAGATGCGCGATTTTGCCCGCGATGCCATGCGCGACGCCACATCGTCGTCGGCATTCAAAATCAGCGCATCCTCTGCATTTTGATTCGCAAAGATGCGCTCCTTGGCCGCCGTGTAGTTTTCAAAGCTCCCGTGGCGATCCAGGTGGTCAGGGGTTACATTCAGCACGACCGCAATCTCCGGACGGAAGCGATAGGTCGTCTCCAATTGAAAGCTCGATACTTCAAGCACCGACCAGCCGTCGTCACGGCTCTGATCAACCAATGCGATCACCGGAATACCAATGTTGCCGCCCACCTGCACCGGCAGCTTTCCAGCCGCAAGAATCGCGCCGCACAAAGCAGTCGTCGTAGTCTTGCCATTTGATCCGGTGATGGCCAGTGACTTTCCCTTTAGGAATTGCGCAGCCAGTTCCACTTCGCCGACGATTGGCAGTCCGAAGGCTTTTACCTGCACAAGTTCGGGTGTATCGAGCGGAACACCCGGGCTGACGACGATCAGATCTTGCCGCCGGAAAGTCAGAAGCCCATGTCCGCCCGCTTCAACGGCAATGCCCTCTTCGAGCAATGCAGGGATGTCTTTTCCCAGTACCTCAGCGCTGCGAATGTCCGACACAGTGACCTGCGCACCCCTGCGGCGCAGAAAAAGCGCTGCCGCCAGGCCGGACTTGCCGAGGCCAACCACCAGAACTTTTTTCCCTTTGAACTCCATGCTCTCGATTTTCCAGCCCGACAAGCTATTCTGTCACGCGAATGGCAAAGTTTAACGAAGCTTCAACGTAGTGAGTGCTAAGAGTGCAAACACCAGCGCGCCAATCCAGAAACGGGTGATGACCTTCGACTCCGACCAGCCCATCAGTTCAAAATGATGATGCAGCGGCGCCATCTTGAAGATGCGCTTCTTTCGCAGCTTATAGCTGCCTACCTGCAAAATGACGGAGAGCGCTTCCAATACAAAGATTCCGCCAATAAACGGCAGCAACAGTTCCTGTTTGATGGCAACGGCCACCGTTCCGATGGCTCCGCCCAGCGCCAGGGACCCCACGTCGCCCATAAACACTTCCGCTGGATGCGCGTTGTACCAGAGGAACCCAATGCTCGCGCCAACCATCGATCCACAAAAAATCGACAACTCGCCAACAAGCGGCATGCGCTGCAATTCCAGATAGTCAGAGAAAACAACGTGGCCGCTGACGTAAGTAAGAACCGTAAGCGCGCCCGCCGCGATGATGGTGCAGCCAATGGCAAGGCCATCAAGGCCATCCGTAAGATTTACGGCGTTACTCGAAAAAACAATGAGCAACACGGTGAAGACAACAAAGGGCAGAAACGCCAACAGTCCGAAGTGGGGAATATGCCGCAACGCCTGGATGGCGAAGTCGGGCTGCAGGCGCTTGACGAAGGGCACGCTGAGCTTCGTGGAGTACATCCCCTGCATCTGCATGGCGATTAATGCAATCGAAATCGCCAGGCTCGCCAGTATTTGGTAGCCCAGCTTGGCGCGCGCGGTGAGGCCCAGATTCCGCCGCTTGACGACCTTGATGTAGTCATCGGCAAAACCGATCGCTCCGAAAGCGAGCGTCGAGCCCATGA
Source organism: Alloacidobacterium sp. (assembly GCA_035313725.1). Classification (GTDB taxonomy): domain Bacteria; phylum Acidobacteriota; class Terriglobia; order Terriglobales; family Acidobacteriaceae; genus Alloacidobacterium. The sequence continues at coordinate 11,976 of DATGAD010000053.1, read as the reverse complement.
TCAGCCAAACGAACGGATTCGAGAGATCGGCCCATAGCAGCGTTGGCAAAAGAATCGCGATGCAGATGAGCACGCCGCCCATCGTGGGAGTTCCGGCCTTCTTCTGGTGGTCTTTCGGACCCTCTTCGCGGATGTACTGGCCGATCTGGAACTCACGCAGCTTTTCAATCACAAACGGACCGATGATGAGCGCTATCAGCATCGCCGTGAGGGATGCAAAGGCCGTACGGAACGTCAGATACCGGAAGATGCGGAATGGTCTGAAGTAAGGGAAAAGCTTTTGATAGAGAAGCCAGTAGAGCAAACACTTCCTCCGGCGAAATCGCGGTGTCTTTCGTTCATCTTACAGACTACGTTGTTTCAAGAGCATCGAGTGCTTTCTCCAGCCGTACGCCGCGGGACGCTTTCAACAACACAACATCTTTCTCGCGGAGATTTCGCTTGAGCCATGCGCCCGCAAGCTCAGGCGTTTCCACGAAGATTGCTTCGGTTCCCATCTGCTTTGCCGCTTCGACGATGTGCGAGGCGTTTCCGCGCACCCCCAGCACTATGTCGACACCCGCCGAGGCGGCTGTTTCTCCACAGCTGGCATGCAGAGATGCAGCTTCGCGTCCAAGTTCCAGCATTTCTCCGGCTATAAGAATGTGCCTCTGCCCCGGCATCGACATCAGCGTCTGAATCATCGCTTTCAGCGCTTCGGGGTTCGAGTTGTAAGAATCATTGATGATCGTGGCTCCGCGCAGATGCAGTGTCTGACCGCGCTTGTCACCAGGCTCAAGCGATGCCAGGGCTGTGGCGCAATCCTCAAGCGGAATACCGGCTTCCACTCCCACCGCGATTGCAGCCAGCGCGTTGGCGACATTGTGCTGACCCAGCAGGCGGAGGCAGACTTGTGCCTCGCGCTTGCCTGCGCGCGCCTGTATACGAAGACCTTCCGCGCCTAATTCATCGACAGACTCAGCCCGCAGATCAGCGCATGGCCCTTTGCCGAAGTAGATACTCCTGCCACGAAAGTCACGGCCGAATTGCGAAACGTAAGCATCGTCGCAGTTCAGGAAGGCCACACCATCCGCGGGCAGACCAGCCACCAGCTCATACTTTGCGCGAGCCACCCCGACAATGCCATCTGGAAAATTTTCGGCGTGTGCATTGCCAACATTCGTCACCACACCCCAGTTAGGAGCGGCGATGTGGGCGAGCGCTGCAATCTCCCCTGGATTCGACATGCCCATTTCGATGACTGCCATTTCGTGCTCTGGCTCAAGGCGAAGCAACTGAAGCGGGAGACCGAATCCATTATTGAGATTGCCCTGCGATTTCAATATGCGAAATTTCGCAGCAAGAACCGTGGCGATTGCTTCCTTTGTCGTCGTCTTGCCCGCGCTTCCGGTTACGCCAATCACGCGCTTTCCCCAGTGTCGGCGAACGGCGGCGGCCAGCGTCTGCAAAGCGATCAGCGGCTCCTCGACGATGAGTAATGTGCTCTGACGAGCAGGTTCCGGCAATTCGAGAACTTTATTTTTGGCGACGACAGCCGCGCTTGCCCCGCGTTCGAGAGCCGCAACGATGAAGTCATGGCCATCGAAGCGTTCGCCGCGCACGGCGAAAAACAGATCGCCGGGGTTTAACGTGCGCGAGTCGATCGAATAGCCGGTAGCAGCATGTGCAGGCGCATCCTGCCGTGGAACGTGCAGCGTTCCGCTCACCCAGTGCGCAATCTGATCGAGAGACAGCTTCAACGGTTTGCTCCGGTTTGTATCAGCGCATGGATAGCATTCGCTGCCACTTCTACGTCGTCAAATGGAATGATGCGATCGCGCAACGTCTGTGTTTTCTCGTGCCCCTTGCCTGCAAGCAGAACAATGTCTCCCGGCGTCGCATGCTCAACCGCTATCTGAATCGCTTTTGCGCGATCGGCTTCGGCGACGAACTTGACGCCTGTTGCCTTAAGTCCCGGCAGCACGTCGCGCAGGATCGCCTCGGGCTCTTCGCTGCGCGGATTGTCAGAAGTCAACACAACAAAATCGCTGCCCTCGCCGGCGACGCGGCCCATCAGCGGACGCTTGGTCCGGTCGCGGTCGCCGCCGCAACCGAAGAGTGTGATCACATGCCCGTTTGCCGGCTTCACGAACTCACGCGCCAGCGCAATGAGATTCCGCAGCGCATCATCCGTATGTGCGTAATCCACAACTACAGTGAAGGGCTGGCCCGCATCGACGGTCTGGAATCGTCCCGGCACACATTCCAGCGAAGCCGCGCCCGTGGCGATCTCATTTAGAGTCAGTCCACGTGCGTAAGCGGCTGCTGAGGCAGCAAGCAGGTTGTAGACATTCACCTTGCCTGTCAGCCGTGTTCTGATCGCAACGCTTCCCGTTGGCGTGATCAAAGTAAATTCCATGCTGGAGGCAGACATGCGCACATCTTCGGCGCGAAATTCCCCGACGCCCAATCCGTAAGAAAAAATCTTCGAGCCTACTTCCCGCGCCTTTATGGCAAGCTCCGCGCCATAAGGATCTTCGATGTTAATGACAGAGACACGCGGCACAACACCGTTCGATCCGTCGAAGAGCATGCTCTTGGCGGCGAAATACGCTTCCATCGTGCCGTGGTAGTCGAGATGATCGCGCGTGAGATTCGTGAAGATGGCAACATCAAACGGGAGCGACCACACGCGGCCCTGCTCCAGTGCATGCGATGAGACTTCCATCACGGCCTCGGTCGCGCCCGCATCGACACCTTTCGCGAACAATTCCAGGAGGTCGCGGGATTCCGGCGTTGTGTGCGGCGAGTCCACAACTACGCCTGCCACGCGGTATTCAATCGTGCCGACCAATACAGTCTTGCGCGCAACGCTGTTCAGCATTGCATCCAGCAAAAACGCTGTCGTCGTCTTGCCGTTGGTTCCCGTCACGCCACTCAGTGCCAGCCTTTTTTCCGGATGCCCACAAAAGTTCGCGGCAGTAGCAGCGAGCGCACTCCTGCCATGCGCGACTTCAACTACGACGATCTGAGGATATTTGAGGGCGGCATCTTGAAACGCCGTCGCCGAATCGGTGACAACGGCGCTTGCGCCGCGCTCGACCGCTGCCGCGATGTAGCGATTGCCGTCGGTCGTGCCGCCCTGCATGGCGACGAACAAAGAGCCCGGCCCCACTTTGCGCGAATCGTATTCGATGCTGCTAACGTCTACCGACGGGCCGGTACGCCGCACCAGTCCAACTCCTCGCAAAACCTCGTCAATGTGCATAGGGACAAGTTTGATTTTAGATCAGCGGGTGAAGCGCACCACAATCTCTGTGCCAGTAGGCACCATCGTCCCAGCGGCCGGAGCCTGCTCGCGCGCGATGCCTGTGCCCAGGACTTGGACGCCTAAGCCAACGGCCCCCGCCTGCTCGATCACGTTGCGCACAGGTTGCCCAACCAGTGATGGCACTGCAACCTTCTTGCCCGCATTCACAATCACTGAGCCGTTGACTATGGGAGCTTTGGGCGAGCTCACCGGCATTGGCGGTGTCGGTGCCGGCGTTTCCGGAGGCTTGGGAATAATTGTTTCGGCAAACACGGTCGTAGGCGAGGCAGGATGCAGGGAAGGCTCAACCGTGTTCGTCGCGAGCTGCGCCGGCGTGACATCCTTCGCCACCGGAGCAGCCTGCGCCGGGTTCTGCTGCGGCACGCGCAACGGATCATCCGCTGGAAGATCATTCACCGAGGCAAAGAGTGAATTCAAGTCGGCATCGTTCTGCTCAGGCTGATCGTCCTCCAAAACCGAGGCCTGATTCTTCGCAAGCTCGGCTTGAGGTTGCATTTCCTGATCATGCGGCACGCCGAGATATTCGAGAATCTGTTGCGCCAGATCCTGAAAAACCGGGGCGCTCGCCTGTGCTCCCATGTGCATGCTGTGGTCTGGAGAATCCATAATCACAGCAACCGCGATGGCCGGGTTGTTGACCGGAGCGAATCCCACGAATGATGCGACAAACTTCGTCTTTGAATAGGTGTGTGTCGCTGGATCGATCTTCTGTGCCGTCCCCGTTTTACCCGCCGCGCTGTATCCATTCAAATGAACAGCATGGTGCGCCGTGCCGATCAGTACAACGTCCTGCATCATTTTCCGCATTTCCGCCGCGGTCATCTCTGAAATCACGCGATGCGAGCCTTCCGGTAATGGATCGGGCAAACTGTTCTCAGGATGAAAGGCCGCTGCCTTCAGCTTGGGATCGCCCTTCATCAGGTCTGTGCTCTTCAGCAAAATGTGAGGAGGCAGATAGACGCCGCCATTCGCAATGGTGGAAACCATCGTGATGATCTGAACAGGCGTGACGGCAATTTCCTGCCCCATGGGAATCGCGCCCATCGAGGCCGGCCCCCACCGCTTCAATGGCTCCAGCAATCCTCGCGTCTCGGCAGGAAGCTCAATACCCGTGCGATCGCCAAACCCAAACGCGCGGATGTACTTATAAAAGCGGTCCTGCCCTACACGCTGGCCTACGCGGATGGCACAAACGTTGCTCGAAACCGCGAGGGCCTTCCACGCCGGAGTCATTCCAAAGTGCTCACCGGGAGCGTCATGTACCGTGTGGCCGGCGATGTTCAACTGCCCGCCGCCGCAATCCACGACTGTGTCCGGTGTGATGGCCTTTTCTTCGAGCGCCGCCGCATAGGTCACCGGCTTAAAGGTCGACCCCGGCTCATACACATCGCTCACGGCGCGGTCGCGCAGCAACTCCGTCGTGGTATGGCGGAAATCATTCGGATTAAACGTAGGCCGGATCGCCAGCGCAAGAATCTGCCCTGTATGTGGGTCCTGCACCACCACCGTTCCATTTAGCGCATGCGTTCGCTCCATGTTGCGGTCCAGGGCCTGCTCGGCCATGAACTGGATGTTGGCATCCAGCGTCAGCACGAGATTCTCACCCGGAAGCGGCTCGCTCTCTTCGCTGCCAAGCACATGCCTGCGCGCATCGAGCGCTGTCAGCATATGGCCCGGCGTACCGTGCAGATCTTCATCGAAGTTCTGCTCAAGGCCGCCAAGCCCGTTGTCATCCAGTCCGACATACCCGAGGACCTCCGAAGCCATCTGGTTGTCGGGATAAAAGCGCTTGAATTCCTTTTGGACGTAAACGCCCCTCAGGTTGAGCGCCTTGACCTTATTGATGAGTTCCGGGTCCTGCTTGCGCGCCACCCATGCAAAGTTCCGCGAAGCATTGAAGCGCGCGAGTATCTGCTGCGCGGAAGTAAAGGAATCCGTCGGATCGATATGGACGATTTTCGCCAGTGCTGCAGAAGTCGCGGGCCGGGCATCGCCAATTTCTGACGGCACGGCATAAATTGAATCGGCGAGAACCGTCATCGCCAGCTCGTGCAGATTGCGGTCGTAGAGCACGCCCCGCCGTGGAGCAACCTCAAATGTGCGCTGCTGTTGCTTCGCCGCGCGCTCCACAAACTGGTGGTGGCGGATCACCTGGAGCCACGTCAGCCGTAAACCGATCAATCCGGCCCACGCGGCAAAAATGCCAACGATCCAGATCACGCGTAAACGGCGCATCGGCGTTACTACGCCCGTCTGCGCCGTCTGGGTGTTTTGGGATACCGGGCTCTTCTCGGAATGGAATGAGAACTGCTTCACTGCGCGCTACCTTCCGGCAGAAAGTTCGAAATCTTGCCTAGCGGAGGGGGAGTGCAGGCGTCATCTTAGCCATCACCGGACCGCTCTGATCGAGACTCGCATCCGGACGAACCACCTGTCCCGGACGCGGAGCATCGAGGCCAAGCTGGCGCGCCATCCGATCAATACGGGCCGGATCAGCAAGCTGCGCTTCCGTCAGACGAAGCTGGCGGTTTTGTTCTTCCAGCTGCATCACCTGCTGCTTTTCCGATTCCACGCGGTAGCCGTACTCGATCGAGCAGAAGTGCTGCCAGCCATAGACCATCACCAACGCGAACAGCACGGCCATGGCGCAGGCAAAGGTACGCATCTCGCGCACGCGCTGCGGATCGGCGGCCTTCACCAGTCGCGAATTGTCGAAGCGCTTCACAAAGAAGACTTCCGGCGTCGGCCCCCGGCGCGCCCGCTGCTGCTGCGCAAACAGGGACAGGTTCCGCTCGGCCGCCATTGCTTCCACATTCTTGCGGGGGGCCGTCATAATTCCGTTGGTTGCGATTACCTGTGTCGCCATCTCTCTTCTCCAGACTGCTGCTTCTCTTAAAACCTGCTTGTCTCCTCAAACGACCGGGCCTGGGCCGCTATTCAGAGGAGGGACTTACGGATGTCGTCTTACTAACTTTCGCCTTTTACAACGGTGGGACGACCCCGGCCCGATCTTTCTCAGCTTTTAGCTCCTAGCCATTAGCTTTTAGTTAAAAGCTAGTAGCTAGCGGCTAAAGGCTGCCTTTCTCTTCTCCGCCGCCCGCAGCTTCGCACTGCGTGCTCTTGGATTGCGATCCGTCTCCTCCGCTTCCGCCGTCACCGGCTTCCGCGTCAGCACTTCGTAAATTCCCTGCCGCGCGCCTTCGCGCAGCGAATCTTTGGCACGCCGGTCTTCGAGAGAGTGGAAGCTGATTACCACCAGCCTTCCGCCCGGCTTCAGCAACCGGGGCGCTGCGTCCAGCAGCGCGTCAATCTCCTCTAACTCGGCATTTACGTAAATTCGGAGAGCCTGAAAGGTTCGGGTCGCCGGGTGCAGAGTATGCCTGCTTCTGTCCGATTTCATCGCCGGGGCCGCAGCCGCTACGATTCTGGCAAGTTGTGCCGTAGTCGTAATCGGCCGGGCCCTGACAATGGCTCTGGCGATTCTCCGCGACCTCCTTTCCTCTCCGAATTCGTAAATCAGATCGGCAAGCTCTTTTTCGCCGGCCTGGTTTACCACCTGTTCGGCGGTGACGCCCTGGCGCGGATTCATCCGCATTTCCAAAGGCCCATCCGCCTGAAAACTAAACCCTCTGTGCGCCTCGTCGAACTGCAACGAACTGACTCCGAAATCAGCCAGCAGCCCGTCCAGACTCTCCGGCTCCAGCAGTTTCTCCACCTGCGAGAACTCCACATCGTGGAGAACAACCTCCGGCATCGCGGGCCCCAGCACTTCGCGAAGAGCATCCAGCCGCTCTCGCGCAATCGCTATCGCCTCAGGATCGCGGTCGAAGGCAATCAACTTACCGCGCGGACCCAACTGCCGCGCTATCGCTGTCGAATGTCCCGCAAGCCCGAGCGTGGCATCACAATAGGTGCCGCCCGGCCGCACATTCAGGTATCGGATCGCTTCTTTTAAAAGAACCGGCACATGTCGTTCTCTTTCCGTCATGTGCTCCCCCTTGGGGGCTTCATTTACAGCCCAAAACTTGCCAATTCTTTCTCATCTTCAGGCGTCAGCGGAGCCGCTTCCAGGTTCCGCTTGAAGTCCTCGTGGTTGGCCACCGTCAGGTAGTTCTGCATCCCGAAGACAACTACATCGGTCATCAAATTCGCCGACTCCCGCAAAATCTGTGGCAACAGTACCCGGCCCTGCGAATCAATCTCCGTGGTCTGGCCGTAATAGTTGATACGGTCCATCAGCTTCTTCTTCGCCGGATGGAAACTCGGAATTGCCGCCAGCTTTTCCTCGATCTTTTCCCACTCCTTCAGCGGGTAGATCTCGGCGACCTTGCCATCCTTACTGGTTATGTAAAAAAGCGATCCGTAGTTCTCCGTCAGCGGGCGCTTGAATTCCACGGGGAGTTTTAGCCTCCCTTTTTCATCAACGCGCGCTGGATGGTTCCCACGAAACATTTCCAAACTTCCCTGCAACTGGCCTCTTCCATCTCTATCGGGCCAGGAAACATAATTATGAGCTAGTTTTATCCAAAATCACCAGAAAACTCCTTAAAAAGCTATTTCTGGCCACTAAGTCCCACCGCCATCGTAACTCAGTAGATGCTGCGGTCAAAAGGAGTTTTGCTGTGGAGATTCGAGAAGTTCAGGAGTCGGGAAAGCGGGTACTTTGGGCGTCAGGGAAAAGCTCAATAGCTAGTAGGGTGTCACCCAGCAAACTACCAGATAAAGTGTTGGCTAATTTGGTTCATCTTCGTACTTCCGTACTTGCCAGATTTCGTGACTCAGGCTAAGCAATTTCGCCTATTCTTCTCCCCTCAGTTCGCCCTTGCGCGCACCGCGCCGGTTGCGCAGGCTTCGCTGAACATAGAAGACAAGGTAAACCACGACCAGAATATTAACCAGAGTCAGCACGACTTTGACCCAAGTGGGATGCCGCATAATCTCAAAGAATTCCCAGGGAAGAAATGATGCCGTCAGAATCAGCGTGAGGTACTCGGCCCATGTCTTTTCCAGCACCAGGCCGATTCCTTCAGTAAAGTCGAGGCCGGCGTAGCAGAAGATCGCAATGCTGATCTGTTTCAGCCGATGCGCGTCAATCATGGCCGCCTTATCCAGCACCAGATTCACGAACTTGCTTTCCGGATCGAAATGCCAGTCGATCAGCCAGCGCGTCAGCAAATCGACAATATCGCGATGCAACAGCTTCAAGGCGCCGATTCCAAGGAGAACAAATAGCAGCCCTTTCAGCAGCTTGAAGCCGCCGATCAAGAGAATCCAGCGATCGTGCCTATAGGTTCCCGTCGCCGCTTTCACACTCTGGACTTCAGTCATGCGTCTTCCCATCATAGTGCGTCCGCATGAAGGCAGCGTGCAGCTTTTCTATCGCGCTAAAGCTTTTGTCCGAGTAGTTTTTTTGAGATATGGCGCAAGCTTCTCGAGCGCAGCTTCGACACTGACGCCGTAACGAGCGCGCAGTTGCTCGACTTTGCCGTGCTCAATAAAGCGGTCAGGCCAGCCGATGCGCACAACAGGAACCGGCAATTGCATCTCACCGAGTGCTTCCATGACTGCGCTGCCGAAACCGCCCATCAAGACGTGATCTTCAAATGTAACAATCACGCTTACACGTTTCGCATAGCTGGCCAGCACGTCCCGATCAAGCGGCTTGACGAAGCGCGGATTGATGACAGCAGCCGAATATCCCTGCCCTTCGAGCTTCGCTGCAAGTTCGCTTGCCATCGGCAGCAGCGCGCCAAGTCCAAAGATGGCTACATCGTCGCCATCGGCAATAACTTCAGCTTTGCCTATCGGCAGAGCAGCCGGATGTTCTTTTATTGGAGCGCCCGGCCCAGTGCCGCGGGGATAGCGCACGGCGCACGGTCCGTTGTGCAGCATTGCGGTGTAGAGCATGTCGGACAGTTCGTCTTCGTCCTTCGGCACCATGTGCACAATGTTCGGAATACCGCGCAGGTAGCTGATGTCGAAGAGCCCGTGGTGCGTAGCGCCATCGTCACCGCTCAAACCACCGCGGTCCATGCAAAAAACAACGGGCAAATTCTGCAGACACACATCATGCACGATGGGATCGAACGCGCGCTGCAGAAATGTCGAGTAAATCGCGCAAAAGGGCTTGTAGCCGCGCGTAGCCATGCCAGCAGCAAAGATCACGGCATGTTCCTCGGCAATGCCAACATCAAAATACTTCTTTGGATGATGCGGCCGGAAGAGATCAAGCGCCGTTCCATTGGGCATGGCGGCCGTGATCGCCACGACCTTCTCATTTTCACTCGCCAGCTTCACCAGCGCATTTGCAAATACTTCGGAATACGTCGGCTGCCCAACGGACTTGGTCTCGCCTGTCTCCGGATCGTACGGTCCAAGACCGTGAAACTTCTTCTGCTTGTCGAGGGCCGGCTGAAAGCCGCGTCCCTTCTGCGTGATCGCATGCAGAAGCACGGGCTTGTCCTGCGCCTTAAGGAACTGGAAGGTCTCGATCAGCAGCCCGATATTATGCCCATCGAGCGGTCCGTAATATGTGAGGCCGAACTCCTCAAAGAAGACTGAAGGCCACAGCATGCCTTTGGCGGCTTCTTCTGCACGCCGCACTACGTTCACTGCCGTCTTGCCTGTCTTGCCGAGGCGCTCCAGAAGACGCGCAGCGCTGTCATGTAGATGCGTGACATGCTCGTTGGTGACGATCTTGTGCAGATAGCGCGCAATCGCGCCTACATTACGGTCGATCGACCACTCATTGTCATTCAACACGACAATGAGCCGCTTCGTCTGGTCGGCGATGTTGTTCAACGCCTCAAACGAAATGCCGTTCGTGAACGCCGCATCGCCAGCCAGAGCGACTACATGCTCCTTGCCGCCTGCGAGGTCGCGTGCTACAGCCATGCCTAATGCTGCCGAGAGCGCCGTCCCTGCGTGACCCGCTCCGTAGATATCATGCTCGCTTTCCGTGCGGAGCATGAAGCCATTCAGTCCGCCCGGCTGCCGGATCGTCTCAAATCGCTCTCGGCGCCCGGTAAGCAGTTTGTGAATATAAGCCTGGTGGCTGACGTCAAAGACGAACTTGTCCGCCGGCGTATCGAAGACATAGTGCATGGCCAGCGTAAGTTCAACGACGCCCAGGTTCGGCCCAAGGTGGCCGCCTGTCTTCGAGAGCGTCTGGATCAGCGTCTCACGGATTTCCTGTGCCAGCGATTCCAGCTCGGCTACGGAGAGCTTCTTGATATCTGCCGGTGATTGGATGGTGTCGAGTAAATGTCCCATTCAAGATAAGAGCGCTCGTCTCTATAGACCCGGATGCGCGCGACCCGTTGCTTCCGTTACGTCATCAAAAAAGACCCTGTGACAGGGCCTTCGTACAGCAAAGCAAATGGTCTTCCTTTGAAATCTAAGTATATCAAGTTCTTGTGCTTTTATTCCGTAAGGGCCGCCAGCGCCTCTTCCGCCGGGGCTTCTTTGCGAAACTCGCCCTCCCATTGCGCCACCACAGCAGACGCCAGGCAGTTTCCTACCACATTCACCGTCGTTCGCCCCATGTCCATCAACGCATCAATGCCCAGAATGATAAAGATAGGTTCCTCCGGCAGATGAAAGACGGACGATGTGGCCAGCAGTACTACAAGCACAGCACGCGGCACTCCAGCCACGCCTTTACTTGTGAGCATGAGCACGCCGAGCATGAAGAGCTGCTCCTTCACACCGAGATGCATGCCTCCGGCCTGCGCTACAAAAATCGAGGCAATCGCCAGATACAGTGCCGAACCAGCAAGGTTAAAGCTATAACCGGTCGGGATCACGAAGGCTACGATTCTGCGAGGAACGCCGAAGGCCTCCATCGCCTCCATGGCGCGTGGTAGCGCCGCTTCCGATGTGCTGGTAGCGAAGGCTATCGTCGCCGGTTCTGCAATCGCGGAAAGAAACTCGCGCAGCGACAGCCGCGCCAACACTGCGGCAGGCAGCATGGCAAGCAGCGCGAACGCAATCAGGGCGACGTACAGTGTGGCCAGCAACTTTGCCAGGCTGGTCATCACGCCTAGCCCGGAGTGCGCCACGGTGTACGCTAACGCCGCGCCCACGCCGATCGGGGCGTAGTACATCACAATGTTCGTGAAGGCGAACATCGTCTGCGTCAGCGATTCGGCAACACGCAGCAGCGGAGCGCGCTGCTCTTCTTTTAGACGACCCAGAGCAAGTCCGAAGATGAGCGCAAAGACGGCCACCTGCAGAATCTGATTGTCGGCAATCGATTTCGCTAAGTTCTCTGGAAAAACGTGTAGCAGAAATTGCTGCCATGAAAGTCCCGAGTCTGGTTGGGGTCCTATGTCCAGACGCAACTCGCTGTGCGCGGTCAATTGTTGCGGAGCAGTCTCCAAGCCCACTCCAGCTCGCGATAGATTGATGGCTACCAGCCCGATTACGAGCGCAATCGTGGTCAGCACTTCAAAATAAATCAGCGACTTCAGGCCAAGTCGACCCACGCTACGCATCTCGCTATGACCGGCAATTCCGGTGATGAGGGTGCCTAGAATCAACGGCGCGACGATGGCCTTAATCAGTCGCAAAAAAATATCGCTGAAGACCCGCGCCTGCAGCGCAACTCGCGGTATATCGAGTCCCAGCTCAACTCCCGCAAGCATCCCCCAGATAATCCAGACCGT
>DATGAD010000052.1:0-17883 GCA_035313725.1 Alloacidobacterium sp. | reverse complement strand
TTGCTCCCGGTAGCTCTGGCCGATTTGATCAAGCTGGTTCTTAATCTCGATCACCTTCGGGTAGCCTGGTCCAAACTCAGTGGAGAGGAGTGCATATTGAGCCTGTAACTCTGTTTGCCGCTGGCGAAGAGCAGTAAGAATGGGATCCTGAAGAACCGAACTTAGAGCTTCGGGATTGCCGGTCGTGGCAATCTGGTAGAGCGACTCCTTCTGAATGCGATCTCCTTGCGCTCCAGTCAGCTCTTTGTTTAGCTCATCAAGCTTTTCGGTCGTCAAGTTCTGCTTGTCGTCGGTGCCAACGATGTTGTGTTCCTTTTCGTATTGAACCAGCTTGGACTGTGAGGATTCCATTTTGATCTGCAGATCAGCCAGTTGCTTCGACAGCCAGTCGGCGGCCTGAATCGTGCTGTCGTATCGTGATTTCACATTTTGCTCTATGAATGCGGCCGCCGTGGCGTTCGCGACATCCGCTGCGAGTGAAGGATTAGCGTCAGAGTACTTAATTTCAACCAGAGAAGTGTCGGGGACCTGCTGTACTCTGATATTCCCCTGCAACTTGCGAATGAGTTGTTCCTGCCGGGAACTCTCCTGGGCCTGCGATTCGGAGACGGTGATACCCCCAGTGCTTTGCGTTTGCGCCGCACCTGCGAAATCCGGACGCGTGTCGAGGCTTAACCGACGGATCACCAATTCCGCCAACGTGTCCGACTGCAGGATCTTGACTTTCGTATCGATATCCCGCTGCTGGTCATCGGTAGCCTGGGTCGTGCTGTTCTCTTTCAAGTTGAGTGGACTGGACACCTGCGGAGAGATCAAAATCCTGGTCACCGCGTCATAAATCGGCGTGGTGCGTATGCTGATCAGGGCCGCTGTAGTGACGACCACGACAACGGACACGATCACAGTCCATTTGCGCTTTTGCAGAATTCGCCAGTAATCGCTGAGCGAACGCTCCCGGACGGGGAGTCCGTACAACTCCTGAAGATTCGCAAGCCTGAGCGAATCGTGACGTGCGGATTCGGAAGCTGCTGTGAGTCTTCCGGTTTCCATTCCTGCTGACCTCACGTCCCGCCAAATTCGTGACGAGCTTCCGGCTTGTTGAAACGACTGGTTACAAGCGCCGACAGAGCAAAGAAGAAAGACGCGTTCGCCGGTATTTGCAGGTTAAAGTCTACAAATCCGTGAACCATGAGACCAATACATCCTATAAACGCCGCCAGGACCACGCTTGCTTGCGTGTCGGTGCGCCAGTGTTTGAGATTACGAATGCCCTCGCGGCACAGCAGCGCGACGAAAGCTATCGCGAAGGTAAAACCAACTATACCGGTTTCGACGAGCGTCTGAACAAAGTCGTTGTGGGCTTCGTTCACCCACAAATTGGTATAGAAGCTACGGAATGAAGGATATACGATGGGAAACGTTCCAAGACCCCATCCCAGGATTGGGCGCTCCCACAGCATCTTCAGGCTGTCTTTTACGATGGCAACGCGCCCGGTTGCTCCAGCGTCGGCAATCGGGTTAAGCAGGCGAGCAAGTCTTTCCACCAGCCCCGGAGGATGCAACCACACCAACCAGACGACGAGAGCAATACAGAGAGCGACGATTACCAGGATCTCTCGCATGGCGGAGCGTCGATTCCGGAACAAGATCAGGAAGAGGACTCCCAGTTCAGCCGCAAGAGCTATCATGCCGCCGAGCGATTGCGATAGGAAGACTGTGCTGCACATGACAACGGCGGCAAAGAGAAAAAATGCCCGGCCAGGCTTTCCGGCGCGGCCGGCGATGGCAAATACGACCGGAAATGGGATGAGCATTTCCATTAAACCAGCATAGTGAGCATGATTTACATAAGGCCCGTAGATCCATCCGCCATGTCGATTGGATATAACCCAGTAAATCTTTCCATTCGAAGTAAATTGCTGGACGATTGCGAATAACGCGAGAAGGAAGCCATATCCTACGCAAAAAAAGCCGAAGATTGAGATCCGGAAAGGCTTGGAAAACACTTGTGCTACCAGGAAGAATAGTCCGGCATAACTTGCCCATAGTAGTCCCTTTGACCACGTCGCGTACCAGTATGCGGACAGGTGCAATGCGAGCTGAACCAGAACGACGCCAGCAAACAGCGCCATAGGAATGTACAAAGAATTCGGAATGATGCCAAAGCTGCCATTCGCTAGTTCCCGCGCACTCCAAATCAGAATCAGGAGCGCCGGCGCCACTTCCAGGACACAAATGCTCCAGGGTTGAACGGCGCCAAGAGCTAATGGCCCAAAGGCGAGAAGAGCACAGATTCCTACGACCAGGACAGAATTAAGCAGCCGACCAATCGGACTGACCGGTGCAGAGAAAGCAATCGGGGAAGCCTTGGTAAGACCATGATTGACTTGTACAGGGGGCAGAATCTACTCCTTGAAAGGCGCCGAATTCTGTGAGACAGAGTGTAACGCGACGGCTAAGCAGTTGTCATTGTCGGTTTGCACTCATCGTTTGAGCGTGGCGTCGCGCCGCGTGGCAGAGAGGTAAGAACGATCAGGCTGCTGACTCCAGCTTGCGATAGCCGACTGCACACCAGTAAGGGGATTCGCTAAACACAATTCGCTCGAAGCCAGCAGTTTCCATCATCGAGTTAATCTGCTGTCGCGTGAATCGTTTCTCCAGCCCGGTGCCAAAGCGATCCAATGCATCGGTACGCATGGAATAAAAGCTTCGGTTTCGATATGAGGACAAGGGGAAATGGGCGACGTCAACGCCCGATCCCTCTAGACGCTTTGAGATGCGCGCGAGTGGCCAATAGACGAGTGCTGCGATGAGATCGCAGAGGGCCGATCGAATAGCGAATGGCAAAGTGCTGATGAACCGGCGAACCCAATCAGTAAGCTGCCAGATGATCCGAAACCATGCAGGACGATTGTCGAGCGCGTAATACAGGTATATCAGCAGCGGTGCGCCCGGTTTCAATTTGCGCGCGCACTCCCTGATTCCCTGCTCAGTATCCGGTATATGGTGAAGCACCCCAAGGGAATAGCCAAAGTCCGCAGATCCGTCCGCAAGAGGTATCGCATCTACCGATGCGCAATGGAAACTGCAGTTGGAGTGCATCTGGAGATTTCGACGGGCAATGTTCAATGCCGCATCGCTCGCGTCAATGCAATGAAGAAAGCGAACTCGCTGAGCAACAAAGTGCGCCCAGCGGCCGGTACCGCATCCGAGGTCGAAGCCTTCGGCCTCGGGAGGCAGTTTGTGCCAGGGAAAGATCGAGAAATACGACTGAAAGAGCGTCTGAAGATCAATGTTCTCGCGCTCCGCGTGGTGGAATTTGCTCCATTCCTGTCCAAATGTTTTGACCACACCCGGATCGATATTGCTCTTCACCCGGTCGGCAGCCGGCGCCCGATTGACCTGTAATACTGACTCATACATCCGGATGTATCCATCAACTGTGTTTTCAATGCTGAACTGCGCCGCGCGTTGAAGACTGGCCCGGCTCATCTCTCGCTGCTGCTCCGGCGACCGGATCAAAGCGGTGAGATGGTGGGCCAGCGCCCTGTCATCCCCCGCAGGAAAGAGAATCCCAGCACCCTCAACGAGTTGAGCAAGACCGGGGACATCGCTCGCAACCACCGGCAGCCCCGCTGCCATCGCTTCACACGCGGCGATGCCAAAGCCGTCAGAGTGAGTGGAATGAACGTAAATATCCGACGCCTTCAAAACCGCTCCTACATCTTGTCGCCAGCCCAGGAAAGTGACCCGATTTCTGATCCCGAGAGACTGGGCCAGCTGCTCGAGCCGAGGGCGCAACGGTCCGTCTCCGACTAAAAGAAGGTGGGCATCTGGCACAGCAGTTAGAGCTTGCAAGAGCGTGGCGTGGTCTTTCTGGGCTTCGAAGCGTCCGACAAAAACCAGTCGCGGAACATCGCGAGGTACATGCGTCAGTGTGGCAGGCTCGGCGTTTTCAAATCGGTCGACAGGAATTCCGTTCGGAATGAGAGTAACCTTTTCCGCAACGCCGGGGCACCACTGGATGAGGCTTTCCGCAGTTGCCTCGCTGATGCAGGCAATGCGCCTGTATTGTGAATACATCCATCGATCGACAGGACGGAACCACCATCGGCGGCGCGCGTTCCAGGTGTTGTGTTCGGTGGTGACCAAAGGGATGCGGCGTCTCAATCGCACTGCTGCCAGCACTGTCCAGAGCTGCGCCGGGAAAAGATGCACGTGGACGACGTCGTATCCGCTAAGAAGCTTGCTTAAGGCAAAAATCTGCCGAGGCGAATATAGCCTGCGTATGCCGGTGTAACGCAAGTGGATGTCCTGGTCCAGTAGGGAGCGCTCAAGAGGGCTAGGGGTTTGGAGCAATGCAAGCACATCGCACGTGACTCCCCGTGCCCGAAACCGCGGAGCCATTGCTGTCAGCATGACTTCGGCTCCGCCGCGATTGAGAGAGTCAATGACGTGGAGGACGCGCATGAACCTACCTCAGGAAAGCCGCGGCAAGAGTGCGGGCCATCAACCTATCCAAAATACAACATCAGCCATGCTAGACTTGGTACCGATTCAGCGCTAGCATCAGACACCTGGTCGAGGGCAAATGGGCATTCCCGCCACGAGAGCCATCCATGACCGCATGAACGTAATCCCGCCGCGAAATATCACTCGATATGTGCCGGTTATCAAACTGATTGCGGCTGTTTCGATCGTCACATGTCCTTTCTGGCTGGCAGCTCTCTTTTTAACAAGTCCCCAGAATTATTCCTTCACCTCGTCTCTTATTTGCGTCCCTTTATTGGCTATTGCAGGCACCGTTACGATCGTGCATTTTACTCAAAGCGATCCTTACCTTCGCCGGCTGATGATGGCGGGCCTTGTGACGCATATGGCCGCTTCCAGCGTGTTTCTGTGGGTGGGATTTTTTATCTACGGTGGAACTGTGGACGCCTTCCATTACTGGACAGTGGGATTGCAGCTGGCGAAGGAGTTTCAAATTGTAGGCTGGGCCGCCTTTCACGGGCCTTATTGGAGCACAAACCTGATCAACAATATGTGTGGCATCGCGGCATTGTTGATCGGCGATGCCCTGCCAACCCTCTTTATCGCCTTTTCGCTGGTCTCCCTGGCGGGCGCGTATGTGTTTTATCGCACGTTTATTATCGCGTTCCCAGACGGCGATCGATGGCTCTTCGGTCTCCTCGTCGTGTTATCGCCTTCGCTTTTATTCTGGTCCAGCTTTATAGGAAAGGATGCACTCATCCAATTTTTCATCGCGCTGACATGCTTCGGATTCGCCAAGATAGCGCAACGACCCAGCCCTAACGGTGTTCTCCTTTGCGCAATTGGAATTACCGGCGCCCTTCTGATACGGGCACATGTGGCTTCCATGCTCGCCATTGCGATTACCTTTCCTTATGCCGTGGGCAGATCGAGGGCCAGGGGCGCCAGCACGCTAGCAAGAATTGTTCTCATTCCGCTGCTGGTGAGCGGCACGTACTTTCTCATAAGTCAGGCGGGGAATTTTATCGATTTATCGAGTGAAAACTCAACAACCGTCTTTCAGCAAGCGGACACAATTACCAGGAACAGCCAGATCGGCGGGTCTGCCTTCAACGAAGGGACGTCCCTGCCAGTTCGCATTGCCGAGTCTCCTTTTCTCTTGTTTCGACCATTTCCATGGGAGATGCATAGTGTGATGGCCCTTGCGCCTGCCATCGAGTCCGTCGGATGGCTGCTTCTTTGCTGGTTTCGACGCCGTGAGATCTGGGCGACATTACGCCACTGGCGAGACCCGTATGTAGCTTTTCTTCTGATGTACTCGGTAGTTTTTCTAATTACATTTGGAGGGGCGATTAGTAACTTCGGAATTCTTTTACGTCAGCGCATCATGATGACGCCCCTTGTGCTCATGCTCATATGTGCAAGGCAAAAACCTTCGGTTCGAGACGCTACAGAGAACCAAGACATCCATGGCTGGCTCGCGGCCGGCATAGCTCGATCAGGCCGCATTCCCAGTAGAGTTTGAATTTCAGGAGTTGAAGCAACATGTGCGGCATCAGCGGCTTCCTCGATCTGAACTATCTGAATTCTGCCAGCGAATTACGAAGCATTGCGATGCGGATGGCCGATACTCTGCGCCACCGAGGACCGAATGATGCAGGAGTCTGGGCAGATGCTGAAGCAGGAATTGCCCTCAGCATGAGACGGCTGGCAATACTCGATCTTTCGGCAGCAGGGCATCAGCCGATGGAATCGCGCAGTGGACGTTACATCATCGTCTTTAATGGCGAGATATATAACCACGACGATCTCAGGAGCGAGCTATCAAAGGGAGCTCAAGCTTATTCATTCCGGGGAAGGTCAGATACTGAGGTCATGCTCGCGGCCTTTGAGAGATGGGGAGTCGAGCAATCGGTGATCCGCTTTAACGGCATGTTTGCTTTTGCGGTATGGGATCGCCACGACAGAAGCCTGACTCTCGGCCGTGATCGTTTCGGGGAAAAGCCGCTCTACTATTTCAGCAATGGAAGACAATTTATCTTTGGCTCCGAGCTGAAAGCTCTGCGCGCTCATCCTGGCTTTTCGAACGAAGTTGATTCAGGCGCAGTCGCTCTTTTCCTTCGCTATAGCTGTGTCCCTGCGCCATATTCGATTTACAGAAACACCAGCAAACTGCCTCCCGCAACGTTGTTAAAAGTCACCGCTGGCAATTTCTCAGCGGATCCGCGCGCATATTGGTCGCTCCGCGAAGTTGTAAACGCGGCAGTTGCCGATCCCCTCAAATGCGGCGAGCAGGAGGCCGTAGAGCGGCTCGATTCGCTATTGCGAGATGCTGTTCAAATTCGAATGCGTTCGGATGTTCCCCTTGGGGCTTTTCTTTCGGGTGGTATCGACTCTTCAACTGTTGTGTCGCTGATGCAGGCTCAAAGCAACTCGCGCGTGAAGACATTCTCGATAGGAAGTCATGACCAGGAATTTGACGAAGCGAATGAAGCTTCAAAGATAGCTCGTCATCTGGGAACTGAGCACACTGAACTCTATGTGACCTCAGATGAGGCGATGTCAGTAATCCCTTTACTGCCGCGGATCTATGACGAGCCATTTGCCGATTCCTCGCAGGTTCCTACAATTCTTGTTTCTCAGCTCGCTCGAGAACATGTGACGGTAAGCCTCTCGGGTGATGGCGGTGACGAACTCTTTGGCGGATACAGCCGGCACGCATGGGGCGACACGCTCAGTCGCCGCCTTGATCGGCTGCCGCTGTTTCTACGCGGAGTCGTGGCTGCCGGCATCAGGAAAGTACCACCAGATAACTGGGACTCTCTCTTTCGGGGCTGCAAGCCTGTTACCCCGGTCCGGTGGCAACAGCGAATGCCCGGATACAAACTGCACAGGCTGGCGTCTATATTGGAGAGCCGTGATGTTCATACTCTCTACGAAAAACTAGTATCCCACTGGCTCGATCCTTTGACGATTCTTTCTGGTGTTCCCGATGCCCCGACGCTATTCGCGGGGAACAACCATCAACGCCTTGGGCATGTTGCCGAAGACATGATGTACCTGGACGCCGTGGGGTACCTGCCGGACGATATTCTGGTAAAGCTCGACAGGGCTACAATGGCCTTCGGTCTCGAGGGTCGAGTTCCTCTGTTGGATCATCGCGTGGCCGAGTTCGCGTGGAGACTGCCGCTGAACATGCGAATTCGCGAGCGACAGGGCAAGTGGATTCTTCGTCAGGCCCTGTACCGCTATGTGCCACGCGAAATGGTAGATCGTCCAAAATCAGGATTCGGCGTGCCACTCGCGAGCTGGCTGCGTGGCCCGCTCAGGGACTGGGCTGAATCACTTCTGGAAGAGAGTCGTCTTCGACAGGATGGATATTTCAGTCATGCGCCGATTCTAAGCATGTGGCGCGAACATCTCTCCGGAAAAGCGAATTGGGAATACCATCTTTGGGACGTGCTGATGTTCCAGGCGTGGCTGGATGAAAGCCGCAAGTCTGACAATCCGTCTGTCCCCTTCGAAGGCATTGCAGATGTGGCGTTGGAGAGAGCATGAGTGGCGGGCACATCCGTGTTTTGCATGCTGTAACAGACTCGATCAGCACAATCCTGATGCGCGGGCAGCTAGCTTACTTAAAGTCACATGGCTTCGAAGCCGCCCTTTTGTCTAGTCCAGGCAAGGACTTGGATCAGATCGGCGCGCAGGAGGGTTACCCTGTGTACGGCGTGGCGATGAGGAGAGAGATAACGCCGGCACAAGACTTGCGAGCTTTCTTCGAAATATGGCGACTTCTCCGTCGAGTCAAACCCGTAGTATGCAATGGCGGAACGCCAAAGGCAGGGTTGCTTGTAGGACTGGCCGCGTGGCTTACTCGTGTACCCTGTCGTATCTATACACTTCGCGGGCTACGCCTCGAGACGGCAAAAGGCTTCAAGAAAATGATCTTGACGATCACAGAAAAGATGGCCTGTTTCAGTGCGCATCGGGTAGTTTGTGTGAGCGCCAGTCTTCGTGAGCGGGCGATCGAGCTGGGGTTGGTGACACGATCAAAGACAATATTACTAGGAGCAGGCAGCAGTAATGGTGTTGACCCCAGCCGATTCGAGCGGACACCGCAGAAGATCGCACTAGCGGCGAACTTACGCCAGGATTTAGGCATTCGTCCAAACCAACCTGTAATTGGCTTTGCTGGGAGGCTTACGCGTGACAAGGGATTACCAGAACTAGTTGCGGCATTTCGATCGGTACGTAAAGAATTACCAGAGGCAGTTCTGCTGTTGGTTGGAGACTATGAAGAAGGAGACCCCGTCCCCAGGGATGTACGAAATGCGATTGAGTCGGAGCCAGAAATTCATCGCGTTGGGTTTACTTCACAGATCGAGCTCTATTACCTCGTTATGGATGTCTTTGTGCAACCGACCCATCGAGAAGGCTTCCCGAATACAGTTCTTGAAGCGCAAGCTGCGGGGCTTCCCGTTGTCACGACAGTTGCTACAGGCGCGGTGGATGCGATTGACGACGAAGTTACGGGACTGCTCATTCCAGTTGGAGATGCCGACAAATTGGCGGCGGCTGTTCTGTTGCTCTTGTCCGACCCAATTAAGACGCAGGTGATGGGGCGGCTGGGAAGGGACCGCGTTCTTCGAGAGTTCCGCAATGAGCGCGTGTGGGAGGCATTAGCATCGCTATATAAAACCATGCTTCAGGAGCGTGGTTATCCACTTCCAAGTGACTCCGGCGTGGAGGCGGTGCAATGCGCTCAAATCCAGTAGGGGCTAGTTGTAAGCGACTGCTGGATCTCGCGGGCGCATTGTTTGCTCTGGTATTGCTTTGGCCAATCATGGTCGTCGTGGCTCTCTTCATCTGGCTGACAATGGGCAGGCCGATACTCTTTCGCCAGATACGCCCCGGCCAACATGAACGCCCGTTCACATTGTTCAAGTTTCGGACGATGCTTGAAACTCAATCTTCGGATATTGACCCGTCAACCGACGCGATACGTCTCACCCGAGTTGGAACCATACTGCGGCGTTTCAGCCTCGACGAGCTTCCGCAACTATGGAACGTCCTCAAAGGAGAAATGAGCCTTGTAGGGCCACGACCCTTGCTGATGGAATATCTCGCTCATTACACTGCCGAGCAAGCGAAGAGGCATCTCATGAAGCCAGGGATTACAGGCCTTGCACAGGTAAAAGGACGCAACGAGATCACATGGGAAGAAAAGTTTCTGTGGGATGTCTGGTACGTTGATCACTGGAGTTTTTGGCTTGATCTTCGAATCCTCGTATCGACATTCGAAAAGATAATCAGTGGAGAAGGTGTTAGCCAGCAGGGCCATGCGACTATGGAGAAATTCGGAGCTGAGCGGAGGTGACGACGCCGGCGAATCAAGGTTCGGCAATCGTCTACGGCGCAAGCGGTCATGGAAGAGTTGTCGCCGACATTCTTCGGGCTAGTGGGGTAGAAGTCGAAGGCTTTGTCGACGATGACCCACACTCAGACCGGCAAGTATTGGGTCTCAATATCCTGGGCGACGGAGAGTGGCTTGCCGAACAGGCGGGACGCCGGCTGGTTGCAGTAGCGCTTGGCATTGGCGACAATTTTGATCGCCGCGCCATAGCCGAGCGCTGTGTCACGGCTGGCGTCCGTTTATTGACCGCGGTCCATCCATCGGCAATGATCGCGCCTTCAGTAAGGATATCTCCTGGCGTGGTCATAATGGCACACGCTGTTGTCAACGCCGATGCTATGGTCGGGCAGGGGGCAACCATAAAT
This sequence comes from Alloacidobacterium sp., assembly GCA_035313725.1. Lineage (GTDB taxonomy): Bacteria > Acidobacteriota > Terriglobia > Terriglobales > Acidobacteriaceae > Alloacidobacterium. The sequence continues at coordinate 7,614 of DATGAD010000052.1, read as the reverse complement.
ACAGGCGCGATTGTCGAACATGATTGCCGTATTGGAAACTTCGCACATTTGTCACCCAGGGTAGCCATTGGCGGACATGTGCAGGTCGGCAACCTTTCCTGGCTCGGGATTGGGTCTACGGTCATTGCTAATATCAAAATCGGTGCATATTCGATCATTGGAGCTGGCGCGACGGTCTTGCATGACGTCGATGATTGGGTTGTCGCGGTCGGTACTCCGGCCCGCGTTCTGAGAGAATTAGCGCGACGGATTTAAAACGGATGGATATCTCTACTCAAACCCAGCTGGCAATCGACGGTGGCCGACCGCTGCGCAAAGATTCATTTTCTCCGTGGCCCTCCTTTTCTCAGGAAGAGACAGCGGCGGCTACGCGCGTTCTTGAATCCGGAAAAGTAAATTACTGGACTGGCGAGGAAGGTAGACAATTCGAATCGGAGTTTGCCGCCTTTACCGGCTGTAAACATGCGGTTGCGCTGGCTAATGGAACAGTTGCCTTGGAACTCGCGTTGCAAGTACTGGGCATTGGTCCCGGTGATGAGGTAATCGTTCCCAGCCGTACCTTTATAGCATCTGCTAGTTGCGCCGTCATGCGTGGAGCGACGCCCGTAATGGCTGACGTTGATCGTAATTCGCAGAATGTCACGGCGGATACTATCCGGGCCGTTCTCGGCCCGCGAGCTCGCGCCATTATTGTCGTGCATCTCGCTGGGTGGCCGTGCGATATGGACCCGATTCTTGAGTTGGCCCGCGAGTACAAGTTAAAGGTCATCGAGGATTGCGCACAAGCACACGGGGCTTCATACAAAGGGCGCCCAGTAGGCTCCATGGGCAACGTGAATGCGTTCTCGTTCTGTCAGGACAAGATCATGACTACCGGCGGTGAAGGCGGCATGCTGACTACGAATGACTCCGACCTTTGGGCGCGGGCCTGGGCGTTCAAAGATCATGGGAAAAGCTATGATGCTGTTTATCGCCGGCAGCATCCACCGGGATATCGATGGCTGCATGAGAGCTTTGGCACAAACTGGCGACTGACTGAGATGCAAAGCGCCATCGGCCGTGTGCAATTGCGAAAACTTCGTCAGTCTGTTCACACACGGCAAAAATTGGCTGAACTACTGAATGAGCGCTTCTCCCGAATCGCGGGCTTGCGTGTAACCAGACCGCCAGACCACATCGTACATTCTTACTACAAGTACTACGTTTTCCTACAATGTGAGCGCTTGCGGGAAGATTGGGAGCGGCAACGCGTCATCAATGCTATCAATGCGGAAGGTGTGCCGTGCTATGCCGGGAGTTGCAGCGAGATATATCTGGAGCGGGCCTTTCCTGCGGATCTCCGCCCGCCCACGAGACTCCCAGTTGCCAAGGAACTCGGTGAAAGCGCGATGATGTTTCTCGTCCACCCGACGCTCTGCGATCTGGACATGAAGGATATGGCCGATGCCGTAGAAAAAGTTATGGCCTGTGCCAGTAAATGACTACGCTGAATTCCTTCTAGTGTCCTGTCTCTGAAATAAGCCGAATAATCTGCCGGGGTGGCTTCATCGGATAGAGTGGGAGGAACTCCGATGGGGCGGCCGCTCATTCCGTTGTCGATCAAGGCTGAAGATCAGGCGCAGTTGGTGGCGTGGAGCAAGAGACCGAAGACCGCGCAGGCACTGGCCATGCGCTCACGGATCGTATTGCTGGCCGCAGATGGGCTGAGCAACACGACGATTGCGCATCGGTTGAGCGTGACTCTGCAGACCGTGGGCAAGTGGCGGCAGCGTTACCTGGACCAGGGTACGGACGGTCTGCTCGATGAGCCACGCCCAGGCACCTCCCGCAAACTCTCCGACAAGGATGTCGAGCGGGTGCTGGCTCTTACCCTGGAGTCGACCCCGGCCGACGCCACGCATTGGTCTACACGCTCTATGGCCAAGCGCGCCGGTCTTAGCCGTGCGTCGATTCACCGCATCTGGCAGGCCTTTTCCCTGGCGCCGCATCGCTCCGAGACGTTCAAGCTATCCAAAGACCCCCTGTTTATCGAAAAAGTACGTGACATCGTCGGCTTGTACTTGGCTCCGCCAGATCGCGCCCTGGTTTTGTGCGTCGACGAAAAGAGTCAGATTCAGGCGCTGGATCGCACTGCGCCTCTGCTACCCATGCGCCCTGGACAGATCGAGCGTAGGTCTCATGACTACGTTCGTCACGGCACAACCAGTTTGTTCGCTGCCCTGGATACCAGGACAGGTAAGGTGATTGGACAGACCCAGCAGCGCCATCGTTCCGAAGAATTTCGCCGCTTCCTCGACACCATCGAAGCCAACCTGCCAGCCGAACTGGATGTTCATCTGATCCTGGACAACTACGGCACTCACAAGACCGCCATGATCCGGAATTGGCTGGTCAAGAGGCCCCGCTTCCACCTGCACTTCACGCCCACTTCGGCCAGTTGGCTTAATCTCGTCGAACGATGGTTTGCCGCACTCACCGAAAAGCAGTTGCGCCGCGGCGTGCATCGCTCAACCAAAGAACTGAAGGATGCAATAACGACCTTCATCAACAACCACAACAAAGATCCGAAACCCTTCGTCTGGCACAAAACCGCCGACCAGATCCTCGACTCCATTGCCCGCTTCTGTACAAGAACTTTAGAGACAGGACACTAGCGATAGAAGCCATAATAGGCGAAGCCTGAAGCCAGCGCGACGGCTACATCAACGGTCCTGGCAGCAGCCTGCTTGCCCTTGCTCGATGGAATAAACAAGATATCGTTTGATTGCATCGGGATATCGGCGGACTTCGAAACAAGGATCTTATCGAGAGGGACAGGGATCTCCTGTTCGCCTCCGGGCTCTCGCCGTACGATCCTGGCTTTCGAAGGCTTCGCGAACTTCGCCAGTCCGTGCGCCATGGCGACTGCCTTCATGACAGTGTACTGGCCCTTCTCATCCATCAAAAAGCCGTTGGGAGCAAGGACCTCGCCCACAACATAGATCACGCCCGCCTTGGATACGATGATTGTGTCTCCCTGCTGAACAGGAACATTCGCCTCCAGTGATTTCACCGGATCGTTCGTCAGGAAAACAGTTTGTTGACTAGTGCTGTCCTTATGGGTAATCGTCACGGCCTGTCCGGCATTTTGCGTCGCACCACCCGCTTCGGCGAGAATGTCGAAAAGCTTTCCCGATCCTACAATCGGGTAAATTCCTGGCCTGCCTACTTCACCCATCAAGACAACACCGCTGGAATAGCTTGTGATCACGATGCTTACATGCGGGAATTTCAATACGCCTTTCTTGAAATAGGCCTGCTCAACGACTCCCTGCGCGTCTTCCACGTGCATACCGGCAACGTGCAGGTAGTTGATCAGGGGCATATAGATGTCCCCAGCGCTGTTCACTGCTGACTTCTGTGAGAGGTCCGGTGCGCCAAAGACTGAAACTTCCAACACATCGCCTGGCGAGATGAAGTAGTGCGATTGATCGGCGGCAGGCACTGCCGCAGGGGTTGCGTTCGGTTCTACAGGCGTGTTCAGATCTGGCTGAGGAAATGTCGAAGATGGACGGGATGATGCACCATTTGCTGGACGCGTCTGATTGTTATTCGTCGTCTGAGCTGAGCCGCGTGTTAAACAAATGAGGAAGAGGACAACAGCAAAGAGCGCCTGCAAACCAAGTTGAGGAGTCCTTGGAGATTCAGTATTCACATCTTGAGTGGGCTTCAAGACATAGCTCAATACTCACCCCCAATTTCCGAGAGACTATACGATATCGTATTCCCCTGAAAAAGAGCCATAGAATTCAGTATCGCAACTTCAGCGGCAACAAGACGGGCAGCCGGCTTAGGGGCGGGACTCTGAGCGGTGTAAAAGAGCACCCTGATTCGCAAGTTGTTCGAAAAGCAATTGAGAAGCCAGTGGCACCCTGGGGCATAGCGTAGACACGCGGTTTTCTACGTAGAGTTCGATTCCTTCCGGCTCAAGGACCAATTCCTTAAACAGATATACAGCCGATTGTGCCGGAACCAGCCACGGAAGACGGCGAGTCGTTAAGTGTGGGTCAGTTCTGGATACGAACTCCCAGTCTGCGCATTCCGGATAGCGCTCCGGGTGCTGGTAGAAATAGTCCTGCTGATTCAGGTCGACTCCGCAAAGAATCATCCGTTTGTAGCCCATAATCACGCCAAGCGTCAGCATCGCGATGACCGATCCGCCATATTTGAAGAGCCATGCCACTTTTGCACGCGGCAAAAATGCTCCAATCGCGCGCATGTACCGGAGGCCAGTGCGCAACTCATCCTCGTTGCGTGCGACTACTGGCATGGAGAAGCCCACGTACAGATTCTTCTTCATTCCTTCCGGAAGCTCGAATATTGTTTGCCGCCCACCGATCGGGCTCACCTCAGTGATGATCTTCAAAGTGTTTGCGTAAGCTTCTGATCGGCGTTCAAAAAGCTTTTGAAAAGCTTCATACATGATCGGCTGGTCATCGTAGGCGATATCTTCAAAGTGAAAAAAGCGCGGGACGAACGGGTGCGCCAGCCAAAAGTTAATGCCGACACTATCGTGCTTTCCGATGACCTGCCAGCGTTCGTCGGAGATGTCGTTAATCGACCATGCGCTGCCAAGGATGAAGAGCGTATTGCTCGCTCTCAAACTTGGCAGATCAAGAGTTTCCAGGAGCGGCAAGCCAGCACGAGCGGCGGCTTTTACCGCTCGAGCGGATTCTTCGCGAAGACGTATATGGTGATACAGCCGGCACAGAAGGAGATGCGGTAGCTGCTTAGCCAGCGATCGGACTATTTTCATGTCTCGTGGCCGCTAGAGGCTTCAGTGAATGCGGAGTGACTACGCGAAAAATCCATCCTCAGATGGCGTAGCTCCCGATCGAATATGTCCCGAGATTCTGGCCTATCCATTCAATGGTTCGTGTCAACCCTTCTCGCAGTGCGATCTTCTGCCGCCAGGTCGTGAGTTCACTCAGCAGAAGGCTGCTCGCGCAAAGGCGATCCACCTCGCTTGCTTCTGGGCGTAATCGTGACTCATCGATCTCTACCGGGCATTTCGCTCCGATCAGTTCGAAGATCACGTCAGTCAAATCGCGGATAGATGTCTCAGTGCCGCTGCCAATATTCAATGTCTTCCCAATGGTTGCAGGAGTCTCGGCAATCGCGATGAATCCCTCAACAATATCCGAAACAAAGTTGAAATCGCGCGTTGTATGCATATTTCCTAATTTCACGGATGGCTGTGCGAGCGCCTGCGTAATGATCGTGGGAATCACCGCGCGGGATGATTGGCGCGGACCATAGGTATTGAACGGGCGGGCAATCGAGACCGGCAAATCGAATGAGAGATGATACGACTCTGCGATTTTATCGGCACCTATTTTTGTTGCAGAGTAGGGCGACTGGCCCTGCAGCGGGTGGTTTTCGTCAATAGGCACGTACAGTGCCGACCCGTACACTTCGCTTGTTGATGTGCATATTAGCCGTTCGGTCTCGTGCCGCCGCGCAGCCTCCAGGACATTCAGAGTGCCTTCAATATTCGTCTGAACATACGATCGCGGCGAGTGATACGAATACGGAATGCCGATCAGTGCCGCAAGATGAAAGATGACATCGACATCCTTGGCGGCCTGAAAGACACTTTCATAGTCGCGGATGTCGCCATGAATGATCTCCAATTCCGAACGCAAAGGTGATGCCGACAACCATCCTAGTGATCCCTGCGAAGTATAGCGGAGAAAACAGCGAGTCCGGGCGCCCAGTTGCGCAAGCCGCTCTGCGAGGTGACTCCCAATAAAACCACCCGCCCCGGTAACGAGGACTCGGCGGTTCTTCCACGTACATGAATTGCTCAACGTCGTAGCATTGTCTCCGATTTCAAAATTATGCCGCTCGCAGCATCCGTGGACGCGCGCTCATATTGTTCCATCTGTCCAACATCAAGCCAGTATTCACGTATTGGGAAACAGATCACGCGCTTGCTCGCTCCGATCAGTTTTGTGATCAGATCTGGCATGTCGAATGCACGGTCCACTGGAACCATCTGACATACGCCTGGCTGGACCAGATAGATTCCTGCATTGACAAAGTGACGGACAGACGGCTTCTCGACGATACGGACTGCGTCAATTCCTTCGGTACTGATTACGCCATACGGGATTCGCACTTCATACTGTTGAACAGCGACTGTCATATCAGCCAAATGCTCGCGATGGAACTCAAGCATCGCCCGGAAATCGATGGTGGTCAAAATGTCTCCGTTGATCACGAGCAAAGGTAGATCTCCCACCGAGGCCTTTGCCAGCGCTCCAGCAGTGCCCATGGGCCGATCCTCATCGACATATTCGATCTGTACGCCAAAATCCTTTCCGTCATGAAAGTGCTCGATGATGTTTTCCGCCATGTAATGCGTGGCGATGCTGACATGCCGAATGCCAGCGGCGCTGAGATTGCGAACCAGGTGCTCGAGGATTGGCCGGCCACTCACCGGCAGCATCGGCTTGGGGCACGTTTCTGTCAGCGGCATCAGGCGTCTGCCGAATCCTCCGGCCATAATCAGACCGTCGAGTGGCAGGGCCGAAGCGCCCAGATAATCTGAATCCACGGCGATATCAGCGACGCGCCCTTCAGCGTCCAGCAGAGGAATCTGCCGGATTCGATACTCCGCCATTAATTGAAGCAATTCCTCGGGCGCGGTGCCGACTGGAGCTGTTACTGGGCGACTGTTGCGTCCGCTATCCTTACGCATTGTGAGGAGCTCGCCGATCGACTGGTCTAATTCAATGCCTAAAAGGATCGCACGCCTCACGTCGCCATCTGTGACTGTTGCTTCAAGTCGTCTGTCCTCATCAACGACTAATGTAATGCCCAGAGCGCAACGATCCATGAGGCCCATCAACTCGCGAACGTCACCCGACTTCGTTATGAGTGGCAACTCACGCGACTGATTAGCGGTCATAGAGGCGTCTCCGCTATTTATGAAAGCACCAATTCTTTTGAGAATCGCAGTAAAGTTCTACTGACAACAACTCCGGCGCGACGTAAGCTGACCGCCCGCCTCACGTTGCGGCGAGTATAGCATCTGATGCAGCAGGCGCATCAAAGCCACGGGAAACGAAGCATTCCGTCGCGAAGCATCAACTCAACAAGGCGAAAATCGTGCGGACTATCAATGTCGATAGTACGGTTTTCGGGAATTTCCAGCATTCGATGCGGCATTTCGAAGTAACGGGGAGCATCCGAATTCGCGACATGGTCGCGCCGCCATAAATAAAGAGCACCGTTAATCCGATAAACTACCGGGACGTCCTGGCGTCTTGCATAGACCTTGCCATCAGGAAAGCTTTGGCGCATATAGCCATCACTCGCGATGTCGACGCATACCCATCGCGGATTGAATTGCGGCCTGGATGTGGCAACAACACTTACAGCATGGGGATCCTGCTCAAGCAACTCTATCGCCTTCGCAACATCTTCGGGCAGGCGAGCAGGGCTGGTCGGAGAGAGCAATAGAACGCTGCCATAGCGGCAAGATTCGCGCGATTCCATCTCCGCCAGTACATGCCGAAGGACGGGCCACATCGGCGCATCGTCTCCGGCAAGCTCAGCTGGCCGCATAAA
>DATGAD010000051.1:0-2425 GCA_035313725.1 Alloacidobacterium sp. | reverse complement strand
CGAGGTAGCCAATTTCTTAATTGGAGGACGTCATGAATCTTTGGATTTGGGACCCAGCGTTGTTTCTTATTGGAATAGCCGGGATGGGCCTTTGTTACGTGTTCCTTTTCGGTTGCGAAAATATGTAGGGGAGAAGCTAGTTATGATCTACGTTACGGCAATCGTCGCAGTTTTCGTCTTCGGGTATTTAGTCGCCGCAATGGTTCGACCCGAATGGTTCTAACAACTCGGCCCATCTGACCTCAGACAAATAGGAAAAAACACGATGTGGTTTTTACCGATCTCAATTCTCGTTGTCAGCGTCGCGGTTTCCTATCCACTGGGTAAATACCTGGCGTGGATCATGGACGCGCGCTACCATGCGCCCCGTCCTCTAAAGTGGTGTGAAGACCGCGTCAACAGCGGACCTCAGAACTGGAAGCAGTACGCGGTTTCCTTGCTTGTATTCAATATCGTTCTGTACGTGTTTGGATATATCGTGCTCGTGCTTCAGCCGTGGGCGCCTTTGAACCCACGCGGGCTGGGAGCGCTTGCACCTAGCACGATTTTCAACACCGTCATTTCTTTCAGCACCAACACCGACATTCAGCATTATTCCGGCGACCAGTCATTCTCGAATTTCAGCCAGATATTCTTTTGCTTGCCGATGTTCTTTCTTTCCGCGGCGATCGGTTTCTGCGCTCTAACGGCGATCATCCGAGCCTTTCGCAGCGACGAGCACGTCGGCAACTTCTTCCTTGATATGTGGCGGGTTGTTTTCTACACCTTTCTGCCCGCGGTCTTCGTCCTTAGCATGGTGTTCCTGGTTCAGGGCATGCCGATGACCTACCAGAGCGATTATCAGGTCAACACGCTCGAGGCTGCCGCGATGGGCACGGACAGTAACAATCAGCCCAAGCAGCAGACGATCGTGATTGGGCCATTAGCTGCCTTTGTCCCAATGAAGATGTTGGGAACCAACGGCGGCGGTTTCTTTGGAATGAATTCGGCGCATCCTTTTGAAAACCCGGACGCGGCGTCGAATTTCCTTACGACCTCATCGATGATGTGGTTCCCGATGGCGCTCGTTTGGATGTACGGCGTCATGCTAGGTCGAAAGCGTCATTCGCTTGTCATATTTTCGGTGATGTTTGTTTTGCTTGCGGGTACGATAGTCTGGTCCATTTACTTTGACACTCTGAAGCCAAATCCAGGACTGATAGCCCATCCCCAGAGTCGAACATTTTCGATTCCGAGCGCGACGGCGCCCGGCGGCAAGCGTGATGTTACTTTGCCGGCGGTAGCAGGTCTGCCTCTCGACCAGCATCTCGGCAACCTGGAAGGCAAGGAGCTGCGCTTCGGCACTTCGGCCGGCTCGACCTTCGCGGCCGCCACGGTGGATTTCACCTGCGGCGCGATCATTTGCGAGCACGACAGTCTTAATCCGATGGCAGCCTTATCGCCCTTCTTTGGAATGTGGGTGAATTGCATCTATGGCGGGAAAGGCGTCGGCATGATCAACATGCTGCTCTTCCTTATCATCGGAATTTTCGTAGTTGGGCAGATGGTCGGTCGAACGCCTGAGTACCTGGGGAAAAAGATCGGCGCGCGCGAAGTAAAACTAGCGTTGATCGCTCTGCTGATACATCCACTGGTAATTCTATTCCCGACTGGACTATTTTCCGCGACCAATTGGGGAATCAAAGCGGCAAGCAATCCGGGCTCGCACGGATTTTCGCAGATCGTCTACCAATTCTCGTCGGATTCGGCCAACAACGGATCCGCCTTCGACGGCCTCGGCACTACCTATGGTCTGAACAACAATCCGAATGCAGCGTTGGAAGCAGTTCCTTGGGATATCGCAGCGGGATTCGTCATCTTGCTCGGAAGGTTCTTGCCGATTCTGGCACCGATCGCGATGGCTGGTTTCCTCGGAATGAAGAAGACCACTCCGTTCGGGTTAGGCACCTTGCGTGACGACACCGTTACCTTCGGATGCTTGCTGGTTGGAACGATAGCTATTGTCGGCGCCCTGCTCTTCCTGCCGGTCGCAGCACTAGGTCCCGTTGCCGAACATCTTGGACCGTTCCCTTTTGGCGGCTAGCTAGCGAAGACACCTAGACGACTTTTGGACGAGGAACTCGATAATGGAAGCTTTAAAGCAATATTCTGAGCCACCTGAAATTCGAATCACGCCAGAGATGCCCGTACCGCGGCGACGATCACGCGCACAGGCCTTGTTCGCGCCCGAGCTCGTGTGGCCGGCTATCAAAGAGGCGTTCCTGATGCTGCGGCCAAGCGTGCAGTGGAGCAACCCCGTAATGTTCGTCGTGGAGATCGGTTCAGTACTGACTCTGCTGTTCATTGTACAAGCTCTGGTTAGCCAGTCGGTGAGCCAGGTCCCTATCAGCTATTTTGTCGCTCTCGATTTCTGGCTGTGGCTGAC
>DATGAD010000050.1:0-4630 GCA_035313725.1 Alloacidobacterium sp. | reverse complement strand
CATCGATGAAAACGGCGACCTCTCGCCCATCCCCTGGATGGTCACCCTGCCCTCAATCACCGCCGCCAGCCTTGAGCGCCAGCACAAGCTCACCCCCGACGCCATGCAGCAAGTCATCTCCTACGCACTCGGCGATTACGCGACCGACCTCTTCAAAGGCCGCACCGACCCCGAAGCCACGCAGCGCATCGTCAAGCGCGTAACCGACATGACCGGCCTCGACCCGCAGTTCGTCAAATACTCCGGAGGCCGTCTTGAGATCGGAGCCTACCTGCGCGAAGTCCACCGCGAGGAGGGCAAAATCGGCTCAGTCTATGACTCGAACGTGACCGCCTACGACCCCTTCCCCTATTCACCCGAGAGGCGCTTCGGTGACCCCATGCTGGAAACCCTCATCGCCCCGACCACGACTGCCATGGTCGATTTCGTGACCCGCACCGTTGGCTGGAAAGTCGATGCCCGCTACAACGCTCTCTCGTTTGAAGTAAACCGCCTCTGGGATGGCGGCGATGAGTTGCGCAAGGGTTCCGTCGAAGACCTGCGGCAGTCCGTAGCCGCCGACCCCAAGATGCGCGTCGTCATCGCCCACGGCTGGAACGACCTCTCCTGCCCCTTCATGGGCTCAATCCTCACCGTCGACCAGATGCCGCTCATGGGCACCGACACCACCCGCGTCTCCGTCCACGAATACCCCGGTGGCCACATGTTCTACACCCGCGAAGCCAGCCGCATGGACCTGCGCAAGGACGTAATCGACATGGTCAACAAGCACTAAGTCAATTCGGCTGTGGCTATGTTGCCGAACTACCCGCAACATAGCCACAGCCTGAAACTGACCTAAGCCGCCCCGGTCACACTCGCAACCTCATCATCCTTCTGAGTCAGGGGCTTGGCATCGGTTTCCGGCAGAGGCACGACTGCGGTAATCCTCGTACCCCATCCCGGCTTCGACTCGACTGTGAGGGCTCCGTGCACAAGGTGGGCGCGTTCCTGCATGCTTACAAGCCCAAGTCTGCCTTCCTTCTTCGCTTCTTCCACGTCAAAGCCGGCCCCCTGGTCCATGACCAGCAGTTCAATCGTGTCCGCGCTTTCGTTCAGTTCCACCGTAAGCACGTTTACCCCGCTGTACTTCACTGCGTTATGCAGAGCTTCCTGCGCAATACGAAAAAGACATAGCGAAATATCTTTAGGCAAGCGCTTGCGCACGTTCCGTTCTCTGAACTCGATACTCACGTCGTATTGCCTCGACAGTTCATCGCAGTGGCCACTGATGGCCATCGCGATACCAAGGCATTCAAGTATCGATGAGTGCAGCTGATGAGACAGGGATTGAACGTCACTCCCGATTTCAACACAGAGATTGCCGATTTCCTCCAGCTTCTTCTTCGTCGCTGATGGAGCCCCATCCACAGCAAGATTCGCCTGCTCGATCTCCATCGAAAGCAGCGCCAGCCTCTGGCAAATATCGTCGTGCAACTCTCTTGCGATGCGGCTGCGCTCCTGCTCCTGTGCCTCAATCAGTTGGCCGCTTATCTTCTCCAGCGCCTGCTGGGCAAGCTTCTGGTCCGTGGTATCGATTCCCGCACCGATAAATCCGGCAAAGGATCCACCCCCGTTCACTCTCGGAGACGCAACATCAAAGATCCATCGATAGACTCCATCGTACCGGCGTAAACGGTACTCCTTCGAAAATGGCTGGCGCTCATTCAAAGCTCGTGAATTGGCGTCAAAAACCTTCTTCCCATCGTCCGGGTGGATGTACGTGATCCATGTGTCGCTGTATCCCGCGTGCGAATCTCGACCTGTAAACGCAATTCGCCGGTCATTCATGTATGTAACCCTGCCCCGCGCATCACACATCCAGATCAGCGCGGGCGCAGTATCCGCCAACAGGCGAAACCGTTTTTCGCTCTCGCTCAGAACGGCTTCAGCCTTCTTTTTCCGCGCTCGCTCCCATAGCAATCCCGCAATCAGGAGCGTCTGAACACCGATCAGAGCAATAGCTGTAAGGATGGATTTCCGATAGCTCTCCCACAGGGATGGCTCGCGATATAAAACCACGGTCCCCGGCGGTAGCGCCGACTCCGGGATATGCCAGCGTCGCAGTTGCCGCCAATCCACTTCTGTCTCAAAATTGGTGTCGTCCACAATCGGAATGTTTTCAGGCCGCTCACTGGACAACACTCGCGCTACTGTATTTGCCGTCGACTCAACATACTTGTCCGAATTGATGTAAGCCCCACCAATGCAGCCCAAAATAAATGACGCCTTCCACGCACAGTAGGTCGGCAGGTGCCTGGCGGCCGCGGCGAGAACATCATTGGCTTTAATATCCGATTCTTTCGCACTCAGTGTTGCGAGTTGAAAGAGAATGACGGTATTTGGAGGCAGAGCCGCTATTTTGTCCAGGATTTCGTTTCCTGGAGGGCCGAAAAGATCAATCTCTCTCACGCGATCGCGATGACGATAGAGCTCCGATCGTGCAACTTCCCACCAGAATCCCGGCGTTTCCGTGACAATCGCGACAGATTGCGCATCCGGGTGAAGACGCAATGCCAGGTCGATTGTTTCTCGCAGACCCACCTCGACAGTCCTGCCCGTAACGTCGGCGGGCAATCGCAGCCCCTCCAGTTCCCTGGCACTGAGGGAGTAGAAGACGATGGGCACGCCGGGAAGAATCTTGTCACGGTAGTGCGTTACGAATCGAAGCGCCTCAATCGAAGATACGACCGCAACATCCAGCTTTACGTTCTTGTATGCGCGGTGAAAAGTCTCAGCGAGACTGTCTTCGTAAGATGCATCTCCCATTCGCTCGAAGTCTACGTATGACGTATGGAAGTTGAGGTGCTGCGGAACGTGAGCCCGTAAAGCCTTTTCAAATGACTCCAGATCGCTGCGTTGTTGGTTCAGGGAGCTGAATACGAATAACACATTCTTGGTATTCTGCTGGGCCGCGGCTGGTGACCAGATCAGCACGCACAGAAAGATGCCGAGAATCATGAGCCCAAATTGCTTGAAGACCTTCCCGGCTCCGATCAAATCAGACGTATGAGAAACATCCGCGACTCGCGGGTTCATCATAGACGCCTCCCGCCCTCGGTAAGAATCCTGTGCTGCGTTTGCGCAATGCCTCTATCCTGGGGCTATCGCGTTGGGGCCCGTCCTGCACGCTGTAAAGCACTGGTGGCTTTTCAGTTTGGCAGATTTGCATAGAGTTATGCCATCAAAATCTGCTCCCTTGAAGCTCAAACTAAATCGTGCAACCTCGTCATCGCTGTTCCCCAAAGAGCCAATAACCCGACAAATGACACTCCGTGCCGTTCGACCGTAGGACTCCCATGACGACCGGATTTTTCTGCGATTGAGCCATCTGTAATCGACTTTGGTGTAAAGTGATTGCGCTGTTGACGGCCCGGTAAAAACTCTCTTGAAGGGGTAACGTCATGCGCACTATCTCCCGCGTTCTAGTGCTCTCGTTCCTTCTGGCAGCTCTATCCGCATTCACCCTCAATGCACAGACCTTTCGCGGCACCTTGCTTGGCACCGTAACCGACGCAACTGGAGCCGTCATCCCGGGCGCCGCCATATCTGTAAAGAACATGGACACCGGCATTGAGCGCACGACAGCAAGCAATAGCGACGGCGCGTTCACGGTCCCGGAACTTCCCGTAGGCCGCTACAGCGCGTCGGTCACCATGACCGGCTTCAATCCCTACCAGGCCGACGGGCTGGAAGTCACCGTTGGAAGCCAGGTCAACCTCAACATCGTCCTGCAGACGGGCTCGCAAAAAGAAGAGGTCATCGTCTCCGGTAACGCGCTCCAGGTTGAGACCACCTCGAACACACTCGGCGAAACGCTGACGACGCAGGACGTGAAAAACCTTCCCATCAACGGTCGCGACTACACCAAGCTCATCTACCTGTCGCCCGGAGTGAGCGGCTCGCCCGATCAGATCAGTGATTCTCCCGGCTCCTTCGGAGCGTTTTCCGTAAACGGGGCGCGCGGACGATCCAACAATTTTCTCCTGGACGGCACCGACATGAACGACGGATATCGCAACGATCCCGCGTTGAATGAGCCGGGCGTCTTCGGAGCTCCCGCGACGATCCTGCCCATCGACGCCGTCTCCGAACTGCGTGTGCTGTCGAACTACGAGCCTGAATACGGACGGAGCGCCGGCGGCATCATCAATATCGTAACCAAGAGCGGCACAAATGATTTTCACGGAACGGCAGCCGAATACTTCCGCAACAATGCTCTCGATGCGCGCAACTATTTCAACCCTCGCGGGCAGACGCAGGCGCCGTTCCACAACAACCAGTTCGGAGGGTCGATCGGCGGCCCCATCATTCGCAACCGCACCTTCTTCTTCTTTGACTACGAAGGCCAGCGCGAAAGCGTGGGGACGGTCAGCCAGGCATGCGTGCCCGATCCCGCCTATATTGCCAGCCTGGGAGGTCCGAGCAACGCCGTGATCGCATCGCTGCTGGCGCGCAATCCGTGGCCTGCTCCGAATCTCAGCGGCGCGACAACCGATCAAACAGGCTGCAGCGCACCAAATGCCGCAGTCATTGCTCCGTCGAGCAACCTCATCACCAGCCTCATCGGAAAGATCGACCACAACTTCAA
>DATGAD010000049.1:0-2987 GCA_035313725.1 Alloacidobacterium sp. | reverse complement strand
CTGGTTTCGCGGCGGACGCAGATTCCGCTGAGCGCGCAGATTGCGGTGTACACGGTCGAGCGCATGTTCGATATGGGCGCGATGGCGCTGATTTTTTCTACCGTGTTGCTGTTTTCACCGGAGCGGCACACGCTGCCTCGTCCTGACCTGATTAATAAGGCGGCGCTGGGTGGATTGTTGGTGGCAGTCTTTCTGGCGCTGTTTACGGTGTTTGTGCGGGTTTCGGGCAAAGTCGTCGCGAGGGTGATGGGGCGTGCGTTTGGCGCGCTTTCACAGCGGCTAGGAGAGCAGGTTGAGGATAAAATTCTCGGCTTTCGCGATGGGCTGAATGCCATCGGGTCGATGGGTGACCTGCTGCTGGTGGTGGTGATTTCGCTGATCCATTGGGGCATGATTGCCTTTGCTTATCTCGAAACGGCGCGGGCGTTTGTCGCTGAGCCGATCCTGGCAAACATGCATCTTGCGCAGTGCATGCTGCTGATGGCGGCGAGCATGGGCAGCTCGGTGATCACGCTGCCTATTATTGGATGGTTTACGCAGATCGGGCTTACGACGGCGGCGATGCAGGCGTTTTTCAAGGTTCCGTGGGAACCTGCGCTGGGTTGCGGCGCGGTGCTGCTGCTGGTGACGTTTCTGAGTGTGATTCCGCTGGGGCTGATCTGGGCGCGTTTTGAGCATGTGTCACTGAAGAAGGTGACGGAAGAGAGCGAGCATGCGGGCGAAGAGATTGCGGCGCAGCATGAGCATGTCAGCGAGCCAGCGAGTTAACTTGCTCGACGCATGCTGATCCTGCTATTTTTCGCATCCAAGAGCTATGGCTGAGAAGACACGTTCGCTGTTCAAAGGCGCTTTGGCTGGCTTGATTGGCGGGCTTGCCGGGGCGGGCGCGAAGCTTGTTGCTGAACAGATTTTTCCGCCCCGCGACCCGAGGCGCACGCCTCCGTCGGTTGTGCTGGCCGAGCGGGTGGCTGGGCATCCGCTGGTCGGTGAAGAAAAGAAGGCTGCACTGGAGAGTATTCACTGGGCTTTTGGCGCGCTTGCGGGCGCGGTGTATGGAGCCGCCGTGGAGTACGAGCCGACGCTGGGCGCCTGGAAGGGCGCGGCATTCGGCATCACGCTGAACAAGATGACGCACGAATCGCTGCTGCCGAGGATGGGGTTGTCTGCTCCTACGGAAGTGCAGCCGGCGCGGGAGCGTATCAGCGAGTGGGTTTCGCATGCGGTTTATGGCGTGGTGACGGACTCGGTGCGGCGAGTGGCGCGCAAGGCACTTTAGTTGCACTGCTAAAATCAAAACAGACAAGATGAAGTGTCCTTACTGCGGGTTTGCGCAAGACCGTGTGGTGGACTCGCGCGAGAGCAAAGAGGCCGATTCGATTCGGCGGCGGCGCGAGTGTGAGCGCTGCAACAAGCGCTTTACCACCTATGAACGCATCGACGAAATCCCTTACATGGTGGTGAAAAAAGATGGCCGCCGGGAGAAGTTTGAGCGGCAGAAGGTTTTGAGCGGGCTGCTGCATGCTTGCGAGAAGCGCCCCATCTCGGCCGGCAAGCTGGAATCTCTGGTGGATGAGGCTGAGACATTTCTGATGGATTCGCCGGAGCGCGAACGGACGACGACCGAGATTGGCGAACTGCTGATGAATAAGCTCAAGGTGCTGGATACGGTGGCTTATATTCGCTTCGCCAGTGTTTATCGGGACTTTAAGGATGTGCGCGAGTTTAAGGAAGAGCTGGAGCAGTTGTTGAGCGGCAAGGAGCACGGGAAGAAGAGCAAGCCGGTGAATTAGTCCCACCCTTCGCCTTCGGCTCAGGATGGGGCACCCGGATGTTGGAAGAATGCGCAAGAAAGCAGATCCTTCGCTACGCTCAGGATGACAGCCTTATTGCTGCAGGCACTTGCCTCCATGAGAGATTATGACTGAGAAAAAGACGCACAAAGTAACGTTGATTCCCGGAGACGGCATTGGGCCCGAAGTGACCGATGCAGTGGTCCGCATTCTGGAAGCTACGGGAGTGAAGTTTGACTGGGAACGCTTTGCCGCCGGGGCCGAGGCGTTTGAGAAGTACCAGGAATATATTCCGAAGGAACTTTACGAGTCGATCGAGAGCAACAAGCTCGCGTTGAAGGGGCCCGTGACGACTCCTATCGGCGGTGGCTTTCCTTCCATTAATGTGACGCTGCGCAAGAAGTTCGAGCTTTACGCGAACTTCCGCCCGATCAAGAATTTGCCCGGGCTGGAAACGCGGTATCCGGGTGTCGATCTGATTATTGTGCGGGAGAATACAGAAGGCCTGTACGTGGGCCTCGAACACGAAGTTGTGCCGGGGGTCGTCGAATCTCTGAAGATCATCACGGCGAAGGCCTCAACGCGCATTTCGCAGTTCGCCTTTGACTATGCGCGCAAGCACAAGCGGAAGAAGATCCATGCCATCCATAAGGCCAACATCATGAAGATGTCTGACGGCCTGTTTCTGAAGTGCGCTCGCGAGGTGTCCAAAGGCTTTCCGGAGATCACCTACGGCGAGCACATTGTCGATAACACCTGCATGCAGCTGGTGATGAATCCTTACCAGTACGATGTGCTGCTGTTGGAGAACCTCTACGGCGACATCGTCAGCGACTTGTGCGCGGCGTTTGTCGGCGGACTCGGGCTGGTTCCGGGGGCGAATCTCGGCGCTGACGCGGCAATCTTTGAGGCTGTACACGGTTCGGCTCCGGACATTGCCGGAAAAGATATTGCCAACCCGACGGCTCTGCTGCAGTCGGCGATTCTGATGTTGCGCCATATTGGCGAGGACGATGCCGCCGATAAAACGCAGAGCGCCCTCGAAAAGGTCTACGGCGAAGGGAAGACGCTGACGCGGGATGTGGGCGGATCGAGCGGCACGAGAGCCTTTGCGGATGCGGTGATCGAGGCGTTGAACGAAGTAGCATAGCGCGCAAATCCCAAATACCTCCCCAGAAAACACGGAGTTTACGGAAT
>DATGAD010000048.1:0-12203 GCA_035313725.1 Alloacidobacterium sp. | reverse complement strand
AAAGTATTCGCTCTATCAAAACAATCACGACGAAACATTCGACGATCAGGCCAATGTCACCGACGTCGGTACAGCAACGCGCCTGATGAGCGGATGGGGACTCAAGTTCTTCGATTACGACAACGACGGCAACCTCGATCTGTTCCTCGCAAATGGGAATCCCGACGACCTGATCGAGACCATGCAGAAAGACGTGACTTACCAGGAGCCGATGCTGCTCTTTCACGGCGATGGCAAGACCCTGCGCAACGTGAGTGCCGAAAGCGGCCCGATCTTCGTGAAGTCCCTCTCTGCTAGAGGACTCGCAATCGGCGACTTCAACAACGACGGCGCTGTGGATGTCCTCGTCTCCGTAAATGACGCCGCTCCGCTGCTGCTGCGCAATACCGCAACGGGCGACAACCATTGGCTGGGAATCAAACTGGTTGGCAAAAAATCGAACCGCGACGCAGTCGGCGCACGCATTACGTACCAGGCAGGAGATCTGAAGCGCACCAGAACAAAGGTCGGCGGCGGAAGCTTCCTCTCGTCACACGATCCGCGTATGGTGCTCGGTATCGGCAAACGTACAAAGATCGACTGGCTGGAAATAAAGTGGCCCGAGCCCAGCGGCGCAACAGAAAAGCTCACCGGCCTTCCAATCGACAAATACATCACAATCGTCGAAGGCGAAGGCATCAAGACTTCCTAGTCGACTTCTCCCGAAGTCGAACGAAGCAGCGGCACCAACTCTGTCAGGTTCTGCTTGAGGGAATAGCCACAGGCTCCCGCTTCCGAAGCCGCTTTGCGCAGATCGTCATCGTCATAGTCGGTTACCATTACTACCTTGGCTGCCGGATGAGCCTTTCGAATCTGCCTTGCTGCGAGCCCGTCCATAATCGGCATCCGTATATCCATCAGCACAACATCGGGCCGGTAACTGGTGTAAAAGGGGAGGCCAACGGAGTATCGAATCATGCAACTGATCGCTGGCGGTAAGTCGAGCAAAGAAATTGGTGCGGAACTCTCCATCCATTATCGAACCGTGGAGAATCACCGCACCAATATCTGCCGTAAGCTTTCTCTTGAGGGGGAGGGCGCTAACGCTCTGCTTAGATATGCGCTTCAGAATAAACAGTTATTGCTAAGTACTGATAAGTCGAGCTAATAGCATAAAGACGGTCTGTACTTCCTGGCGTCCTAAGATATTCGCAGCCATATCAGACGCCAGTTTCCCAAAATGCCTCTCAGTGGCCTTCGGCATTTGCCACATCCGCAGCTAATCTAAGCTCAGCATCCGCCTGTGTCAGCAGTTCTTTAGCCCTTTGTGCGTGACCACCCAGTTCGCCGTGATTCGCGCTCTGTGCCCTCTGAATCCGCTGATAGGCGTCAACGATATATCCCTGCGCGGCCGCCAGATTTCCATGCCGATGCGGATCGATATTCACCATCGGCTGCTGCTGTTGGTAAACAACTACCGGCGCAGGCTGCTGCTCGTAGACCACCGTCGGCTGCTGTTCATAAACTACGGTTTGTTGTTGCGCATACGCCACCCCACCACAGACAACAGCGGTACAAGCGGCGGCACTCAGAATGTAATTTCTCAATTTCATCTTCCTTCTCCTTGTGTAGTTAAGTGTCTTGTTTGAGGACGGCAACCGTTTTGCAATTACCGTCCTGATTCAACAGGTGTCGTGCCGTCAGGAAGTTACTCCGCCGGAGTCCATCCATCTGTAGGGTTGTAACTGTTTATCGAACCAACCGGGGCCGTAGTCGCAGCACCAAGATCCTTCTCGTAGACAACGCCTTCACGACTCACAATGAAGGTCATGATGCCGGAGTCCCCATAAGTCACCGGGCTGGCCAGAATGGCGAATCCGCCAGTCATTTTTCCGTTTGCCAAATAATTCTTCGTGCCGCCTTTGGCTTCGTCTCCCTGAGCTGTAAGCACGCGGAAGGAATAGCCATCAAATATCGGCGAAGTGCCAGGCTGAGTCGAAGTGACAACATCATTGGCAAACTCATTCAGCCTGCCCAGCGGACTCGACGGCGCATCCTCCGGAACTTCCCAGTAGAGGCCATCCTGTTTCCCCGAGCTGCTGAGAATCAGCTGCGCATATTGGTGCGTCTTATCGCCATCGTGATGGTGCTTATAGTAGTGTTGCTCCGCGCGCCCCATCGCAGAAATCGCATCAATCGCCAGCAGCTCGTTCTTGCCGATGCGACGCGCAAGAATTTCATCCTTGCCAGCCTCGGTATTGAAATACCACTTGAACGATGCGTTCTGCGCGAGAGGAATCGGGTAAGGATAGTTGTCCGCTCCGATGTACAGGACCCGGCTGCCATCCGTCATGGTGACCCAGCGGCTCATGTGGTCGTACTTCTTCACGAATGACTCGATTGCCGCCTTGTCTTCCTCAACGTCTCCAGAGCTCAGAATGGCTTTCGATTCCGGGCCCAGGATTTGCGCGAGAGCTTTTTCGTCGCCGGCAGCTGCAGCCGCCCGTAGCGCCTGACCCGCTTCCTTAGGCGTTGCGAAGGTCAGTTGCGCTTGCGTCTCAGCCGCCGCGACAGATTGCACTTTCCCACTGCAGCCGGCTATAACAACGATCATCAGCAACAGACCGGCCAGCAGATACCCACTTTCTTTGAATAGCGTCCTTGTATGGAATCTCATGGATTTCTTTTCCCTTCTTTTTGGGTGAAATATCTTCCTTAGCGCCGGTGGCCGCCGCCCGTATTACGAGGAGCGCTCATGTGCTGAGGACGCGACCGCGGTTGCTGGACATGCATGCTCTGCCTGCCACGATCAGCTGCAGCGCGGTCTCTGTCCCCGTTACCGTTCATGTATGAGCGGGGCTGATTCACTCTCCCGGAGTTGTCGCGGTCGCCCCCGAAATTGCTGCGATCATTGCTACGGTCATTACTAGCCTGCATTCGCTGGTTGCCATAATCCGCCGCCGGATGCTGCACGCCACCATTGCCGCCGATCAAGCCGTGGTTGCCGTTGTCGCCGCCATTCGGCTGATCATGCGGATTGGTGCCGGGCTTGTCGTTGTGCCAGCCGCCATCGGGACCGTAATAACCGTTGGGGTGATATCCGCCGTTCGGGCCATAGTGCGTGTCGGTACCCGGTTTGTAGTTTCCGTCCGGATGATACGCGCCATCGTTCCCGTACCATGCATGGTTTTCGGTGCCAGTAGCGCCCCCCGCATGGTTAACGGGGCCATCTGAGTGCCATCCACCATTCGGTCCGTAATAACCGTTGGGATGATACGCGCCGTTCGGGCCATAGTGCGTGTCAGTTCCCGGGTGATAACCATTGGGATTGTTCGGTCCCCACGGATGGTAGTTGTTGTAAGTAGTCCGGTTGATGACTGTCTTGTTGATGTAGGTGTTGTTGTTGAAGATGACGTTGCCACCTCCACCACCCCAGCCCACATTCCAGGCGTGCCAGCCCCAACCAAAGCCGCCACCCCAGCCACCGCCGCCAAAAGTAGCTCCGACAGCGATACCTCCTCCGAAAAAAACGCCAGCCGTGACCACAGGCACCGGCGGAGGCACGTAAGCAGGAACGACAATCGGCGCTCCGTAAACCACAGTCGGGTTGTACTGCGGAACGTAAACCACATCAGGATTAGCTGGCTGAATCACAATGGTCGAAGGACTCTGCTGCACGACGGTGACCTGCGAGGACGACTGCAGAGTTCCCGCAGATTGCGCTTTCGCGCGCATGTCCTGCACCGCAGCCATCACATCCGTCTGCTGATTTGCAAACGCCTGTCCGAGGCTCGACGTCCAAGCCAGGTTACTCGCAAGATTTTTCAGAACCGACGGGAACTGACTCAGCGCCTTCAGGCTCGGGTCCCACGACTGTTGATTGACAGCCTGTGCCAGCGCCGATCCCGTCAGGCTGCTGTTCTGCCCAAGCCACAAGTCGGCCATCGCAACCTGATCGGGATACTCCGCTGCCGCCAGAACCTGCGCCACCAGCGCATCAGGATAGAGCGCAATCGGAGCAACCAGTGAATCGAGCTGATCAGGCGACAGCGGAGCGACCGCCGGAGCGGAATCTGTCGGCGCCGTCGCAGCAGGCGAAGAGCTCGTCGGAGGAGTTGAAGAACTCGGGGGAGGAGTCTGGTTTTGGAAGGCGAAGGCCGCTTCCGCCGGGATGCCCAGCGGGACAAGCGTTGCGGATACGACCAGTGAAAGTAATTGGTTCTTTGTTTTTGCGATCATTTTCTGAACTCCCTGTAAAGGCCGCTTCTAAGGACCCAACAGCCTTCTCTGAAGAGATCAGCGTTGAGGCACAGCTTAGCTTCTCTAAGCCTTTTTTTGAATTGAACCGACAGCGGTTGACTGTTTTCAGCGGGAATGATTCAGGCAATGTCCTGAGGGGCCGGTGTACTGATTTGTTTCCGCTTGAGACAGCGTTGAATAACCGAAATCAGATTAGGATGGCGTCGAGGAAAAGAGTATAGAGGCTGCTACACAAACAACCATGTGGTTCCACACAGTCGGGAGAATGGGAAATAATTCGCGAAGTTTCTGGAAATGAAGTGTAGAGATGGAAGGCGCGCTGTCTTCTCCATGAAACACAAGAACGTGCACTGCGCTCGCTCAAATATTGAAGAACAGCAGGTTATTGTGTGGAAGCACTTCAGCATCAATGCCAGTTCACCCACGCATCCTCGCAGAAGACGCGATAACTGTCAGCATTGGTCACCGTCTGCGCAGGAGCCGATTGAGCCAGCGCCCAGCATGAGTAGGGGTTGTAGCACTTGACATTTGCCTCGAATATTCTCCCCAGACGGGCGAATGTTTCTGCCGGTAGAATCTCATCGCTGGTTTGCGCGTACCGGTGAGTAAGCTCGTGAAGAATAGCGCCACCGCGTGTTGTCCCCATGCGGGTGTGCTGGTGATTGTGCAGTGTGTTCCTGCGAATCGCTGTTTCCGTCGGGATAAAGAAAGTGGTGGTGAATCCGATCGTATTGTGCGCGCACCCGTGTGGGCTGGACCATCCGACCTCGGTGCGATTCAACTTCGGTTGCAAGAGAGAGGACACATACAGTTCATGAAGTTCCTCGTAAGTGCCGTTGCCTGCGCCGGGCCCCTCGTAAGAAATGCCGACCGTGTCGTTCTGCATAGCATTTTGGATTATCGTCAGAGTGTTTCTGACACCTTCGAGATTCGGCCGGCCGAAATAGCGCGCAAGAATAGTTGAAGCGACGGTAGCCTTCGTTGTGATCTGCGGCCGCCACGTTCAGTGCATGGAGCCCGGATCCCACGAGACGCCCAGCTTCCATCCACGCCTGCTCTGTCCACTCGCGTTGACTGTGGTTGGCGAATCCCCAAAAGCTGCCCTTCAGGTAGAACCCGCGCGCAGGGTAATTTGGTTTGTCTTCGCAGGCCCGAAATACCTGTGTGAACTGGCCCATATCCCAGTTTTCCGCCTTACGCTTTAATTCAGCCGAAAGTTCAAAGACCATGGCGCCCAGCATGGCTGCCCGTCTTAAATCGGCCAGTTGCTCTCTGGTCTGTTCGTACATAAGTTGAACATTCATCATCGTCCACTTGAGCCAGCCGAAATCAAGGACGTTGTTGACGCGCCGGACAGACCCGCTCGTCATATTGCTGAGCCGGTGCGCAATCTTGTCGCACAGATAGCTGCCCTCCCGGCGCTTCGAGAGAACAGTCAGGGCTTTCGAGATGTATGTCTTTGGCATTTGAGTTTCACCGTGTGTCGATCACGATCAGGTCCTTCTGATACTTCATCCACCCAATGCAAAAGGTATAGAGGTTACTACACAACGGTCCGTGTGGTTCCTCACGGAACGGCGCATCGCATTCTCTCCGAGAACTGGATCAAGTTCAGAATTCTCGTTTTACATAGGTTCTTGTTCGTGGCAAGGACGGATCACGCGGAACCTCATGATCCGGCACCTTCGGACCTCTGGGCAAACCAGGTCAGGCCTCACACCCACGCAGGCCTCGCGCCACCTTGGATTTTGTTGAAGCGTTTTATGAAATCGCTCAATTCAATCCAGAACATACCTTGCTGTGCCAGCGAAACTACGCTCTGCGGTTCCGCTTCGGGCTTGACGAACACCTGCCGCACCACCACGTTCCTTTGTTTGGGATCGGGATTGAGTTCAACAGCGTTCAGGCTGAGACCTCCCCCATCCCTGACGTAAGCTCGCACCGTTCTCCCCCAGGGATTTCTGAGCTTGATCCAGAGCCTGTTAGGAAACAGCTGGTCCTCTGCGGCTGCCAGCAAGCTATACATATGGCTTCCAGCCAGCCCCTGGCTCACCGACTCTCCGACTGTCCCTCTCAGCTTGGATAGGCTCGTTCCTACCTGCTCATATGTGCCGGCGGTCAGAACAATCTTCTGGGCGAGCCCGCTCTTAACGTAGTTGAAAGTGACCAGGTCTTGCGCACTGTACATCCCGGTCCCTCTTTTTCCGGGAAAGATCTTATTGCGGAGCACATAACTCAGAATGCAGGCCTTCACCGCGATATCGAGTCCGTTGGTGTTTGCGTCCAGCCATTTTTCAAATTGTTCAAATCGCGCGACCTCTCGCCTGAGTTGTATGTCCGGCGCATCGGCATTCGCGCCCGGTTTCGTGATAAGCGTCCCGTATTTCTTCAGGAAATCGTCGAAGGTGGCTGCGAGCCGTCCTCTATCGTTATAGGTCATCCATGCGGTCAGGCAAGGCTGACTTGTATTGAAAACCTCGTTTCTGCACTTGGCGAGAATGTTAACTGCCCTTTGTTGGCGCTGGGCGGATATATCGCGGCCTCCGGCGGCCATCCGGGTATGCACGGTGTTATTCCCAACAGCAAACACTGTTTTCAATTCTGTTATGCCCTGGTCGCCGGAAAACGCTTCACGATCATGGAAATCGGTGTCGCTTCCTGTAAGCATCCGCAGAGTTTTGCGGGGAGATCCTCCATTGAGAGAAGCTTCGTAAGAACCCTTCCATTTCGCAATCGCATAGGCTTTTTCAAGCATGGCGATCCAAAGCGGGCCTTTGGAGTAAAGGAGTCCGGCTCCTGGAAACCACGGCACAGTCTTCTGGAATTTCAGGTAATATTCCAGGCGATCGCCGTGGTCCTCGTCACCGTGGAACCGAACTGTAATCCAGCCGTCCCTGTGGTCAATCATGGTGCGGTAAATTGTGTAGCCGTCCGGTTCGAGGTGCAGAATGGACTGCAAGCTGGACAGCAAAAAGCAATCGCCAAGACTTTGCTGGGAAATATCAGCTACCTTAGGCGTACTCGGAAAGAGCATCTCCTTTGATCGATGATTCGACCATTTGCTGAGGAAAGTAGCAATCCTGAGTTCGTTATCCGCCTTCCTTATCAAGCGGTTACCCGGCCCGGTTATGAGCTGCCCCAGGTTTTCATAATGTGCCTTTTCTTTCCGATGAATACATAGACGACCTCCGCTTTGCTGCGGAACAGGCCCGCGAACTGGGCCTGCGCATGGACGTGACACTTGGAAGCGGCTGGCCCTTTGGGGGACCGCATATTCCAATCACGCAGGCGGCAGGAGAGCTTCGTGTCGAAGCCGTTCCCATCGTGCCAGGAACGGAATCCATAGCCATACCCTATATCTCGGCAGGCGAGAACTTGTTGCAGGCGTTTGTCGCACCTGGCACCGTGTCCGCAATGATGCTGATTGATGCAAAGCGAGTAAACGATGTTAAGAATGGCAGGCTCATCATTGCTCCGGACAACTCTGACGTGCGTACTGCTCTCTTCTTTATTTCCAGCCGCACGGGAATGATGGTCAAACGCCCCGCAGTGGGTGCAGCCGGCTTTGTCCTGGATCACTATGATGCGCGCGCCACCGCAACTCATCTTCAGGCTGTGGGCGATCGCTTGCTGCAGGCATTCCCCAACAAACCACCGTACGCAGTTTTCAGCGACAGCCTTGAAGATTATGGCTCGAACTGGACACCTGATTTGCTTGCCGAATTTCGTAACCGCCGCGGATACGATCTCGTGCCTCATCTTCCGGCGTTAGTTGGCGATACCGGCCCTGACACTGCCGCCATTCGCCATGACTGGGGGCAAACACTGACCGAACTGGCTGATCAAAACTTTCTCCAGCCAATGCATGCCTGGGCGAGCCAGCACGGCACGCTGTTGCGTTCGCAAACCTACGGCTTCCCACCGGTGACGCTGTCGAGCAATCGCTTCGCAGACCTGCCTGAAGGAGAAGGCAAGGCCACGCTAAATATGTGGCGGGAGTTTTCTGATACGCGCTGGGCTGCCTCTGCGGGACACCTCTTCGGTCATAACATCATTTCTTCTGAGACCTGGACATGGCTTCACTCGCCAGCCTTTCGGGCGACGCCGCTGGATATGAAGGCCGAGGCGGACCTGCATTTTTTGCAAGGCATCAATCAACTTGTAGGCCACGGCTGGCCCTACTCTCCCGAATCTGCCGAAGAACCGGGATGGCGAATGTATGCCGCTGCCGCTCTTGATGCTCATAATCCGTGGTTCTTCGTGATGCCTGAGCTTGCGAAATATCTGCAGCGAGTAAGCTTCGCGCTTCGATTGGGAAAACCTGCGAATGATGTGGCGATTCTGCTGCCGACTGACGATGTGTGGGCGTCGTTCAGCGCTGGTCTGCAGAAGCATGCATCGCCAACATCGGCAGCAGGTTTTGACGAGAGCGGGAGCAACGTGTCGATCGACGAGTCCATGGATGGGTTCCTCGGCAACCAGGTCATTGCGCAAGTTCTGGATGCGGGATTCAATCTCGACTTCATCGACGCGGATACAATCGACAGCATAGGCATTCCGTACAAGGTTCTGATCTTGCCTGGTGTGCAACGGCTTCCGGAAAAGACTTACGAGAAGATTGCCGACTCCGCTCGCCACGGCGGTACTGTCGTCGCGACTCGCACGCTTCCGTCGACAGCTCCAGGCTATCTCGATCGAGAAGCCGGATCAGCCCACATCCAGGCGATTTCGCAGACGCTCTTTCGCGGAAACATCTCAACCGGCCATTTTGTTCAGGACGAGCACAATCTAGGCGCATCGCTCGGTACCTATCTTGAGCCGGACTTCACAACTACTCCGGCAACTCCAGAGATTGGCTTCCTCCACCGCAAACTGGATAATGGCGATCTTTACTTTGTTGCGAACACCAGCAATCGCCATCTTCAGACTTCGGTGCATTTTCGCACTTCGCATAGTCGCGCAGAAATCTGGGACCCTCTTGCAGGACGAATTACAGGAGTATCAGATCCGGCGCACATGACACTCGAACTCGAGCCCTATGAATCGCGCCTGATCTTTTTCTCTGAGGATGCGATGCAGGGCGCAGCGAAACAGGAGCCGGGATTGACAACAAAGATCGACATCTCGAACGAATGGCATGTAACGTTCAATGATCCTGAACGCAGATCAATCGAGATGACAGCGTTGACCCCATGGCAGCAATATCCGGATCTTCGCTACTTCTCCGGAACGGCCACGTATGAAAAGGACCTGTCATTCAAGCCGGGCATGACAGTCATGCTGGACTTTGGCGAAGGAACTCCGATCGCGCAACCCAACCCGCTGGGCCCTCACAACATGCGCGCCTATCTTGAGAGCCCGATCCGCGAAGCAGCGGAGGTCTTTCTGAATGGCCAGCATGCGGGATATATATGGCATCCACCCTACCGCGTTGATCTCACTCCGTTCGTCAAAGCTGGACGCAACGACCTCAAGATTGTCGTTGGGAACACAGGTATCAACGCGCTCGCAGGTCGTAACCAGCCAGACTACCGGCTTCTTTACGCCCGCTATGGCACGTTGTTTGTGCCTCAGGATATGGACCATCTGGAGCCGCTGCCTTCCGGCATTCTTGGTCCGGTTACTCTGCTGGAAGAAAAACGATAGCTCAAGTTGGTTCAAGGAGAGAGACACGATGGAACGAGCGGCCTTCATGCTCCGCCTGAAGCCAGGTATGGAAGATGCGTATGACGAATCGCATAGCCATGTGTGGCCTGAAATGCTCGCCCTGCTGAAGAGCGCCGGCATCTCCGAATACTCTATCTTCCGCCGCGATGATCTTCTCATCCTGTCTCTACGTTTGGAGGATGACTTCGAAACAACCTGGCGAAAGATCGAGAATGATCCGGTGAACCTGAAGTGGCAGCAGGCCATGAGCCCTTACTTCAGGCCGCTGGAAGATGATCTGCGGCCGGGCGAGCGATTCCCGATGCTGCGCGAAGTCTTCTATCTTCCATGAACCGACGCGACTGCCTTCTCGGAGTTCACCTGAATGTTGAAGATGTAACTTCCGGCGGCTAACTCATACATGGGCTCTCCATTCGGACCGGCGGCCTGGCGTACTTGGGAGCTGGATGTCAGCGGCTGACCGTTAAGCGTGGATTGCGCTGATGTGATCGCGGCGACAGGCATCATGGCGCTCGTATTTGGGGGTATCACCAGTTTCCACTCGACGGTGGGTCCGGTCACCTTCCATGCGGAGTGAATCTCACCGTAGGGCGAGGCGTAAGAAAATTCGAGCGAGCCGAGGCGCGGGCTGAAATTCGGATGCAGGTAAATCGTGTGGAAGCCGGCGTCCGCTGCGCTCGCATCAATGCCTGCTGCGTAGCGATAGATCCAGTCGGCCACGGCGCCATAGGCGTAGTGATTGTAGGAGTTCATGCTGGGATCGCCGCGCATCTGGTCGCCGTTCCAACGCTCCCACATCGTTGTCGCACCATGGTCCACGAGATACCCCCAGGAGGGGTATTCGGTGTTCAGCAGGAGCCGATAGGCCACGTCCGCATGGCCTGTGTCGACTAATGCGGCCAACAGGTATGGCGTCCCCAGAAATCCCGTGCCCAGCTTCCAGCCATTGGCTTCGAGCTTACCTACAAGCTTCTCTCCGGCGGCCTGCCGCAGTGAAGCGGGGACAAGGTTCATGTACAGCGCAAGCACATACCCAGTCTGCGTATCACCGCTTTGAACTTCTTTCGTTGTGAAGATGCGTCCGAACTGCGAAGGTGTGTTGTCGGCGCCGTCGACAAATCCGTCGGCGCGGACAAACGTAGCCGCAAATGCCGTTTGGATTTTGTTGAAGAGATCGGCGTATTTTTGTTCTTCCGCGCTCTTTCCAAGCGCATGCGCCATCTGCCGCATCAATGTAACGTCATAGGCCCAGTAGGCGGTCTGGATCAGATCGGCCTTTGTCTTGCCTTCCGGCGAGAGCCAGTCTCCGAAAGGGGTTCCCGCGTTCACTTTCCATAGATGGTCCGGATTGCTCTGCTCGATCGCGGCAAGGTAGCTGGTCATCGCATCCCAATTCTGTTCGATGATCCGCGTATCGCCCGATTGCAGCCAGGATGTCCAGGGCACGATGACGCCCGCGTCGCTCCAGCCTGCGCCGTATCCGGCATTTGGAGTGGAAGTGCCGGGAGCGAAGATACCGTACATTGGAGTGCCAACCTGCGTCGCCCGCAGATCAGCAGCGAATTTTTTCGAAAATGGCGCGAGACCCATGTTGTAGGACGCTGCACGCCAGAAGACTTCGGCGTCTCCGGTCCAGCCGAGGCGCTCGTCGCGCTGGGGGCAGTCGGTAGGTACGCCGACAAAGTTTGAGCGCTGGCCCCAGAGGATATTGCTCCAGAGCTGATTCAGCATGGCGCTGCCGGTTTTCAGGTCAACGGAGAATGGGGCATCGGTGTGAAACACCTTTGCCGTTACGCTCTCCAACTCTGGTTTCCCGGGGACACCGGTCAACTCGACATAGCGGAAGCCATGGAAGGTGAACATAGGCTCGTACTCCGCCGTGCCGCCGGCTCCCTTCGTGTAGCGATCGGTCGCGAGTGCGGTGCGAAGATTCTCAGTGTAGATCGTGCCGTCTGGGTTGAGCACCTCGGCGAAGCGTAACTGGATCTGCTCTCCTGCCTTGCCAGTCACGCGCACATGCGCGACGCCCGCCATGTTCTGACCAAAGTCAAAGATGTACACACCAGGCTTGGGCTCGGTGAGTGCCTTGGCATGCAGCACTTTCTCGACGCGAATCGGCTGATAGTCCTGTGCGACGATTGCGAGTGGCTTGGGCTCAACCAATTCGACGGGCTTCCAACTCGACGCATTGAATGCAGCGTTGCTCCAGCCGGGCTGCTCTCGTCTGGCGTCGTAAATTTCGCCGTCATAAATTTCCGCTTTTTCGATAGGAGAGATGGAGGCCTTCCAACTTTCGT
>DATGAD010000047.1:0-10027 GCA_035313725.1 Alloacidobacterium sp. | reverse complement strand
AGAAAACGCAATGAAGTGGAAAGCGCTACGCCCAGCTCCGGATAAGTACAACTTCGCGCCGGCGGACGCGATCTTCGCCTTCGCCAACGCGCATAACCAGCGTCTTCGCGGCCACAATCTCTGCTGGCATGAGGCATTGCCCGACTGGTTTCAATCGACAGCCACACATGCAAACGCGCGCAGGTTGCTGACCGATCACATCCAGCGAGTAGCCGGGCACTTCGCCGGAAAGCTGCACTCATGGGACGTGGTCAATGAGGCGATCGACGTGAAGGATGGCAGACCTGACGGCCTGCGCAAATCGCCTTGGCTTGAGCTGGTTGGACCCGACTACATCGAAATCGCCTTTCGCGCAGCCCGCCTGGCCGATTCAACCGCGCTGCTCACTTACAACGACTACGGCATCGAACTGGACACCCCAGACCAGCAACAGAAGCGCGTCCAAGTGCTCGCGCTGGTACAGCGGCTGCGCCTGAGAGGCGTCCCCATCCATGCCGTCGGCGTGCAGAGCCACCTCACCGCCGGAGAAGGCGTACCCGGCTCTGGACTGCGCGATTTCATACGCGAAGTAGCCGCGCTGGACATGCAGGTCTTCATCACCGAACTCGACGTCTCCGACCACAAACTCACCGGCTCACCGGCAGAGCGCGATGCCGCCACAGCGAAACTCTACGGCGACTATCTCAACCTGGTGCTCGCCGAGCCCAACGTCACAGCAGTCCTGACCTGGGGCATTACAGACAAGTACACGTGGCTCAACCACCAGCATCCGCGCAGCGACGGCCAGCCGCAGCGCTGCCTGCCTTTTGACGCCGACTACCAGCCAACTCCCGTCTTCTTCGCCATGCGCAAAGCATTCGACTCCCGCCGCCAGACGCCGCCCGCACTTGGCAGTTAAGCCGCACTTTGTTGTCATAGAGAAGTGACATCTAATGAATTCAATAATCATTCCTGACCCATGGAGACATTCAATGAGTGAGTGGTTGCAACTGACAGCAAGCGACGGACACGTCTTCGATACATACATCGCAAAGCCCGAGCGCGAGCCGATCGCCGGCCTCATCGTCCTGCAGGAGATTTTCGGGGTGAATGCGCACATACGTTCCGTCGCGGATGGCTATGCCCGCGATGGATTCCTCGCTTTGGCCCCCGCGCTCTTCGACCGTATAGAAAGGCATGTTGACCTTAAATACGAGGGTGAAGATCTGCAAAAGGCAATGTCGTTCATACCCAAACTCAATGGCGAGCTTGCTCTTCTCGACGTAGCGGCAGCGCTCGATTACGCCCGCAAAGAAACGGGCAGAAAAACCGGTGTGATTGGCTATTGTTACGGCGGCACTGTCGCCTGGCTCAGCGCAACGCGTCTAAAGCCAGACGCAGCGGTGGGATATTATGCCGGCGCCATAGGAAAGTATGCTGAGGAAACTCCAAAGGCTCCAGTGATGCTGCATTTCGGCAAGCTCGACACCCATATCCCAAAGGAAGAGGTTGACCGCGTACAGGCCGCAAATCCCGATGTCCAGATCTTCTGGTATGAAGCGGGCCATGCGTTCAACGCTGATCCGCGGCCAAGCTATGAGCCGCATTCAGCGAAGCTGGCGCGCGAGCGGTCGTTGGCATTTCTAACTGAAAATTTATCTTAACGGGTCTGAAAAGATGAGATTGCCGATTTTCTAAGCGTCGCCGAGCGAGTAAGCTGCATCTACAACAAGACGCACTTTTTCAGCCGCAGATAGCAGAACCCTCGTGACTCAGGCATAGAAAGGGAACTCCCCTAAACGATGGCGACAGCTGAAACGATCGCTGAACCTAAACTCATAGCGCAGGAACGATGGCGGCCTAGGGCTAATCCCTGGATCATCGCGGCGACGGTGGCTCTGGCTGCATTCATGGAGGTGCTCGACACCTCCATCGCCAACGTGGCGCTGCCGCACATTGCGGGCAGCCTCGGCGCCAGTCAGGATGAGAGCACCTGGGTCCTGACCGCCTACCTTGTTTCGAATGCGGTTGTGCTGCCTATGGGCGGCTGGGCGGCGAGCATAATAGGCCGCAAGAACTTCTTCATGTTCTGCATTGTCATCTTCACCATCAGTTCATTCCTCTGCGGCATTGCTCCTTCGCTCGGGCTTCTCCTGCTGTTTCGCGTGATTCAAGGCGCCGGCGGCGGCGGATTGCAGCCAATGGCACAGTCCATCATGGCCGATTCATTCGAGCCGGCGAAACGCGGCCTTGCTTTTGCGCTTTACGGTCTCGTTGCGATTCTCGCTCCTTCCATCGGCCCCACCCTTGGCGGCTGGATCACAGACAATTACAGCTGGAATTGGATTTTCTACATCAACATTCCCGTCGGAATACTCACGCTGATTCTCACCAACCGCTTGGTGGAAGACCCGCCGTGGATGAAAGCCGACCGCAAAAATCTGCTGAACGTGGACGGACTAGGCATTGGGCTGCTGGTGATCTCGATGGCCTCGTTGCAGATCATGCTCGACAAAGGAGAAGAAAAGGACTGGTTCCAGTCGGATTTCATCCGCTTTTTCGGCATCACCTTCGCCATTTCGTTCGTTGTCCTCATAGCGTGGGAGTGGTTCGCTAAAAATCCGATCATGGAATTGCGCCTCTTAAAGAACCGCAATTTCGCGACGTGTTGTTTCCTGATGCTATTTACTGGTGGCCTGCTGAATGCGACAACCGTATTGCAGCCGCAATTCCTGCAGGCGCAGCTCGGCTACACGGCAACCGTCGCGGGCCTGTCGCTTTCAGCCGGCGGAGTGGTCCTCCTCTTCATGGTGCCGATCGCGGGGCAGTTAATAAGCCGAATTCCAGCGCGCAACATCATCGCATTCGGCTTCTGCGCCGGCGTTGTTGGCTACTATTTCAGCGCGGTGCACATCAATCTCGGCTTGAGCTTCGGAATGGCGTCCATCATCAGAATCCTTCAGGTTCTCTTCATTCCATTCGTCTTTATCTCGGTCACTACAGCGGCCTATTTTGGTATGCCGGTGCAGAAGAATAATCAGGTTTCCGGCCTCATCAACTTTGTCCGCAACATTGGCGGCAGCATTCTCATTTCGCTTACCAATGCGGGCGTGACCGAACTGGCCCAGTTCCACCAGAACCAGTTGCTCAAGCACATGACTCCAAGCAGCGAGAATCTGCAGAATCAGGTCAATGCGCTCAGCAACGTCTTCACCCGAAGCGCAGGCTCGGCCAATGCGAACTATCTGGCACAGGGACAAATCTACAACCAGCTACAGCAGCAGTCGCACACGCTTGCATACCAGGACATGTTCTTTATCCTCTGTGGCGCGTCGCTCATTATGGTTCCGTTGACCTTCCTGCTACGCAAAAACAAACCCGGTGGCGGGGGCGAAATCGCAGTTCACTAAAGGGTAGAATCACTGCATGCACAAGCGCGCTGTCGTTGTCGCAATCATGGTCCTGTTTCTGGTTACAGGAATCATCTCTTCGACCGCGTGCGAAATGATGTGCCCGCCTTCAAATCAGGCTGCAGTCTGCTGCGCACATCCGATGCCGCAATGTACGAACGGTGCATCGGTTATCAGTGCGAAACAATGCACTCATTCGCAGGAAGAGACTGCCTGGGCAGCTACGGTCACGCAATCATCACAGCTTCAAGTAACACCCGGCACGATTCCGCTCACGCTTCCGTCGCCCGTCGTCACTGCGACCGCGCAAGATGGATCACTGCGCGTCAGCGTGAACCGATCTTCATTCGTCCCGCCTCTACGCATCTGATAGCCCCACTCCTCTGACCGAAAGCAGCGGCACAGAATGCCGTTGCATATCTTCGTCTGTTCCTTTTGAGGAGTTTTGGTGAAACGCATTTTGTATGTAACGCTGCTGCTGTGCAGCATCGCGGCTGTTGCCCAGCAGCCGATGTCCCAGATGTCCATGCCCATGCCCGATAAATCCGGCATGGGTGATTTGATGAATCGCGATAACAGCACATTCGCCCAGCAGATTATCCACCATGCCAGTTCCGGCACCAGCGCCGAGCCCAACTCCACGCCAACTCCGATGTGGATGAAGATGCACGGCGACTGGATGTTGATGTTCCACGCCAACGCCTTCGTCCTCGATGAGCAGCAGACGAGCCCGCGCGGCGGCGACAAATTCTTCTCGACCAACTGGTTCATGCCCATGGTGCAGCGCCGGCTTGGCCCCGGCTATCTGACACTGCGCACGATGCTCAGTCTTGAGCCAGCGACGATCACCGACCGCCGCTACCCGCTGCTCTTCCAGCAGGGAGAAACCGCATACGGTAATCCAATCGTCGATGGCCAGCACCCACATAATTTCGTTATGGAACTGGCCGCGCTCTACGACTGGAAACTCGGCGAGAAGACGTTGCTGTCGTTTTACGCGGCTCCGGTCGGCGATCCCGCAATCGGACCAACAGCCTATCCACATCGCGCCTCTGCCTTTGAAAATCCCGTGGGCACCCTCGGACACCATCAGGAAGACTCAACCCACATCGCCTACGACGTGATCTCAATGGGTTTTACGCAAGGCATCGCGCGCATCGAAGGCAGCGGCTTCCACGGACGCGAACCAAACGAGCACCGCTGGCAGGTGCAGCAGGGCGCCATCGATTCGTGGTCGACACGACTTACGCTGCAACCAGGGAAAAACTGGAGCGGCCAGTATTCCTACGCGCGCATCCACAGCCCCGAAGCGCTAGCCCCAGATGAAGACCAGGAGCGTATGACGGCCTCCGCAATGTACAACCGGCCCCTGCAACACGGCAACTGGGCCAGCACGATAGTGTGGGGAAGGACGCGTGCCCTCACCGACAACGTCATCCAGAACAGCTACCTTCTCGAATCGACGTTACGTTTCGCCGAGAAAAATTACGTGTGGACACGCATGGAAAATGTAGACCGCACAACAGAGCTGTTGCTCGGTGAAAATCCCGAGCCACCAGGTTTTCAGGAAGAGCCGGCCGGCCGCGTCCAGGCCTACACCTTCGGCTACGATCGCAACTTCAATCTGCTACCGCACTGGGAGACTGCGATCGGAGCGCAGACGACGGTCTACACACCAGGCTCGCGCCT
Organism: Alloacidobacterium sp.; assembly: GCA_035313725.1. Lineage (GTDB taxonomy): Bacteria > Acidobacteriota > Terriglobia > Terriglobales > Acidobacteriaceae > Alloacidobacterium. The sequence goes on along the minus strand of DATGAD010000047.1, from coordinate 4,949 downwards.
GCAACCGATATATGGAAGCGATCCGATGGGCGTTGCCATTTTCTTACGCCTGCGCCCAATCGGGAAACAGTAAGCCATCATTCGAAGAGACTTTGCCCACTTCTGAGCATCGAAACAGATACGATCAGATAAACGTCTCATTGCGAATGGCGCTCAACACAGAAGAAAAAATAGAGCCGGAAAAACCAGCTTCCTCGCGCGACTACTCGCATGCGTGGCGCGCTTTGCGCCACCGTAACTTCCGCCTGTTCTTCGGCGGACAGAGCATCTCGCTTATCGGCACATGGATGACCCGCATCGCGACCGCGTGGCTCGTCTATCGCCTCACGAAATCATCGCTGCTGCTGGGCACAGTCAGTTTCGCCGGACAAATACCGACATTCCTGCTCGCTCCCTTCGCGGGCGTGCTCGTCGATCGCATGGACCGCCGCCACGTGCTCATCTGGACCCAGGCGCTGGCGATGGTGCAATCGCTGGCTCTGGCCGCCTTGACACTGACGCACCTCATCAACATCCACGAAGTCCTCGCGTTGAGCGTCTTTCAGGGCATCATCAACGCATTCGACATGCCCGGTCGTCAGGCTTTTATGGTGCAGATGGTCGAAGACCGCGGCGATCTCTCGAACGCTATCGCCATCAATTCATCGATGGTCAACCTCGCGCGCCTCATCGGGCCATCCCTAGCAGGTTTGGTCATCGCCGCAACCAGCGAGGGCTGGTGCTTCCTCATCGACGGCGTCAGCTACATCGCCGTCATCGTATCGCTCCTATTGATGAAGGTGCATGTCGAAGCGATCAAACGCGCAACCACATCGATGGTCGATCAGTTAAAAGAAGGCTGGACCTACGTCTCAAACTTCACCCCGATCCGGACCATCCTGCTTCTCTTCGCGCTCATCAGCCTCATGGGCATGCCCTTCGTTGTGCTTATGCCCGTCTTCGCGGCCCAGGTGCTGCACGGCGGTCCGCACACGCTCGGCTTCCTGATGGGCGCTCTCGGTGTCGGCGCTCTCATCTCGGCGCTCTCGCTGGTGCTGCGCAAATCGGTCCGCGGCCTGCTCAAGATGATCCCGGTAGCCGCCAGCGTCTTCGGCATCGGGCTCGTCGGCTTCGGCTTTTCGAACATGCTGTGGCTATCCCTTCTGCTCATGCTGGTCACAGGCTTCGGCATGATGCAGGGCATGACGGCCAGCAACACCATCATTCAAACGCTGGTGCCGGAAGACAAGCGCGGCCGCGTGATGAGCTACTACACCGTCGCCTTCGTCGGCATGGCTCCCTTCGGAAGCCTGCTTGCCGGAGCCCTCGGCCACACCATAGGATCGCAGCGGACCGTCATGATCAGCGGCGTCGCCTGCATTATTGGGGCGCTGTGGTTCTGGACCCGCCTCAAAGCCATCCGCAAAGAGATGCGCCCAGTCTACGAAGAACTCGGCATCCTGCACCCAAAGGTGACCGCCGTCGTCGAAGAAGAAGCCAGCGCCAGCTAGCCTGAATCCCTCAGACTTGCGTCTCTTTTTACTCCAACCCCGTCTGCTATCCTTTGTATCCATAATTGAAATCTGGAGCCAGCGATGTCATTCTCTGCTTTTTCCCGCGGAGCAGCCATGCTCTGCGCGGCTTTTTTATGCCTGCAGGCAACGGCGCAAATCGATCAAACATACGCGCGCGATGCAAAACAGGCCGTCGATCAGGACTACACGCAGCGCATCAACAAATACACCACGATGCCTGAGCTGAATTCGCCACTCACCAACTACCTGCCTGCATCCTCGACCGTCCCCACACCGCAAAAAGTATTAGGCGACGTCTCCGGCGCGCCAGACATCCTTCCATACGCCGAAGACGTCTACCGCTACTTCCGCATGCTCGAATCCGCCAGCCCGCGCGTGAAGGTCTTCACCATCGGCCATACAGAAGAGGGCCGCGAGATGATCGCTGTAGCCGTAGCCGACGAGTCGCTGCTGAACAACTACAAGGAAAACGATGCGCGCCTGGCGAAGCTGGCCGACCCGCGCACCATCAATATGAATGACGCAACGGCCGCAGATTTGGTCAAGCAGTCCGTGCCCGTCTACTACATCACCGGAACCATCCACTCGCCGGAAACCGGCGCGCCCACCGCGCTTATGGAACTTGCGTATCGCCTGGCAGTCGACGATTCGCCATACATTCAGTACATCCGCACGCACATGATCACGCTCATCACGCCCGTGGTCGAAGTCGACGGCCGCGACCGCATGGTCGATATCTACAAATGGCATAAGGCGCATCCGAATGAGAATTACCCGCGCCTCGTCTACTGGGGGCACTACGTCGCGCACGACAATAACCGCGACGCGATGACGCTGACACTCGACCTCTCGCGCAACGTCCTCAACACCTACATCGGATGGCATGCGCAGGTCCTGCACGACCTCCACGAATCGGTCCCGTTCCTCTACGACAACACCGTCGGCGACGAACCCTACAACGCGTGGCTCGACCCCATCCTCACCAACGAATGGCAGATGATCGGCTGGAACAACGTGCAGGAAATGACAAAGTTCGGTATGCCCGGCGTCTTCACGCACGGCGACTTCGACACCTGGAGCCCCGGCTACCTCATGTTCCTGGCTGCGATGCATAACGGCATCAGCCGCCTCTACGAAACCTTCGGCAACGGTGGTGCGGACACCGTCGAGCGCATCCTCACACCCGGCGAATACTCACGCACATGGTTCCGTCAGAACCCGCCATACCCAAAGGTGAAATGGTCGCAGCGTGACAACAATAATTACGAAGAAACAGCTTTGCTCGTTTCGCTTAACTATTTCGCACAGAATGGGCAGACATTCCTCAACAACTTCTACCTCAAAAGCAAGCGCTCGATCCTCAAGCCGAATGACTCCGGTCCCGCAGCCTACGTGCTACCTGCAAATGAAGACTCGAAGGACCGCCAGCGCATGCTGCTCGACGTTCTGCGCGCGCAGCACGTCGAAATCAGCAGAACAACCGAAGCAGCCACTGTCTCTGTTCCTGCGAAGCCAAAGCGCGAAAAGAAAGATGACACCGACGATAAAGACACCAAGTCAAAATCCGAGCAACCGAAGACAGAACAGCGAACCTTCCCAGCAGGCAGCTATGTAATCCGCATGGATCAGCCCTACTCGCGCATTGCTGACGCCCTGCTCGACCGCCAGTACTGGGCGCCCGACGACCCGCAGAAGACCCCATACGATGACACAGGCTGGTCGCTGTCCGCGCTCTTCAGCGTGGAGGCAGTGCGCGTCACCGAACCTGCAATCCTGAAGGCACGGATGGAGCCTGTACCCGCGGGAGAGGGAACAGGCAGTTCAGGCGGGCCAGTTTCTACTTACCTCGTCCCCAATCACGCCGACCCAAGCCTCATTACATTGCGTTACTTATTGAAAAATGCAACGGTATCGGTTGCTGATGCTTCTTTTACTGCGAATAACCAGCAATTTCCCCCCGGCTCGCTGATCATCAAGGACGTTTCACACGACGATATGATGTCGGCATTCCAAAAAACACTGCTGACGCCGGTTGGTGTAGTCTCTGCTCCATCCGTGCCGATGCATACAGTGGGTGCCCCGCGCATCGCCATGATGCATACCTGGCTCAGCACGCAGGGCGAGGGGTGGTGGCGTCAGGTGCTCGACAAGCAGGGTGTGCCTTTCGACTACATCAGCACGCAGACAGTCAGCAGCGAAGACGACCTGCGCTCGAAGTACGACGTCATCCTCTTCGCGCCGGTAGGTTTTTCACGCACCGCGCAGATCATCCAGGGACTGCCGATGTGGGGCAACGCACTGCCATGGAAAAAAACCGACCTCACGCCAAATCTTGGCCGCATCGACTCCACCGATGACATGCGCCCCGGCCTCGGCTACAGCGGTGTCGATCATCTGCGCCACTTCGTCGAGCAGGGAGGACTGCTCATCACCTCCGGAGACACGGCCGAGTTCGCCATCGAAACCGGACTCGCGCCGGGCGTCTCCGTGACGTCACACGGTGATCTGAAAGTAGTAGGAACGCTTTTGGGCACAACTGTCATCGATCCAAAATCGCCCGTCCTCTACGGATACAGCAAGCCGCTCACCGTCTACAGTGAAGACGGCCTCTCCTTCAACGTAAGCAACACCGTAGGCGGCACGCGCGGTCCGCGCTTCGGCGCCGGAGACGAACGTCCAACCGGTCGCGGCGGCCCCGACGATCCCGACACTCCGCAGGGACGCCCGTTTATCGCCCCCGATGAACAGCCGAAACCCAAAACGTGGGAACCGATGCCGCTCAATGAAGAGCAACTGCGCAACAACCCAAACGTGATTCCGGCGGAACTTCGTCCTCAGGTCCTGCTGCGTTTCGCCGATCTGGACTCGCTGCTTGTCTCAGGTTTGCTCGATAAAGGCAATCTGCTGGCGCAGCATGCCGCAGTGGTCGCCGCGCATCTTGGCAAAGGCTCAGTCCTGCTCTTCGCCAACAACCCGCTCTACCGCGGCGAAACCATCGGCAGCTATTCGCTGGTCTTCAACGCCATTCTGAACTTCGATCACCTGGCCAACCCGCCAGCCACATCGAAAACCACTACAGACCAATAAGTCAGTGCAAAAGCAAACTGGCCGGACGCTGTTGCCACAGCATCCGGCCATTTCTTCACTTAGACGATCTTCATAGCTTCCGGATCCCAATGCACGACGGTGCCTTTTTCCATGCTCACATTGCCGAGCAGGGCAGCACCCGCAGCGCGATAGCCGAACACCGCATCTTCTACCACAGGCTGACGCGAGCGCACCGAGGCAAAGAAATTCTTGAAGTGATCGTAGCTGTCGCTGTATCCATGCGGAGCCGCATAGCGCTCAAAAGCCGCCATCGGTGGACCATCAGGATGCTCCTCCGGATACTTCTTCTTGTACTCAGCGATGATCTGCTTCTGCATCGCTTCCGTA
>DATGAD010000046.1:0-20782 GCA_035313725.1 Alloacidobacterium sp. | reverse complement strand
ACTAGTTTGTCCGGATCGAGCCGTATCTGGTACTCCTTCGTCTCGCCTCCGAGACTGGAAACATCCACGACTCCGGGAACCTGCTTGAACTGTTTTTCAAGAGTCCAGTCTTCGATCGACTTGAGTTCCATAACATCGATCTCCGGATTCTTGCTCTCAAGCGTGTAGAAGTAGATTTGCCCAACTGGGCTCCAGTCCGTGCCCAACTGCGGAACAAGTCCCGCAGGCAGCGAAACCATGCCCATTCTTTCGACGACTCTCTCGCGGTTCCAATTGTTTTCCGAGTCATCGTCGAAAATGAGCATGATGCTGGACAGGCCAGCCAGCGTGGTTGAGCGCAGATGCTGCAGGTGAGGAATGCCCGCCATCTGAATTTCGGTCGGGACAGTCACCTGCTGCTCAATGTCTTCTGCGGAATGCCCCGGCCATTGGGTAATGATGTTGACGTAGTTGTTAGCGACGTCCGGGTAGGCTTCAACCGGAAGGTTGTGAAACGACACGATCCCCCAGGCGAAGAGCAGTAACGCCCCACCCAGCACAAGGAATCGATTGTTCAACGCAAAATCGACGATCCGTCGAATCATTGCGCCTCCAGAGTCGCTTCCAGTTGGAGGACATTCGAGACCACCTTCTGTCCGGGGCTAATGCCGGAAAGAATCTCCTGCTTGTTTCCGGACAGCATCTGGCCCCCATGAACTTCCACCCGGCGAAACTTGTTATCGTCGGCAGGAACAAACACCCAGTCCCGGTCATGCAGATGCAGTACTGCAGACGCAGGGACAACGGCGTGGTCTTGCATGGTCTGGCTCTTGAATGTTGCCGTGACAAACATTCCGGCCTTAAGAAAACCGGGATTGCGAACCTCAACACGGACCTTCGCTGTTCGAATGCTCGGATCGAGAATTGGTTGAATATCGGAAATTCGCCCGATCAGTTTTTTATCCGGATACGCGTTGGCAATGATGGTCGCGGATTGGCCTAACGCGATCTTTGGAAGGTCATTCTCGTAGACGTCGCAGAGGATCCACACGACGGATAGATCCGCGATTGTAAACATTGTGGAAGAGCCGGAAAAGGTCACACCTGCAGCGGCAGCGTTCGTCACATTTTGCGCGATGATAACGCCCGAAATCGGCGCATAAACCGGAACAACGCTCGACGGATGATCCTTCGTCACGCCGAGAGTGTTCAGCTGATCCTCGGCTGCGTTCAGATCTGCCTTGGCATCTTTTTCGGCGTCTTCAGCCTGCTCGAACATGCCGAGAGAAATCGCGCCGTGCGTGTAAAGGTCCTGGGCGCGAACATAGGCTTTGTCCGTCATCTGCTCGTCATTCACAGCCTTCAGATAAGCGTCGAATGCATTCGTAATGTCGGGACTCTGCACCTTCAGGAGCAACTGGCCTTTCCTGACGTCGTCTCCAAGACGCGCCTTAATGTCGACAACACGACCGCTCGCAAGCGAAATCACGGGAACTTCGCGCGATATATCCGGATTCACTGACCCGGTGACTCTCAACTCCGCAGGGGCTTCAATTTGATCCGCGAGGATCAGGGGAAACTGCTCCGGCTTATCAACGGTGACGAGACTCATGTCCCCCGTTTGCACAGCTTGAGCCGCAGGAGGCGCGCCATCGCTGGGGTTAAATTTCTTCTCGCATGCCGAGAGTGAAATGCACACGGCGAGGCAGCAGAAAGATCTCAGAACAGACTTGCTTGTCATTGAATTACCTCGCGCCCTGCGGCTAGATTCAACTGGCTCACGGCAGCCAGGTAGGCGCCGATCAGCTGTAGGTACGCCACTTGCACATTGCGGTAATCGCTCTGCGCATTCAGAAAATCCATGAGCGACGCTCCCCCGCGCTGATAGGCATACGTGACCGTTTCGCGGACGCGCACTGCCTGTGCCAGATACTTGTCCTTGTACGGTCGCAGCAGGATCAGGTTGCTGTTCACCTGCGCGTAAGCCGAATCGACATCGCCGAACACCTGTGCTCGCGCCGCGTCCGTTAGCTGCTGATTGCGGCTTATATCCAGCTGTGTGCGCTGTTTTTCTCCCTGGTTGCGATCGAAGACGCGCAGAGGAATGCTTACGCTCAGCCCTAGTGCCTGGTTGTCGTATGGATTGTTAAATGAGGGGTTGTACGTATACCACGCGGCGAACGTCGGATCCGTCGAACCATTGGCGATAGCGAGCTTGTGGTTTGTGTTCGCCTGTTGAACAGCTTCGAGCGCGGCTCTCAGATCAGGCCGGTTATCGAGAGCGACTTGGCGGAGAGTCTCAAGCGGTTGCAGCTGGTCGGTGAAATCAAAAGGGCCCTGCACGTCGAAGTGATCAACCGGCGTTCTGTCGTTCAGCAACTGAAGCAACTGAATCTTCGAAGTCCGCAGGTTTACTTCGGCAGTCTGCAGATCTGCTTCGTACTGCACCCGCTGCAGCTCGATCCTGTCCAGGTCGATCTGTGAAAGATCGCCTGATTTGAAGCGTATGCGGCTGATGTCAATGATGTGGTCGTAGTAGTCCAGTTCCTGATGGGCCAGGTCGAGGACTGCCTTTGCTTGCAAGGTTTGAATGAACACCGACCGCAGATTGAACAGCAAATTACGCTCAAGATCTTCATGCTGCGATTGGGCGATTTGAGTGCCCTCTTTTGCACTCTCCTGGCGCAATTCCCGCTTGTGATCGCGTTCATGCAGATAACTAAAATTGGCTTGATACTGCGCACCTGAAAGCGGTTGCCAGACTCCTTTATAAGGAGCGATCTGGTTCCCATCGGTCGCCAGAGTGAGCCCCGGATTCGGGCGAAGATACGCCGTGATCTCCTCGGCCTGCATTTCCTGCACATTGATTGCGTCTGCCTTCAATGTAGGATTGGCGGCTTCAAACCTCGTCTTGATCTGGTCCCACGTGAGACTCTGTTGAGCAAAAGCAAACAGGGGTGACGTCAGCAGAAGTCCCAGGACGGCGGGGACGCGGATGTTATACAAGGATTTTGTAATTTGCATTCGAGAACTCTTCGTGCTCACGAGCAACGGTTGGAGCACGTGCCCCTGAAGGCAGAAACGTCGCTCCCCTGGCAGACAGTTTTCAGCATAGGACGCTGATCACTGGCGACGGCGTTATCTTTCGGCGATCGCTCTGCATCTTTAGTGCCTGGAAGACCTATCTTTTGGTCAAACATCGTCTCCAATGCATCGTTTGTGAAGCAAAGGCGTCGGCGATATCTACAATGGAGCTAAGATTGCGGCGCACACTGCGCGGCAGCGCGAGAGCACATGCATTCGGCATTATTCAAAGGAGATCAGCGATCCGTTCTGCTCAGAGCAGGAGTCATGATCGTCGTGATCGCTCTTTTGGACTGGCGGGTCGTTGGCGAGATTCCGCTTGGGTTTCTCTACCTCGCTCCCATGCTGACGGTTGGCGTCGCGCTCAACCCCTGGGAGCTTAGTGCGGTCGCAGCCCTGTGCACTCTGCTTGCAGAGGTTTTCGATGACCTCGCATGGAACCTGCGAACAGGCCTCTCCCGCGATGTCCTCTACTACGCGGCATTTCTCGGAGCTGGTTTATATGTCCGGGGTGTGAGCATCAATCGCCGGGCTGCGTTGGAGCATCTTCATGAAATCGAACGCCAGCGGGATGCGCGCCGCGAAGCAGAAGATCAGTTGAGAGTCCTGATCGAAAGCAGCCCTGCGGCGATCGTTACAACCGACGCTCGTGGCAGCGTGCTGATGGCGAATGAGGCCGCACACCGCATGTTGAGCGTTCCGCAAGGAGAACTTCAGGGGCGTGTAATTTATCGTTATCTGCCCTCCCTTACGAACGTCTCTATGGATGAAGCCTCCCAGCAACACTTTCGTACGGTCATGCAGGCCCGTGCACAACGCGAGGATGGAGAGACTTTTCTTGCTGACATTTGTTTCTCTACCTATCGCACGAATGACGGATCGCGCCTCACCGCGATGGTGCTGGATGCCTCCGAGGAATTCCGAACGCAGGAAGTGTCTGGACTGCATCAACTGCTTGCCGGATCCAGGATCGCGATCGGCGCAGTCTCCCACGAGATTCGAAATGTGTCGGGGGCGATCGCCGCCGTTCATCAGAATCTCGCGCATTGCGGCTCGCTCAACGGGAATAAGGATTTCGAAGCGCTCGGAAATCTCATCGCCGCGCTGGAGCGTATCGCCAGGGTGAATCTTCGACAGTCAAGCGATCAGGCTACAGAAGTTGATCTCGCGGCACTGCTTGATGAATTGAAAATAGTGGTTAGCCCATCCCTGCAGGAGGAGAACATCGCGGCACACTGGAATATCGAGCCGGGTTTGCCGTTTGTATGGGCAGACCGGCCAAGTCTGATGCAGGTGTTTCTGAACCTCATTACCAACAGCGTCCGGGCCCTTTCCAAACAAGGTGATCGAAGTCTTTCTATCACGGCAAGAAACCACGGCAACCATGTCCTGGTGGAATTTGCCGACAATGGCGGCGGGGTTGCCCATCCGGAAGACCTCTTCCGACCGTTTCAGGCTGGAGCGGCGGCCACGGGCCTGGGACTCTACCTCTCGCGCGGATTTGTGCGGTCCTTCGGCGGTGAATTGCAATATCTCGCAATTCCCAATGGCGCCTGCTTCGTCGTCAATTTAACCCCGGCCTCATCGTCGGGCCAGAGCTAGCCAATGGATACCATTCGCATACTCATGGTGGACGATCATAGCCTCTTTCGAGAAAGCCTGAGCAGGCTTCTGGAGACAGATCCCGCGTTCCATGTCGTCGGGCAATGTGGGACAGTCAGAGAAGCCATTGCTACATACTCGGAGACGCCGACCGATGTCATCCTGCTCGACTACGATCTTGGGCAGGAGCAGGGATCGCGCCTGCTGCCCGAGTTGAAGAGCCGCCTCGGAACAGCAAAGGTTTTGATGGTCACTGCTGGCATGTCCGATGCAAATACCCTCCAGGCAATGGAAGCCGGCGCCTCAGGAGTATTTCTAAAGCACAGCAGCCTCGATCAACTGGTGACCGCTATCCATCAGGTCGTAAAGGGCGAGATCTGGTTGGACACGGGGATCGTTCATTCTCTCTTCGTAGATAGAAGCGCGCGACGAGGGAGTTCCGATCGCGCACAGCCTCTCACGTCCCGCCAGAGCGAGGTATTAAGAGGCATTCTTGACGGGCTCACAAACAAGGAGATCGCCTGGAATCTCAAGGTTTCCGAAAGCTCGGTGAAGGCCGTCATTCAGGAGTTGTTTCACAAGGCTGGAGTAAGAACCCGCAGTCAGCTAGTCAGAATTGCGATTGAAAGTCACTCCTCCGATTGGCTAAGGTCCGACAACGACCGACTGAGACCCGCGTAAGCCTTTACGCGGAGTGAATGTGTGTTGAGTGTGAGTTGTGCATGTCGATGGCAATGGTTCTGGACATGACCTGCGCAACGCGCGGATCAACAGCCCCACCCGCCGCATGCAGCCACGCGGGCCCGAGCAGCATGGCGCCACCGGCACCCACCGCAGTCGTCATGAATTCACGTCGCGAGAGACTTGGAGAACTATTCTCCATACCGCTCACAGTAGATCACTTGCAATGGCGGAGATGACAGGCGCCTCGCCGGCTCTGCCTGCCGCAATCAGATGAAAGGTCGTTTTCACCGAGCCTCCGCTTCGTATGATGTCCTTAATTGCAGCGATTTAAGGACTCCTAATCGAAAAGCTGAGCATGCCCCAATTCGACTGCCTTTGTTGCGCAAAAGAGCGGACTGCGATAGGGTTAAGGGCGATATTCATTTTTTGTAAGTGAAATCTGGAAATCCCGCTGCTCAAAGTCGTGGCAACGCGCACAGTTGTTGTTGATCGCACCGATTGTTCTTAGCTCTTTGACTGATCATTCGTATAGGTGTTGGAGCAACATGCACTATTTTCTGTACGTTGACGTCTCAGTAGTTCCTTATAATTCCACTCTTCGCTCCCTAAAGAGCGACGCGCACCAATCCGGGCTGCGCCTTCATCGTTTCCGAATCACAGCTTGTTGTAAGTACTAGTTTTCTTCCGAGGAATCCCCGAAACAAATCATCTAAAGCGAGCTCATCTCGTTCAGGATGGACGAACGAATCCTTATTTTTACTTCGAACAGTATTTACTGGAGGTCTAAATGCAAATCCGAATGACGCGATGGCTGCAGTGCCTTGCCATCATTGTGGCTGCATTGACGTTGTGGGCAGTACCGGGCAACGCTCAAACCTTTCGTGGTGGAATCAGTGGCATTGTGACGGACACTTCTGGCGCAGCCGTTTCCGGAGCCAATGTACAGGCTGTCAACGATGACACTAGACAGCTGCATCAAACCGTATCTTCCAGCGCAGGTGAATTTACTTTTGAAGATATACCCCTCGGCAACTACACCATTACTGTCTCCGCAACAGGTTTTCAAACCGTAAAGACAACCAAAGTTCCCGTATCGGCAGGGGCTGTTTATAACCTGCCGGTGAAAGTTTCGCCCGCATCAGCCAACACAACGGTAGAGGTAGTGGCTTCAGCTCTAGCTTTGGATACTACATCGCCCACGCAGACCAGCACTATCGCGGCAAAATCGATGCAGGATGTTCCGCTGAACGCCAGAGACTTCACACAATTAATCGCCCTCACGCCTGGCTTTGCCGGCTATTCTGCAAACGGCACGGATGGCTCATTAAACGGCACACGCGCCAACCAGATCAATTGGCAGATTGATGGTGTAGACAACAACGATGCATGGCACAACATTCCAGCTGTGAATCAGAGCGGTGTGTCCGGCATTGCCGGCGTCATCCTGCCGATCGACGCGATCGAGTCCTTTTCCGTCCAAACGCAATCCGCTCCTGAAGCGGGACGCAACCCCGGCGGCACCGTCAACCTGGGTCTGAAGTCTGGCACAAACCAGTTCCATGGAACGGCCTACTACTTCAACAGAAATGAATTTTTTGGAGCAGGTTCTCCGTTTCAAGATACAAAGCAGAAGGTCCGTAACTACAATGTCGGCGGCTCCGTCGGCGGGCCTATTCTCCGGGACAAGCTATTTTTCTTCGGCGCCTTTGAGAAACAGGATTTTGTAATCGGAGTTTCAGGCCTGTCCACTCAACCATCCACCGCTTATCAGGCACTGGCCGAAGCTTTGCTGACTGAACACAATGTGCCAATCAACAGCGCAACCCAAAACTTGCTGAACACGATGTGGCCGGCAAGCGCGCTGACCGGTCCGGCGGCGCCCAACAATTACGCAAGCCCTGACCCTGAATATGGCTACAGTTACAACGGTCTGTTCAAACTCGACTACAACATCAACGACCACAACAGCATTTCATTCCACTGGTTTTCAGGCGAAGGAAATTCGGCAGCTCCGGCCGGTTCCAATCTGCTGTGGTACTACCAGACTGCGCCGACGCACATTCAGAACTACGCAATTGTTGTGAACTCGCAGCTATCGCCTTCGATTACCAACCAGGTCCTGGTCGGCGTGAATTATTTCAACCAGGTCTTCCTCGACCTCAATACGGACTTCGACCCGATCTCACTCGGCTTCAATACTGGCGCATCGATACTCGGCGCTCCCAATATTAACCTCGGCGAGCAGGCGTCGTCTCAACTCGGACAAATCGGTGTCACTCCTCCGCTCGGACGCAACGATATCACTGGGCACATAACGGACGCACTTTCGTGGACAGTCGGCAGACATCAGTTCCGCTTTGGTGGAGAATTCCGCCAGGTACAGCTCGACGAGTTCTATCACACAGACCAGCGCGGCTCTTTTATCTTTTCTGGAACGCAGGGGCCATGGGCCACCAATCCTACCCCGAGCGATCTGAATGCAGATACCAACACGCTCATCCTCGCCGATTTTCTCGGCGGCTATCTACAAAAAGGCACCATCGCTCGCGGAGATCCGGAGCGGCAGGTCTTCGTCAACACTTTCTCTCTCTTTGGCCAGGATGCCTGGCAGCTTTCGCGCAAGTTCAACCTTAACTACGGCATCCGGTACGACTACGAAGGCCCTCTCCACAATGGCAATAAGGACCTGTCCGTCTTCGATCCCAGCAAAGGCGGCATTGTCTTTCAGGGTGCAGGGATCGACTCGGTCTATCCGCCCGTCTATACGAGCGTAAGTCCACGCGTTGGATTTGCATGGCAGCCGAAGGAGGATGGCAGCATTGTGATTCGCGGTGGCGCTGGACTCTTCTTCGACACGCCGAACCTGAATATCTTCCTGTCGCAAAACCCCGGCAATGGTGGAGCAGTCGGCCTTCAGGGAAATCCTGCCGGACCGAACCCCGTCCTGACCCTCGGAGTTCCCCAACAAGTGATCGTGCCTGGTCAGTTGCTGGCTCCAACGGGAGCAGATCCGGCGACGGAGTGCGTCGTTACGCCTGATAATGTAAGCCCCTGTGGCCTATTTTCCGTCAGCCAGAATCTTCGCAATCCGCACGACGTGAATTACAGCCTGAATATCCAGAAAGCTTTTGGCTCGAAAGTGGTTGCACAACTCGGCTATGTCGGCGCCACAGGCAGAAAGCTAATTTTGCTTCACGACATCAATCAACCGGCTCCTAACGCTGCCGGATCTAACGTGGATCCTTATGTACAACAGATCAGCCGTCCCTACTCTGCTGCGTTCCCGGTTTATGGAGCCATCAACGAAGCTGCCAGCGTCGGCGACTCGAACTACAACTCGTTACAGGCTGTATTGCGCATTCAGAGCTGGCACGGCCTTAGCACCCAGGCCTCATACACATGGAGTCACAGCTTGGATGAAGGCACGCAATGGCGCAACGTCCTTCCGCAAGACAGCACAAACATCAGAGGTGATTACGGCAACAGCGACTATGACGTCAGAAATACTTTCAGTACATATGTGACGTACGAAGTGCCGGGATCATCCACAGGCCCGCACTGGCTGACGCATGGCTGGCAGCTGAATAGCCTGATCTCCCTTCACGGTGGTGAACCTTTCTCCGTTTACAGTTCTTCTGACAACTCAGGAACAGGAGAGGGATTCCAGCGTGCCGTGCAGGTTTTGTCTGACCCATATGCAGGCGTGAGTCATAAGTTCGCCAACCAGCAGGTAACATGGGTCAACCCGAACGCATTCACAGATGGGCCTACGGGAACATTTGCCGGTGCAGCGAGGCGAAACCAGCTCTTTGGTCCTGGATTTGAAGATGTTGATTTCTCCGTTTTCAAAACGGGGAGCATCGGCGAACGAGTCAAAGTACAGATTCGCGTCGAGACGTTCAATCTTTTCAACCGAAAGAACTTTGCTCCACCTTCCAACACGGTCGGTTCGAGCTTCGGCATAATCTCTGACACAATCGGTGATTACAACGGGGCTCCGGGAATTGGCCCCGGTGAACCATTCAACACGCAGCTAGGAGCAAAGATCATCTTCTGATGATGAACCTGGGCCTGCTGATTCAATCAGGCCCAGGACTCCTGTCTAATGCCGAATGCTGGGAAAAGATCTATCCAGAATCTAGTGTGCCAAAACGGCGATTTGGCATTCATTGAGGGTTAAAATCCTTATGATTCGGTGAGACCAACTTATTCGTCGCGCAGCAGGATCATCGGGTCGACAGCGAGAGCGCGCCGGGCGGGAACCAGGGCGGCGGCGACGCCTACGCAGAGCATGGTAAAAATGACGCCGCCGAGGATGACCGGGTCTTTGGGCGTAGCCTGATACACGATAGACGAAAGAACACGCGTGGCCAGTACGCCAAGGATCATCCCCGCTATCGAGCCAATGGCGAGCAAGCGGAAAGTACGCCCGAGCGCTGCGCCGAGCACCTTACGTTGCCCGGCTCCGAGGGCTATGCGGATACCGAGTTCGCGGAGACGCTTGCTGACGGTGTAGGCGGCCATGCCGAAGATGCCGGTAATGGCGAGCATTGCGCCCAGTAGCCCGAGCACACCAAGCGAAACGGTGGCTACGCGCGCGGCGAAGAGAGCGGAATCCAACTCGTTGTACCAGGTTCTGATTTCAAGCGGCAACGCCGGATCGAGGCTGCGCATCGAGCGTTGCAGTGCTGTGGCGATCTCCTGCGGATCACGCTGTGAGCGGACAACGAGCCAGGTATCGCTGGAAGGGTGCTGAAGGAAGGAAAAGAACATGGCGGGCTTGGGATCTTCGGTGAGGGTTTGGTACTTGCCGTCTTCCACCACGCCTACCACCTCTGCTCGGTTGCCGCCCCAGAACTTGAAATGGCTACCTACTGCTTTGTCGGCGGACCCGAAGACCTTGCGAGCAAATTCGCGATTCACGACGGCCACGATAGGAGCCTTGTCTTCATCGTGCATGGTGAAGGTCCTGCCGGCTAGGATCGCAGTCCCGGCGGCACGGAAATAGTCGGGCGATACATTGAAGTTCTCGGCATCGGCTGCAGCATTCGTCGGGCGGAAATCAGTAGTGGTGTCGGTGTATACGTCGGAATCCCCTCCGCCGATACTGAGCGGAAGCCGGTCGGCATATCCCACAGCAGCGACACCGGGGATTGCGGCAGCGGCAGCGAGCATGCGCTTCTGCATCTGCACGCGCTGGGCGGCATCATATCCAGCCATCTGCAGATCGGTGTGTACGAGCATCACTCCCTTCGGCTGAATTCCGTAGTTGCTCTCAAGCGAACGAGCCAGGCCGCGCACGGCGACGAGCGAAGCGGTGACTAAAACGGCGCAAATGGCAATTTGCAGACCGAGCAGTACGTCGCGCAGGGTAAAGCGGCGTGTGCTACCGACGCTTGTGCTTCCGGAGCGAATGATTTGCCAGGGATCGGAGCGGAGAATCTGGCGGACAGGGACCAGGCCGAAGAACAGCCCACTGAAGACAGCCAGCAAAAAGGCCAGAGCGTAGGTGCTCACGTCCGGATTGACCGGCACATTGATCGGGATATTCGGAATCGGCCGCCATGTGCTGAGGGCACGCAGGATGACCACGGCTCCCGCCATGCCGCAAATACCTCCAGCCAGAGAAACCAAAACGGCTTCCGTGAGGAGTTGGCGAAGGATAAGCTGCCGGCGCGATCCGAGAGCCATGCGGACTGCGATTTCGCGCGAGCGATCCGCCGCCCGCGCTGCGAACAGGCTACCAAGATTGGCGCACGCGGCCAGCAGGATAAGACCCGCCAGGAGCATGAGTCCTAGCATGAATGCGCGCGTAGGCCGGCCGAGTGTATTTCCGGCGAGTCCTGGGCGGGATAACGAGAATTTCAGGCCATCATCGGATTTGGGATAAGTCTTCGCCAGCGAAGCTGCAATGGTGTTCAAATCCGAGGTAGCTGCGGCTGGTGTCACACCGGGCTTGAGGTGGCCGATCGCCCAGGCGTTATGGTTGCCGCGCTCCTCGAGCGAATTCCAATCGCTGATTTGGGGCGAATCGATGATAGGAGCCCAGAGATCGGGCGCGAAGAAGAGTTCGGTGCCGCGGAAGTCCGGCGGAGCTACGCCGACGATGGTGTAGGGATGCTTGTTGATCTGTACGGTGCGGCCCACTGTGGCAGGGTCGCCGTTGAAGTGGCTGTGCCAAAGCGCGTAGCTCAGAACGATCTCGGGCACGCTGTTCGGCCCGTGCTCTTCGGAAGCATGGACGAAACGGCCAAGATAGGGCTGAACACCCAGGGCATCGAAGTAATTGCTGCTTATGGTATAGGGCCAGACGACGGAGGGATTTCCGTGGCCGGTATCGAGCCCA
Source organism: Alloacidobacterium sp. (assembly GCA_035313725.1). Lineage (GTDB taxonomy): Bacteria > Acidobacteriota > Terriglobia > Terriglobales > Acidobacteriaceae > Alloacidobacterium. The sequence goes on along the minus strand of DATGAD010000046.1, from coordinate 9,087 downwards.
ACGCCGCCCATGATGTTATATAGCACCAGCGAGTCGAAGCTGCGGTTTCTGTCGCGCAGGTCGCGGTAATCCGGATACGACTCCGATGGAGATGTATCTGACCCATAGGCGCGTTCCAGCATGAACAACGTCTCAGGGTGCGGCACGTTGAGCGGTCGCAGGATCAACGCATTCAGTACGCTGAACACGATTGCATTCGCGCCAATGGCCAAAGCCAGCGTGAGCACGGCGGTCATGGCGAATCCAGGCGCTTTTCGCAATTGTCGTAGAGCGAGTCGTATGTCGGCGTTCATGCTCCCCCTCGTTATGCTCGTGAGCTTTGAGTGCTCGGGCCTTGATCGGTTGTACGCTCATTCAAGAGCTGCGGTTCCATTTTGGCGCGTTCTCGACGAGTGACTCGGCAATCTGGCGAACATCGACGAGAGATTATCGGCGAGAGGCCATCGTGGCCAACAACCGTGGACGCGCATTCGGGCGTGTCCACGGACACTCCGCGATGCAGATCCCACAAGACGCAGCCTCTGCAAAATAGGGTATGCACTTGTCGAAGTCCACATACCAGCGTTCTACGCCGCGCACCATTTGCTTCTGTTCGGAAATCGCGCCAGGCGGGCAGGCCTTTGTACACGCCTGACACGTCTTGCAGAATTCGTCTGCTCCAAATCGATCAGGTTTCGTGGCAACGAGCGGCATGTCTGTGGTGACACCAGCGAGGCGAACGCCCGCCCCGAATTGTCGATTGATCAAAGATCCATGCTTGCCGAGCTCTCCGAGACCTGAGGCAATCGCCGGCGGAATCAAGGCAAGAGCACCAGCCATCGGTCCGGGATAGGGATTGGCGTTATAACCCTGAGACCGAATCCAGTTGGAAAGCGCATATGAGGCACGAGTCCCCCGCGCATATTGATCCCCTACATCACAGACGCCGACACCATTTGTCTCGTCCGACGGAACTTCTTTCAGCCGTTCATAGTTGTGAGCGAGCGCCAGGACAATGACCCACGGCTCATTGATCGTATATCCCTCGAAGACGTACAAGGGATCCATTGGCGCAATGCCAACCGCATCTGCCTCATGGGATAGCGCGAACGATGTTGCCTCGGCAGCAAGCTGCTCAGCCGTGGCTTCATCTCGCACGTCGGCAACAGGAATGAGCTCAGGATAGTCATACGCGGCCTGAAAAGCCGCTCCGGCACCGGGACATTTGCGCGAGCTCTGTCGGGCTACGATCTGCAATTCACCATATGGGTGCCGATCAGGCGGATGCCAGAAAAATGGAGACGGCCTGCGGGGAGTTGTTTCACCGAGCCCGTTGATCGGATTGCCCGACACTTTGAGTAATGCGACAGTTTCCGGTTTTGGCTGATAGCTTCCCCGTTTTGGGCGTCGTGGATTGGATTGACTCACAATAGTTCGCTCTCGTCGACGATTGCAATAGTGTAGGTGGCTAGTTAAGAAAACGGCATCAGCCGAAAGTTTGAGCTTGGCTAGCGACGTCCAGCCGAACCTAAATAGCCATGCTCGGCCAGCATTGCTGCTCGCTGCCGATAAAAGTCGGGATCCAACGGAGTCCAGGCGGCAAGACCATCGACATATCGGTTCATCATGCAGAAGTTGGCGGCGATCAGGACTGTATCATGAATTTCGAGATCGGTTGCGCCGAATGATCGGGCTCGTTCAACATCTTCTGCAGTAACGTTCTTGCCACCTTGCTGCACTTTGCCTGCAATCACGAGCAGTGCCTTCATCTTGTCGGAGATTTGTGCGGAAGAGAAATCACACTTGACCTGATTGACCAGAGCTTCATTTCCATTGAGAAGGTGCGCAGCTAATGCGCCATGAATGCTCTGACAATACTGGCAGTCGTTTTCAGAAGAGACGAATGTACCAATCAGTTCCCGTTCGGCCTGCGTGAGAGTACTAGGGCCTCGCAGCAGTATCTCAGCGAGTTCGTTAAGAGCTTTTGCCGTCTCAGGACGGAAGATCATCAGGCCGCGTGGCCCGGGCAGGTCTTCTGCTATTGGAATATGTGGCATAGACAATTGTCCTTTTGAGCTTAGATAGCCGGATCGATCGCCGGATCTGCGCCTGAAATAGCTGAGCGCTTGTCCGATACGTTTGAAGACTGATGAGCAAGCGTTTCATAGCGTGGGAGCAGAAACATGAGAATGCAGGGAACCAGTGCCGGCACCGCTAGAAGTTGAATCGATAATGGACTGTAAGAACCCAGCACATCGAAAACACGGCCAAGAATAATCGGCCCGACTGCACCGCCTATCGCGAACGATGTCCAACTCAGAGCGTAAAGAGTAGAAAACTTTCGCAAGCCGAAATACCGGCTCAGCAGATAAGGCGTCACGTCACCCTCACTGCCCATGCTGAAACCGATCAGGATGGCAGCAGCCAATCCCATCGGCAGTGTTGTCGCCACCGAGAGAAGAACGATGCCCGCGGATGACAGTAGCAGCATGATCTGTGAGACGCGCGGTCCGAAGAAGCGATCCAGAAATGCGCCAGTGGCAAGCCGCCCGATGACGCCCGATCCACCGATGGCTGAAACGGCCCAGGCTGCGCCGCGTACGGAGACTCCGCGGTCGGTGAGCAGCGCGGCGAGGTGGGCGATCGCGCCATTCACACCGATAGAGTAAAAGCACACGGTGATCATGAGAATCCAGAAGGTTCTGCTGCCAACCGCCTCGCGTACGGATTGGCCGGTGTTCACAGAATCATGCTCGATAGATTCGGCGGCGGGTCGCTCACGCACGAAAAGCGCGGTGAGTGGGAATCCTACTACGAAGGCGATGCAGCCGACTCCGACATATGCGACGCGCCATCCGTAGTTCGAAATCAAGGCTTGGGTGATTGGCGGCAGCAGCATTGCGCCGCATCCTCCACCAGCAAGCATGACGGCGAAAGCCATCCCGCGCCGCTTGGTAAACCAGCTTGCGATTGCGCGTGAATAGCCTAGATATGCGGTTCCGTTACCTGCAATTCCCAACATGAAAAAGACTGCATAAAAATGCGCGATGGAACGGGTCAGCAGTGCTAGTGAAGCGAATGCGGCTGAGAAGAAAAAGATACAAGGAAGAATGATTCTTCTTGGGCCGTAACGGTCGAGCAGATGTCCAAGGGCCGGAGAAACCGCAGCAACGGTTAGCGCAGCAATGCTGAATGCAGCAGAGATGGATTCGCGACGCCAGCCGAACGAAAGTGACAGCGGCTTGAGATACAGTCCGAAGGTGTAGGGAATAATGGCGGCGAAGCTGACCATTACGCCGAAGAAACCAGCGAGGACAACTCGCCAACCGGGATAGCCGATACGGGACTCGCATTCCATCAAGGATGTTTCTGTTTGTGTGAGGGCCATTTCGTCGCCTAGAAGAGAAACTTCAGTGCAAACTGCGTCAGGCGCGCGGGACCGGCCTGCAGAATTCTGCCGAAGTCGGACGAATTAAGGTCGGCAATCGGCAGTGCAAAATTGGGATGGTTCGCCACGTTGAAGGACTCAGCGCGGAATTGCAGATGGAACCTCTCGGTCAGTTCAAAATTTTTGAACGCTGACAGGTCGACATCTGCGTATGCAGGTCCGCGTGAAGCATTTCGACTCTCATCTCCAAATTGTCCAGCCTGCGTTTGCAGATTCAGGCGTTGGAATGGAGCTCGGCTGATCCATTGATCGACTGTGTGTGGTCCGTCGCTGGGATTGCCAATGAGATTGGGCCGGCTGGCGTAATAGCCCGAGATCGGTGGCGCTGAGGCTTGCAGGGAAACGTTCGTGCTGTCATACACAGTGAACGGCGTGGCCGAGTTGGCGCTCGCGATGCCATTCAATTGCCAGCCATCGAGCATAAGCTTTTTAAAGCCCTGCATCTTGCGCGCGAAGGGAATCTCCCAGGTGGCGCTGACTGCGAGACGATTTCTGGCATCGAAAATCGACGGGCCATGTTCAGCTTTGAGATCGAAAGGATTTTGAGCGAGATCGTTTTCACCGCTCAAAGGTTTGGCCGATGCTCCTTGGAGGTTCATCGAGGAAAGATAGTCGAGAGTCTTCGACAGCCAATAAGAAACGTTGAAGGACAGACCATTGTCATAGCGATGCGACAGACTCACCTGACCGGCGTTATAGGTCGAGTTCTGCCCATAGGTCAGCTCGGCGATTGTTGCATACGTGCAAGGACCGTTGTTGGGCTGGCAACCAGCGTAGACGCGACGGCGGTCTGCATTCTGCGCTGTTGCGCCGGGCCCATAGACAGCAGGATTCGCGTCAATGTTGCGCGGCAGGTGTGTACCTTTTGTTCCGACATATCGTACTTCGAGAACATAGTTTTTCGCGAGTTCACGCTGAACGGAAAGGTTCCAGTCCTGAGCGTTGGAGGGTCGCGCTTTGTTGTCCATGACAAACGGCGTCGAGGGGTGCAGAAATGTATTCGGTGCGGGTATAGGAACGTTGCTGTATGGTGAGGCAAAATCTAGAGTCGGCGGTGTAATCTGTTCGAACTGCGCCCACGGAAGCGAACTGATCGGGGCTTGAGAAGTCACCCCCGACCCGTTGGCGAAAGGATCATAGAAGATGCCGTAGGCGGCGCGAATCGACCAATGGCCTCCTCCGGTTGGGTCCCAGACAAAGCCAATCCTGGGCATAAATCCTTTGTAGTAGCTTGGCGCGATTCCCGCTGATACACCGGGATCGCCGGGAAATAGAACTCCTGTAGGCGCATCCGGCATGACATGTGATTGCACGCCAGGAACAAATGCATTTAGCCGATTGCGGGTTTCTGTGTTCGGATTGATGATCTCGTAGCGCAGTCCATAGTTGAATGCGAATCTGCTGCGCACACGCCACTCATCCTGGTAGTAAAAGCCGGTTCCCCAGTTGCGCACATAGCGAGTAAAGTCGCCACGCCCCTGATAGAAGACAACCGGGCTTCCGAGCAGAAGATTAGCGAAGGCGTCGTTCGTGGGAAATGTTGACGCAAAGATAAAGAAGGCATTCGGGGCGATCGACTGGAAAAGATTCATCTGGTTGCGACGAAACTCAGCACCCACCTTGATCGAGTGATTGCCATGGAACCATGACAATCCATCATGGACCTCGTATGTATTCTGGACAGAGGTTCTGGGTCCGGTGATGGCTCCGCCAACAGGCGTATATCCGGCAAGGTTGAAGAACGGCGGCCCTTGTCCTATCGCTGATGCTGAGTCGTAATCGAAGCCGAGCGCTCGCGGCGGAGTTTGATTGAGTCTCTGATCGAAGAGGAACTCATAGCGAAAATAGGAGGCCTCCACTGCGTTCGTCATAGTCGAAGACAGCAAGTAGGTATTCGATCCCACAACCGAATGCGCTGTGTAATCGTCGCGCGTTGGGTATCCCGGCAAATCAGTACCGCGCACCGAAACAGGATTAATGTTGTAACCGGTGTAGTAGGAATACCGCGTAAAGTACTGACTCTTATCCGACTGATGCAGATCGAGACGAATGCCAACCTGATCGTCATCGTTTGTGCCCATAACGATTGCCGTGTAGACAGAAGGTGTGGTATTACCCGTTGGATAAAGATTGGCAACGTTCACGGCGACGGGATTGAAAGCAGATGAAGGAATTTGGTTGTTGGGGAATGGCACGCCACCCGCTGCATAATTAATCAGCGGATAGCCAAGGCCCGAAAAGTCCCCGTTCTTTTCCTCAGTAGTCGGAACCGTGGCCGAAGTGGTAATTCCCTGGTGGTTACGGAATCCCTCGTAATAAGTAAAGAAGAAGAGACGGTCTGTTCGTATAGGTCCACCAACAGTTGCGCCGAACTGATTTTGCTTGAGCGGTTCAATCCTTGGAGAAAAGTAATTTCTCGTATCGAGAGCGTCGTTGCGGAAGAACTCATAAGCTGTTCCGTGAAACTCGTTTCCGCCGGCACGAGTCACAACGCTGGTCGTAGATCCAGTGTTTGCCCCGTATTCAGGAGGCGCTGTATTTGTCAGAATACGGAATTCCGCAATTGCATCGATTGGAATCTTTAGCGCAAATCCTCCATCCATGCGGTTTACATTCTGCACGCCGTCCAGCAGGAAATTGTTGGCCTCGGGGCGCTGCCCGTTAACGGCATACGATTGCCCCGTGCGCAAAGAGCCGCCTTCCGTGGCCAATCCTTGCGAGAGCGGCGCGACCCCTGCCTGCAATAGTCCGAGCTGTGCAAAGTTGCGCCCATTCAAGGGAAGATCCAGCACTTCCTTGCCGTCTACGACCTTGCCCAGAGTGTTCGTCGATGTATCGATAGCTGACGACGCTCCCTCAACCGTGATGGACTCCTTTACGGTGGCGAGGACGAGAGATAAATTCAGTTGAGCCGTTTGGCTCACAGCGATATCGATCGGGGCCTGCGAAAAGTGGGCAAAGCCGGGAGCATCTGCGGTCAGCGAATAGCGACCGACATTCAGCAGTGCAAAACGATAGCGGCCCTCGGCATTCGATGTCTGCGTCCGCATCGAATTGGTGTCCAAATCTTTCACACTAATTGTGACACCCGCGATTGGCGCGTCTTTGCTGTCACTCACCAGTCCTTCCAAAGCTCCCACCGCGTCCTGGGCATACAGAGCCGAAACAGAGCAGATAGCCAGCAACATGGCTGTGAAAACGATTCTTAAGGGGAAAGAAACAGATACAGAGCGGAGAAAGCCGCGGAGAGAGCGGGGAATTCGACCAAGCATGACTAGCCTCACAAATGGAAAGACAAATCTTCGCTGTGACCATGCTTTATGTGGCCCGGATATTCTCCTGCGGAAGCTGTATCACAACGTTGCTGCCACCTTAGAGACTTAGCTCGGGACTGTCTTCGACCCGGAGATGGGAATTGGTATCCATCAATGGATGGATCAAAGAAGGGAAACCGCCATCCACTCTACTTCTCAACGTGTCGTGGAATTCTTGGGATGCCCGCTGTGGAGTTTTGCGGTTATCTGGCAGTGAGCGCTATAGATGTCGGGTCGTATGATTCTCACTAAGCTGGAGTATCCTCGTTTTTTAGAGAATCGAGTACAGAACATGCCTGGAGACATGCTCAAGACCGTGGGTGCTGGCATCGCGGGAAAAGTACGCGATGAGATCAGCGAAGAATTAGTTGGTCTCGCCGCAGACGTTGCCAAACGGGAACTTGCACATCGCCACGGTGGACACATTGAGGAACCTTACGCGGCTCCTGGATGCGGTGTCTTTGATCCCCCTGTACATGGCGCACTCAGCCGTACTGTCACGGAGGAAGAGATCCGCCTGCAAACACCCGGAGATTCACAGCAATCGACCGCCCAAGGCTCTAAGGCCTAGACTGCCACGACTCCGTTCACGCAGGCGTGTCACGTTGCGGAGGAGCCGATCGTCTGTAAGTTCAAATGACCGTATCAACGACTAGTTCGAACGTCAGCCGTCATCTGTTTGGAGTGGCGACTTCGGGCCATTGGCATCATCACGCTGGCCTGGCATGACTACAACGGTGGGTCAGGTATTCGGTTCGAGACTGTATCGACAGAAAAAGACGCTGGATTGCTATCGCGATAGTTCACAGATCCAGTTGACCTCCCAGGTCTTTCCACCGTCCGGCGAGAAAGATTGCTCCATGCGCGCTGATTTTGGCGAGATGTTCAACCATACATACCGCACAAGAATGGCCCGGCCTTTGTATGTATCCTGGGCGTAGAACTCACCGCGATTACCATCGAATTGCCCGATCTGAGGCGGGAACGCAAGCGTTCCATTATCAAGATCGAGCAGATAGATAGACCACTGGTGGGTCTCTGGATTGTAGAGCCTGAGTGTCTGAGCTTTAATACGGAGATTCTTTTCCGAGTTACGAACGTCAAATTCTTCGAAGTTGGCGTTGCTGTCGAGCAGTTTCTTGTGATTCGAGATGCCGTCATATTCAATCCACGTATTCGAGCCATTCAGGCGATCGGGAAGCCGGCGAACGTGAGCTTTCCAATCGCCGATGAGGAAGTCAAAGTCATGAGCTCCATCCCGCTGCTGACCGGCTGTTGCCGTTGCTGACGAACTCTGGGACCAGCCTGTTGTACAGATCGAGCAGTTAAAGAGAATTGCGGCAAAGATTGTGGGTACGAGAAAGCTCAGCGTTTGCAATTTCGTGCCCGCCATCCTCTCAAGCACTCAGCGGAAAGCGCAAGCCGATGACGCGAACCGATCAAAAAAAGCGACCAACCGTGTCTGCCCCACCCGCTCTGGTCGACAATTCCACCTTAGCGTTTGCGTTACTCCCGGTCCACGGCTGCCTCATAATAATGGGAGTATTTGAAGTTTCAAAATATATCCGCGCCAGGCTCTCTTATGACGAAACCAGACACAGATCCGAGCATCGATGAATACCTGCATCAGCGATTAATGCCGGTAGAAGGGTCGATTCCGAACATTCCCGGCATCGAGATGTTCGGGAATTCGATTCCAGCCGGAACTGTCGGTGGGGATCTTTTTGAATACATCAATTTTCAACAGCGTTACGACATTGACGCTCGCATTCAGCAGGCTCAACGGCTGTCGAAAGAGTTTCTTGAACCACTTCCTTCTGGAGTTCTGCTACGCAATTCAGTCGACGATCAGGTGCAGTGGCTGAAAACGACGCCGGGCTACAGGCCCGAGATGGAAGCAGAATACCGATTCGCGAGGAGTTCGGAGCAGGTGCGCGTCGTAGAAGAGTTGCACGATCTTTATTCAACGGCGGGTGTTCTGGTGGTAGATGCACAGGGACACGGAATCATCTCAGCCAAGATTGCCTCTACGGTGCATGACACATTCCACGGTTTAATGCTCGCTGAACTGGACCGATACGGCAGAGCAACACCCATGTTGCTCGACAACCTCAACCTGCGGCTGGCGCAATCGGTGACCGCCCGCAACGCATTACAAATCAATGAGCAGGAAGGCGCACGCGAAATCGCAACGATGATATACGGTGAAGTCCGACCTGGCGGTTATTTTCGCTTTGCGAATTTCGGGCATCCTCCACCGCTGGTGTTCTCGGCGGAGTATCAGAAGTTCATGAACATCAATGAAAGCCGTATGGTGCAATTTTTTGCGCTCGGTTTGCAGATCCC
>DATGAD010000045.1:0-2408 GCA_035313725.1 Alloacidobacterium sp. | reverse complement strand
AGGTCACAGGCTACATCGATTCCGGCCTGCAAGAGGGCGCGAAGGCGACAGCTGGAGGCAAGAAGGCAGCGGACAAGGGCTACTTCGTGCAGCCAACCGTCCTCACCAAGACGAACCCCGATATGAAGGTTATTCGCGAAGAAATCTTTGGACCTGTCGTCTGTGCTATTCCGTATAACGATTCCGATCTCGATCGCATCGCGAAGGAAGCCAACGACACTCCATACGGCCTTGCTGCGAGCATCTGGACGCGGGATATTTCGACCGCGAACAAGATGGCGAAGCGCATCCGCTCCGGCACAGTGTGGATCAACTGCCACAACGTCTTCGACGCGGCGCTGCCCTTCGGTGGGTATAAGCAGTCCGGCTGGGGTCGCGAAATGGGCGCTGAAGTCCTGAACAATTACACCGAAGTCAAGGCTGTGACTACGGCGCTGTGATGCCTCCGGCGGCCGCTGCGCGCGGGGCGGTCTTTGCCAGACGGGCCTTACCAGCAAAAAGAGCGGGAGTTTCTCCCGCTCTTTTTGCTGTTGCTGAAGACTGCGTCTTATCAGTGATCTCCTGCGATGCGCTCATCGTTGGGATTCTTCGTCGCGATGCTCCTCAGAATGACGGGTGGTTTGGGTTTGTGGTTTCCCACCCTATGCTTCGCATAGGATGGGGCACCCGCTTTTCGTGCTGATCGAAGCGAAGCCCAGGTCCCTGGACTTCGTGTCCTTTGGGCACTTCGCTCGGGATGACATCGTGCCAGGCTCTCCGGGCTTCTTAAAAACTAATGCGAATAGCGCTGTTCGCCTACGGGTAGCGCGACTGCCAGCTTGTTCTGCGGCGGAGGCAGCGGGCATGTGGCATAAGGCGTATACGCGCAAGGCGGGTTTTGCAGGCGGTTGAAGTCGAGCACCAGAGTACCGGGTTTGTCGAGGCCGCTGGTGGGGAAATCGGTGTAGAGGAATCGGGCGGCGCCGTAGGTTGTGGTTTTGCTGGTGGTGTCGCGCAGAATGAAGAAGAGCTGTTTGTCGCCTGGTTCTTCGATCACAGGTTCGAGCTGGATTGTCTTGCCATCGAGTACAAACTCGGCGATGCCAGGTACGGGCAGTTTCAGGGTGGTGCCGATGATGGTCGGAATCGATTCCTCATGCTGTGGCGAAAACGGAATCCACTTCGCCTCGATGCGGTATTGCGGGTCTGGAGCATACCAGTGCAGGCCATGGAAGTTGACGCGCGTGGGCGCTTGAGAGTCCTTGACCCGCAGGGCGTAGCGATCGCCGCGATGGATGACCAGCAGCATGAGCGTTCCCGCTTTCAGCACAGTCGGATTCGGGCCGTCGGTGTCAATCTTCGCTGCCTGCGCCTGAGAGCCATTCAGCAACAGACCTGATGCAGGCGTCGTCAGATAGACTTCGTTGCCTTTCACCTCCAGCGTTCCGAGGTGGTCAGCGACCTGCGCATTCAGGTGGATGCGATTATCAGCCGCGGAGCCGAAACTATTGTTGCCGGGCTGCAGCCATTCAAGGCCTACTAGCGACAGCCAGCCATCGGGCGCGGAAAGCTTCTGTGCGCGCTGGTCGCGCCACTGCTGCAGGCCTTCTTTCCAATGGGCGTCGATTGTCGCTGCTGCAGCGCCGAGCGCGACTGCAAGCATCAGGAAAGCCGAAACTCGCTTCGAGATTTTCATTCTTGTCTTCGTTCCTTTCATGCGGAGTTAGCGGGCACGTCCTGCTGCAGTGGCTTCGGGGACTTCGATGAGGCGCCCGCTTTTTACGTCGTATACGTAGCCGTAGATAGGGATGCTGGACGGCACGAGCGGGTGATTGCGGATGCGCTTGACATCGTCGACCACGGACTGTTCTTGATTGGGAATTGTAAGCCACTCGATGAACTCGCCTGCGCGCGAGCCGGGACTCTTGCCCACATCGCGGAATCCCGCGCTGGTCAGTTCGGCTGTTTCAAGGCTTGAGGCGAGAAGTCCGCGCATGACTTCATTGGTGAAGAACAACATTCCGCAATCGGTGTGGTGGATGACGAAGAATTCTTTTGTGCCAAGAAGCTTGTAGCTGATCACGAGTGAGCGGATCGCGTCGTCGCTGGCACGGCCGCCGGCGTTGCGAATGACGTGCGCGTCGCCTTCCGACAGACCGGCATATTTTGCCGGGTCGAGGCGGGCGTCCATGCAGGTGAGGATGGCGAAGTGGCGTGCCGGGGGGAGTGCGAGCTGGGCGAGATTGCCAAAAGTGGCGCTGTACTTTGCGTTGGCGTCGAGGACTTCAGGTAGAACGCTGCTCATGGAAGAGCCTCCAAATTGCTGGATGAGTGAGAACCGTAGAATGTGCGCGGAGAGGTGTCGGGTCGCGGTTAGCGACAACAGAAGGAAGGACGTGAGCCGGTGATGGAGCGGGATGCGGTCACGT
>DATGAD010000044.1:0-3952 GCA_035313725.1 Alloacidobacterium sp. | reverse complement strand
GCCCAAAAAGCACCTGCGAAGAAAGCTGTAGCCAAGAAGGCAGTCCAGAAAACGCCTGCTAAGAAGGCCGCCAAGAAAGTAGTAGTCAAAAAAGCTGTGGCCAAGAAAGCTCACGCTAAGAAGTCATCCGCCAAGAAAGCTGCGAAGAAACGCGTAGCGAAGAAGCTCGCAAAGAAGGTTCCGACAAAGAAAGCCATGAAGATAACTACGAAAAAACCATAAAGAAGAGTGGCAGGCTACGGCGATAACTGTGTGGGAAAATGGCAAACGATAAGGCAAAGAAGAAGGCAGCGAAGAAGGTCGAAAAAGCGGTCCGGAAAGCCATGAAGAAGGGCCTAACCGAGAACGGGGTGGAGAAAGCTGTATTGCTGGGCATGGCTAACGGCGTCAAGAAGAAGCCTGTCGGCAAAGCGGCGGCGGCGGCGCAGGAAGCGAAGACGGCTTGAATTCTTGGTCCGTTTTCACCCTGACCTATCGTTGTGCGCCTGCCCTCGAAGAAAGGACCACTCCTACGAGCGAAGCGGGCTTTGGCTAGGCGTGAGCTTTCCGAAATCGTATTACGTGCACTACAGGGCAATGATTATTCCGGTTGGCCGACAATACGTTCACAATGGATCGCCAGTGCTGAATGTTGAGTTCGTCGCCCAATCTACGAGGATCTGAGGAGCATGCCCCTGCCGCGCTTGCAACTGGTAGAACTTGAAGATCTGACCCTCCTGCAGGATCTCCCGATAACGGCAATTTCCGATGTTTCGCTCAATGCGCCTTACTGAAGGGAGGTACTCTGAAAGTGGACAAGCTTGATCGACTGCCCTTGCTGCACATACACCGCAATCAGTCGAAAGTGCGAACGACTCTCCATTTCATGCCGTGAGCTGACCGCTTGGCTTTCGGCCGTCAACACAGCAGTTGCCCCGTACATCCGCACCTCAGTCTGACCAAGTTCGATCGAATGAAACCGCAAACCACCACTCCGCAGGTCTTGCAACACCTCCTGCTTGTTCAGCACGGAACCATCGGGTCGGACCAGCATGTAGTCGCTCGCGTACAGCCCTTCAAGAGCAGCATAGTTCTGCTCCTTCAGTGCTCGATTGAAAATGTCCGTGTGGATGCTCAATATCTCTTCTGCCGTCATGCGATTTCCTCAGCTTTCGTTCCGGGCTGACGTGCTGGATTATGCCCTCGTACACTCCTGCTAAATGGTTTGCGGCGGCCGCGCTGACGGTCTCCGCCTTGGATTCAAGCTGCGCCGAAGAAGCGTGCGGCCTCTTCGGCGAACTCTTTATGAAACTGGAAGTGCGAGCCGTGCCCGGAATCCGGGTAGAGGATCAACCGGGCATCCGATAGATGCTGCTGAAGGATGTAGGAATTGATGGTCGGCACCATGATGTCGTCCTTGCCGTTGACGACGAGCGTGCGCTGCTTGATCTTCTTCAAATCGCCATAGCGGTAGTTCGCGGGGATCGCACCCCATTTAGCAAGAGCGACGAGCTGGGCCTCGCCGACCTGGGGCTTCGCCTCTGGTTCGCGGTCCAGCTTTCGCTCGGCGATCCGCTGGAGCCAAGCCTCGCCCGCCGCGTAACTCGTCGGGCTCTTCGAAAAGAACAGGTCCAGCGTGCGTTCCTGCTCGGTGCTGTTCGGGCGATTGACGATGTCCATCACCTCGCGCGAAAATTCCTGCATGCCTTCGCCGCCCGACGGGCCGGTGCCTGCGAGAAGGATGCGTCGCACCAATTCGGGCGCGTCAAGCACCACCTGCTGCGCGACCATGCCGCCGATCGAAAAACCGAACAGATCGATTTCCTTCAGGCCGAGCGCCTTGACGAAGGCAATGATGTCGGCCGCGGTAGCGGGGATCGAGTCCGGCATCTCGCCACCCGAACGACCGACACCCCGATAATCGACTAGGATCACCGGGCGGTCTTGCGCCAGGCGGTTGGTGTGGATCGGATCGAAATTGTTCATCGTGCCTGTGAAATGCTGAAAGCACAACACCGGCGGGGCGCCTTGCTTGCCGAAATGCCGGTAGGCGAGGCTCACACCGCCGATATCCTGGAATTGGGTCGGCGCGGTTTCGTTTAGATTGACGTTCGACATGACTCTTCTCCTGTTATGTTGATTGCGTGTCCAAGTCACGCTTAGATCCGCTCAAGGGTCAGCCACTCTGGTGAGTGCAACCACCAGTCGCGCTCAATCGAACAGATCTCTTTCAGAGCTGTTCCTGGCCCTCGGCTTAGACCATAGGATCTTCGCCTGCATCTGTTCTTGAATGATCCTGCTGTTTTAGGCTTGGTCTGCTATGTCGTTCGTATGGCTGCCTAACGTCGAATCAATGCGGCCACGCAGGAAGGAGTGATTTCGTCTCTCTCGTTTTACTTTCTGACTCTGTTCCTCATAATCGGATCAGAATTGGACCGGCGCCGCTTCATTTGCAACAGATGACGAAACAGGCCTGGTGTTCCCCAACTGTTCGCGTCTCCAACGTCCCGGACTTACCCCAACACAGCTGACAAATGTTCGCGTCATTGCCGACTGATCCGCGAATCCCGACAGTATCGCAACATCACTGAGCGAGATCTTTCGTTGAATTAGCAGCTCTTTCGCTAATGAGACGCGTTGCCCTATGACCCATTGAATCGGAGACACTCCAAAACTCACCTTGAATGAGCGAGCAAAGTGGCTCGCGGAAAGCTCACATTCCCTTGCAAGTTGTTGCACGCGAATATTGCCGTGGAGGTTCCCTCGAAGCATCTCTTGAGCTCGACGCATCTGCCACGGTGCAAGACCCCCAACAGGGACAGCGGATAGTTTCTTGATCCCCGCGTAACGATCTAACAGATGTGCCCCAAGCAACAGACTCAGATGGTCCAAGGCCAGCGGGGAGGTAGAGCCATTCGCACGGATATGGGGCAGTACGTTTTTTGCGATCTGCGACATGGCAATATCCATTTCGCCGAGTACGAAGCGATAAGTGTCGACGGGTGCCAGTTTGTGGTCCTGTGCGATGTCGTTCAGTCCCGCGAGTGGGACGTGAAAGTGGAGGAAATCAAATCCCGAACCGACAAAACACATGGGGTTTCCGCGTGCGTCTATAACGCTGGTTCCAAAGGCTTGGAGAGACGGTGTCTTCACAGCCTTGCCGTTGAAGCGATGCTGAAAATCTCTCGCGGCAACCGGTTTGATGGCTACCGCCATAAGCATGGCGGGGCCTGGTGAAACCGTCTCCGTGAAATCTGAGAGCCCAATGTCGGAACTTATCCGAGTGATCGCAAAGGTCGACTCCTCGGGCCAATCCAGCGTCAAACACCCGCCTGCCGCCACTCGAAAACGGGAGAGGAGTTTCGGTCCGTACATGCCTTGCTGATCGGTGCTTTTCATATTGGATTCCCGTGCGAGACGTAAATGTCAAGACGACCGGTCATAGTATAAACCTCGCAAATCTGACCCTTCCAGTCCCGCACAAAGGACGTAGCTGTTGTGAAGCTGACGATGGGTATATAGCGGGATGAAACAGAGAACCTTCTGCGCATTCTCGGCCGCGGTACGCACAAGTCCAACTCGCTGGCGACGCGATGCCCGCAAGGGACTAGCGCTTGACGAGTATGCTGGAGAACACCACGTTTAGGAATGTGTCGATTGGTTCACCACTGCGTTCAAGCTTGGAACGCAAGGTTGCTCCCTGGAAGAAGTCGAGGAGATATTTCGCCTGCTGTCTGGCGTCGGTTGCCTTGGGAAGTTCCTTCCAGCGTATTGCCTCCTCAAGAAGGGTAGCGATGTCCTCGGACCATCGACGAGTGTGAGTTAGAAGCGTCTTGCGAATCACTGAAGTTGCCGCCATCTCTGCAGTCAGATTTCCAAACATGCAACCCTTTTCGAACTTCGCGCTCCGATAAGCACCCGCAATACACTCGAAGTGTTCTCTGAGTCGCTTGAGCGGAGAGACTTTCGAGTC
>DATGAD010000043.1:0-8385 GCA_035313725.1 Alloacidobacterium sp. | reverse complement strand
TCTCGTGTCGTCGCTGCGAAGAGGATGTTAGTCGCCTGTTTCTGGCTGCCGCTGACAGCAGGCGCATGGCAGGTGGCAGCGCAAACACATTCGATTCAAAGCGGCGGAGTAGACAATGAGTATGTCGGTTCGCCGAGCTGCTCAAACTGCCACAGTGAAATTTACAGGCACTACATGCAAAGCAGTATGGGACGATCGATGTCTCATATCACGCCGTCCACTCTGACGCCGGCTTTTCTGCAAAGTCTTTCCATACCGGCACACTCTTTCAGTGAGCAGCTCGATCGCCACTTCGACACCTTTGCCCGGGATGGGAAGTTTTATCAAAGCGAATACCAGACAGCAGCGGATGGCGCCGCGATCTTCCGTGACGTCCACCAAATTGAGTGGCTCATCGGAGCTGGAATGAACGGATTCGGAGCGGTTGTACGCCGCGACGATTATCTCTTTCAAGCGCCGCAATCCTTCTACTCGAAGCCAAAGATTTGGGGTCCCTCTCCCGGCTATGAACAGATCGATCTTGGCTTCAATCGCCCCATCCAGGCAGGCTGCATCTTCTGCCACAGCGGACGACCCAGGCCCATCGCCAATACCAATGGGCGATTTGAAAGCGACCCATTTCCCGAGCTTGCCATTGGATGCGAGAACTGCCACGGTCCGGGATCTGCGCACATCGCGGCGATGAAAAGCCCGCATGCAACAAGCGGCGAATCGCTGCACATCGTAAACCCGGCCCGGTTGACTCCATATCTGGCAGACAACATCTGCATGGCATGTCACCAGACCGGAGATGTGCGTGTGCTGAAGCCGGCCAAGACCTATCAGGATTTCCGTCCGGGCGAACCCCTGGACAACACGCTGTCCATCCTCATGGTTCCGCCGACGCGAAGCGCCCCGCCAAATGTGGATCACGTCGAGCACTACTACTCAATGACCTTAAGCAAGTGCTACCGCGAGAGCCGGGGCCGCTTGAGCTGCATCACCTGCCACGACCCGCATGTGGAACCCTCACGTGAAGAAGCGCCTGCCTACTTCAATGGCAAATGCCTCGCCTGCCACACCGTTCAGAGCTGCAAGCTGCCTCTAAGCGTCCGTGAGCAAAGCAAGCCGGGCGATAACTGCATAGACTGCCACATGCCAAAACGCGACATCGCGGTTATCTCCCACTCCAGCGCCACCAATCACCGTATACTCGCCCGGCCCGACGAACCGTTTCCCGACATAACTTTTCAGCAGACTCTTCCTTCATTGAAGGACTTGATTCATCTCAATCCCGCGCCAGGAAAAGAAGACGTTCCGCCGCCACCGCTGACACTTCTCGAAGCATACGGCGAGCTGGCTACTGACCATCCGGAGTACGTGACGCCCTATCTCAATGTGCTCGATCAACTTGGGCAGTCACAGCCAGAGAACGCGCTGGTGCAAGCCGCGCTTGGACGAAGAGAGTTGAAGAGAGGCAATTTCCAGGTTGCCGCGGATCACCTCCGGCACGCTTTACAGCTTGAACCTCAGGCAACGACTTACGCCGATCTTTCTGAAGCGCTGTCAAAACTGAATCAACCAGAGGAGTCGCTTCCGCCTTTGGAAAAGGCAGTCGAGATGGATCCATTCGATCCGGTCATGCAGAAGACCCTGGTGGTACGACTGATCCAGCTGAAGCAGTATGCTCGCGCACAAACAGCGCTGGAACATTATCTCCAGACGTTTCCGCAAGACTCTTTCATGCGCGAGATGCTGGCTCGTGCAAAAGGGACATCAACAACGGAGAGATAGCAGACGACCCCGCGACGTTTGCCCTCATCTTTGCTCGCGGAAGTTTGAGAGCTATATAGTGAAGACGATTGCTCAGGTCGCAGGACATCTTAGGTTGAATCTGTAGTGCAAAGAATTTTGATAAAAAGAGCGACATTTTTTCTGCGATCGACGTTGACGGTCTACGGCCTGTTTCCGCTCTTGATGGCAGCGCAGCAGAATTCTGCCTGCAAAGGACCATCCGATCTCGAACAGGCGATCGCGACACATCCCTCCGCAGCTGCTTACGATGCTCTGGGAGCCTACTTCGCGGGCCATCATCAACTTTCCTGCGCAATCGGCGCGTTTGAATCCGCTGTCCGTCTCGCGCCCAACTCATGGGAAGGCCACTACGACCTCGGCATCGCGCTTCTCACCAGCCATGATCTAAAACGTGCTGCCCATGAATTGCAAACCGCATCCAGCCTCCAGCCGAATTCGGCGAAGATCCTGCTTCCTCTCGGAGTAACGCTCAGCGAATTAGGCCAGCAGGACGCAGCCATGGCTGCCTTCCGAGCCGTTCTCAAGCAAGACCCGCAATCGGTCCAGGCACTCGATGGACTAACTAAAGCGCTAATCGCCGAAAAGCGATACACAGCAGCAATCGCGGAGTTGAAGAATGCGCCTCCGGATGAGGTATTGCAATTGAACCTGGCGATTGCGTATTCGAAAAACCGCAATATCGACGAAGCTCTGCAAATCCTCTCCGCCATCGTCAAAGAACATCCCGACTACGCCCAGGCTCATGCGAATCTCGGCATCGTCTATACCCAACAGAAACGATTCAGCGAAGCCGCACGGGAATTCGACACCGCACTTCGTCTTGACCCCACAGACGATACGGTTCGTCTCTCTTACGTGAAGACATTGACGGCACTTTTGCAGTACGACCGCGCCGAACCGCTCATCCACGAATATCTCCAGAAGCATCCGGACGATTTTGAAGCGCTGTATTTCACCGGCATCGTAGAACGCGGGTTAGGAAACTACGAGGAAGCCGAGAAGGCCTTCCGCCAGGCGGTGGCCCTGAATCCGAATCATGCGGAAGCTCACTACAATCTCGGATTCGTCCTTGCTCGCCTTGGAAAACCTGATGAAGCGCGTCCAGAGTTGGAGAAAGCGCTGCAGTTGAATCCTGATTCGAGCGAAGCGCGCTTCCAATTGGCATCGGTGCTTCGCGCGTTGGGGCAGCAGGACCAGGCCCACGAGGAGTTGAAGATCCTCCAGCAAAAAAAAGCGGCCGACGTAAAGCAGGATGTTGCCGCCGTCAGCGCCAGCCAGGCGAATCAGGATTTGCAATCGGGTGACCCGCAGAAAGCCGTCGCCTTGTACCGCGCCGCGCTCGTCAACGATCCGAAGAACGCCCGCACCTACTATGATCTTGCGCTCGCTTTGGATCGTCTGGCTGACTTCCCCGCCGAGCGAGAGGCTCTCGAAAAAGCGCAGTCGCTCGATGCGACACTCGCGCCCGTGCACAATCAGCTTGGCTTTCTCGACCTCCAGGCAGGTCATGCTCAGGATGCGGAGAGCCAGTTCAAGACGGCGATCTCACTCGACCCGCAATACGCAGAGGCACAAAACAACTTAGGCGTACTTTACGGCCAGGTCGGCAAAGACAACGATGCGGAGAAAATGTTCCGGCTGGCGACGGAAAACAATCCTCAATACGGACAGGCCTTTGCCAATCTCGGACTCATTCTGGCAAGCGAAGGACATTTAAGCGAAGCTGAAACCGCGCTGAGCAAAGCAGTGCAGCTTGAGCCGAAAAACGCCGGAGCCCTCAGCGTCTACGGCATGGTTCTTGTTCGCCTGAACCGCGGTGCCGATGCCTTACCGGTATTTCGCAAAGTGGTTGAACTCGATCCCAACTCAGCCGGAGCACATCTCAATCTTGGAATTGCCCTTGCGGACCGCTTCGACTTGAAAGGTGCGCTTGTGGAATTCACTGAGGCAGCGCGTCTCGACCCGAACAACGCCGCGGCGCACTACAACAAAGGCAGAGCGCTCCTCGATTTGCAGCGCAATAACGATGCAAAGCCGGAACTCGAAGCCGCGGTACACCTCGATCCAAACCAGGCTGAATCCTGGTATCTTCTCGGCCTGATTTCAAGGCAAGCCGATCAAACGGACGAAGCTATCGCGCAATTTCAGAAAGCAGTCGCAGCAAAGCCCGACTATGCAGAGGCTTTCTTCATGCTCGGGCAGGAACTGCAACGCAAAGGCGATACAGCGGGCGCAATCAAGCAGTGGAAGCGCGCAATCGAGCTTCGTCCTCAATACAGCGAGGCTCTTTATAACCTCGCTCGCCTTCTGAAGAAATCAAACCCCGAAGAAGCTAAGACCCTTCAAGCACGATTCGAGAATCTGCAGGCACAGGAACACATCACAGATCGCGCCTCCACACTGGGAAACTTTGCTCTGGCATCCGCCGATGCGCATGACTGGCCGCAGGCCATCTCGCAGCTGAAAGAGGCATTGAGTGTCTGCGGAGAGTGCAGCGCATTACCCACCCTGCACAAAGATCTCGGCCTGATCTATTGCCGCGCCGGCGATTACGGCAACGGCAGAACACAGTTGCTGGAAGCGCAGAAGCTCACTCCCAAAGATGACGACATCGTCCAGGCGCTCAATGTATTGGAGTCACTGCAGAAAACGCAGTAGCGTGAATTCCGCTCACGCCTCTTTCTTTTGCCAGATGGCATAGGCTCTCATCGCAAACTGCTGCATCGCCCCGCGAACTGCGAACTCCGCCGCGAAAGGGTCTCCTTCGCGTATCAATTCGATGATGCGCTTATGACGGTCCAGGTCCGACTCCCATGCCTGCGCAGTCTGATGGCTCTGCACGACCCGCATCGCAACAAAAGCAAAAAGCGGTATAAGCAGTGTGCGTATCTGCGCATATAAAAAACGATTTCCGGAAAGCTCGCACAGGCACAGATGAAAGTGCAGGTCAGCCTCGATGAGTCCGCGGATATCTCCACCCTTCGTCGCTTTGCGCAGCTCTTTTAGAGTTGTTTCCAGCGGCTCAAGATCCGGCTGCAGTTGCGTGGTCAATCGTGCAGCCAGTCCTTCAAGAGCGCCTCGCAGTTCATAAATTTGCGCGATATCGGCTCCTGTATACGACGTAACTCGGGCGCTGCGGCCGGATGCTTTAGTAGCAAAGCCTTCGCTGATGAGAAGGTTGATCGCTTCGCGCACGGAGGTTTGCGCCACACCGAATTTCCGCGCCCAGTGGCCTTCAATAATGCGCTGGCCTGGTGCCAGATCCCCGGCAATGATCTCTTCTCGCAGTTTTGCCGCAAGGCTTTGTTTAATCAGCAGTGAAGCATCGTTCTGAACGGTCGCAAGATCCATCGTGTAACTAATCCCGTAGACCAGAGACTAGCATGAGCTTCATCGTGTAGAAACAGCCGTGGTAATTGTGGCAAGGATGAGGATGAACACGCCTGAAGCCAGCACCAGAAGAGAGCGGCGGCTCGCTGATTTCCATTCACCCACCACAATGCCAGCCACATTCGCCGTAAGAACCATCGTGATCTGGTAAATTGCCCAGCCCGCTGAATCTCCCAACCGCCCAAGGTAACGGGTGGACAGCCCGTAAATCGCGACAGCGCCGATCCAGAGCAGCCCCATCAGCAAACTAAAAAATGCGTCCGGTATGGAACGCGGCAGTTTTCCCCAACTGCGGTTCTTATTCAAAAGATAAGTGGTGTAGGCGAGGTTGGGAACGAGACCGCCGGCGAGCGCCACCGGCCACACGGCAAAGACTGCTGTCGAACTCTCAGCCCCGCGACGCGCAGCCATATGTGCGATAGGGCTTCCAAAGGCAAGCGAGAGGTTGAGCATGGAAGACAACACGCCGGATAAAACGGCGATGCCTAATCCGGATATGTAGCCTTGCCCTGTCTCACCTTGAGGCACTTCTCGCAGGTTTCCCGCATAGCCGGAAAGGGCTACCCCGAAAATCATCAAGCCGCATCCGGCAATCAGGATCAGAGAATTGCCGCTGCCGAGTTCGCTCTTATGCAGAACAACCAGCGGAACCAGGGTTCCGAAGACCGTACCGAGTCCGACGATGATCGTAAAGGCAAGCGCCATGCCGAGGCGCACAACAGAGATGCCGAAGAGGACCTGCGCAATTCCCCAGCCGAAGCCAAGCAGCAAAGATGGAGTCAATTCGGAAAACGACAGTGATGCGTAAAGCCGCGGCCACTCCGGAACCGTCAGAGACGCGATCAGGCACGGCACGAAAAGAAGCGAGGTAAAACTGAATACTAACCATGTGCATTCCCACGGCCAGACGCGAATCTTTTTCAGAGGCAGCATGCAATTCCCAACCAGCACGCCACCTGCAAGTGCAAGAACAATGCCGGTGAAATTGCTATTCATAAAGATCTGAGCTGCTTCCTGGCTCCTGTGGTGTGCGATAACGTCCGCCGGTCACTTCGGCTGGATTCACAAAGTGGCTGTTCAAATGCGGTATGTGTTCGAGAAACACTTCCGGATGCCCAATGGCAATGTGATTGAAGAGAACCAGATGTTGATGGATCTGTCCCATGTCGCCGACGTGAGGAACCACAGGCACTCCATACTTTCGCGCCAACAGGCTGACCGTCAGAAACTCACTGACTCCGCCCAGGCGAGTGCAATCGGGCTGCAGGAAGCTGACGCACCTGGCCTCAAGATAATTCTTGAAAACAACTCTGTTCGGAACATGCTCGCCAAGCGCGAGCGAAAGCGGCGCAATCTCCTGAGCCAACTGCTTGTGCGCAAAGATGTCATCTGGATGCGTCGGCTCTTCGATCCAATAGGGGTCCATGCTGGCAAGCTCTTTGCAGGCAACGACAGCGTCTGGCAGCGACCACTGCTGATTCGCATCGAGCATGATTGTGGCTCCCGGACCGGTAATGCGTCTTAGACCCTGCGCCCGTTCCAGATCACGTTGAAGATGACCACCAACCTTCAATTTAAAGGCGTTGAATCCCTGGTCGAGACTACGCTGCACATTGTCGCGAATCTGATCGTCGTCATAGTGATACCAGCCGACGCTGGTGTCATAGCCGGGATAACCCCGTTCAAGAATTCCCGTCCGCATTTGGCGGCTCGGCTGCTCATCGATAAGCATCTGCAGAGCCGTCTTTTTATCCAGAACATCTTCCAGATAGCTCAGATCCAACAGATTCACAACATCTTTTGGCGGCAAACTCAGCAATAAACTCCAAAGCGGCTGCTTCCTGACTTTCGCCCAGAGATCGAAACAGGCATTCGTAATCGAAGCCAGCGCGAGATGCACGACTCCTTTGTGCGGACCAAGCCATCGCAGATGCGGATCGTCTGCCAGCGTGCGAAATCTCTCCCCGAAGGAGGACATCAGTTCTTCGATATCGCTCCCGATCAACGGCGCCGCCAGCATCTCTATCGCGCGGCAGACAAGATCATTCCCCTGCCCCATCGTCAGTACAAGTCCGGTACCGCGCAATCCTGTATCGAGTGTCAGATAGGTAACAGCAAACGAATACTCCGGAGACGAGTGAACGGCATCTGAGCCGGCGCCAGGTTCGAGTTGAAACCGCGCATCGCGCGTACTGACAGCTTTAATCAACATAAGCAAAATGTTCTTTCATGCCGCCCATGAAATGACAACGCTCACTGGCGGCCCTCAATAATATTCGTAATCTGGCTGACGATGGAATTGAGCGCTTCATCTTCACCCATCGCGCCGACTATTGCATTCTGTACGGTACGCCAAAGTACAGCCTCTATCTCCGGATAGCACCTCATCTTGGGTGGAATCAGCACCGACTCATGAATGACAGATTCGAGCGTGCGCAAGCGATCGAGCTCTTTCTCCGATGCTGTTTCGAGAACCCGCTGCATCACAGAACGTCGAACCGGCACGCTGCCGCGTGAAGCTTCTCCCAGCTGCCTTTCCGGCGAAGTCAGAAAGCGCAGTAAATCGACGGCATCGGGATTCGAGGCTCCGCGATGGGTGAGCGCGAATGTGTGAGATCCCCCGTACGTCTTCGAAGCGCCCGAGGGACCAATCGGATAGACCGCGACAGAGAAGCGATCATACACCCGTGATTGCGCCGGATCGAGATGCGCCCCGTAATACGCAGGCCAATCGCCAATCATCGCAACATGTCCATCGCGAAAAGAGCGGTGCACTTCGTCGTAATGCCAGTCAATGATCTGTGACGGAACAATGCCGAACGCATACATCCCGCGCAACTCCCCAAGAGCCCACCGGCCACCGTCATTCACAATGTCCGGAATCCTGTTCTCCGGAAACAAATGAGCGCCCGCAGCTTCGGCCAGTTCAAAGAATGTTCCAAATAGCCCGGACTCACACCCCGGAAAAGCGAAGCCATAAAACTCATTCCCTCTTGTCAGCTTCTGCGCCACTTCAAACAGCGCATCCCACGTGGGCGGTGGTCCATCCATCAGGTCCGTGCGATAGTGCAACAGACGCACATCGATATTTCTCGGAATCCCCAGGAGCTCCCCATCGACCGTTGCCAGTTTCACCACGTTGGGATAGAAATCCGCCAACTCTTCTTCCGCGATAATCGCCCGCAGCGGCGCCAGGAAATG
>DATGAD010000042.1:0-13673 GCA_035313725.1 Alloacidobacterium sp. | reverse complement strand
ATTGAGAGAGGAGTTCGCCGAACGACTCGTTGTTTTCGACAGGGATATCAGGAGTGGAGTTGGATTCCGGAAGATTTGAATTGGACATGGCTGCCTGTAATTCATTCTGGCACAGGACGCACCAGGAGAAAAACAGCAGCGAAGATGGCGATCGATCTACTGAGTGGTTTTCTCCAGGGTAAAGATGAGTTCGCTTCCAGTATCCAGGCGAACGCTATGCTCTGCGCTGGTCATCAGCGCACTGCACTGTGGTCCCGCCTCCGGAACCATCTTTATTCCTTTAAGCCCTACGACGATTCCAGGATGCACGGTGTTTGGAGGTCCGCCTGGATTCAGGTTCTCGTCCTCCTGCAACCCCATATTGGCGGCGGTCACAGAAATATCCCGGCCTCCGCCAGCAACCTCGGTAGGCATTGAATCATGCGTTGACTTGCGCTCCCCGGGCGGTCCTACAACGCCGATGAGCCGAAGAGGAAGGTCTTTCTTCGCCTGGCGAAAACAGTCGCCATGGTCAAAGGCGAGGGCCAGCTCACCGCCGTTCTTGCCGCCGGACGAAGCCACCACATCTCCATAAAGCATTGCGCCTACCGGCAGCCAGCAATCCTCACTCTTCACCTCATGAACAACTTTCAGAGTGACCGGTTGCCCCGGCTTCGCGTGCGCAGAGTCCAGCCAGCCCACTATTTGCGCATCGATCGTCTCCCTGGCAGGCAGAGCGTCAGCCTGATTCAAAAATGGGTTGCAATCTGCGTGTTGCCCGGCGTTGCCGGTGGGCGAGCCGGAAACAGCGGCCGACGCCCATCGACTAATAAGAACACTCGATCCCGATTGGTCAAACTTGACTAATCCGTCACGGTAATTCAGATGAATCGTAAGTGAATGCAGCATATCGAATCCGATCATCCCAGCCACCTGGAATCCGGCATTTTGGTCGATTGCAGACGGATCGAAATCCAGAATATGCCCCTGATTGTCCAGTGAAAGACTGGCAAATTGGAAATCGAAATTATCCCGGTAAAGCTGCACAGTTCCACCGGACACGGTCTGCACGGGATTTGTAAAGTTAACCTTTGTAGACGAGATTAGATGTGCTACTTCAGGGGTCATTGTGCTCAACCGCATCCCTGAATCCAACATAAAGAGCCTGCGTTCCTTTCTATTGAGAGTTACAGGCACAAGAAGATACTGCAGGCGGTGGTAGGCAGGTGAATATCCCTGCATATCGGAAGCCACGTAGCGGTCCCCCGGCAAAACGCTCCCCTGCTGGTTCGCCAGCACGGGCAGCGGCGCAAGTTCCAGCTTCGCCGCCGGATAATTCAGGGTGATCAGATATGGCGCAAATACATCAGCGCCAACAAAACCGTCTCCTTTATCCGGAAACGGCGCATCGCTGACGCCAACCATGCAGTTGCGAAATTCCAGTGGCCCGACATGCACGCTATCCGCCCGCGCGGTATCTGGCGGATCGCCGGCAGCGTGCTGAAAGCCATTCGCATCCGCCAGGGCACGGCTGACGTAGAAACCAGAAGCTGCGGTGTCGACCTGGAGTTTGATCTTACCTTGTGGGAATTGGACTTCCAGCTTGTATGCACCGATGTGCTTGGGATCTTGAAGGATAGGAATCAGCGGCAGCGTAAGAGTGCTGGTGATCGGGGTGCTTTTACAGGTTTGCGAATTTTCTGTAAGCTGCCCCATCATCGATTGCGCAGATGCCATTGCCTTTTCCCGCAGATCGGCATCGACATTTTTCATCGTCGCGAGTTCTTTCTCGATGTTCTCAATGTCGTTTGCCGGAGAATCTACCTCGAGCCACGATCGCTTTATATCGGGATCTGCCGGGTCCAGGTTGTATGCCGTCTGCAGCTCCTTGCGTTCCGAGGCATACATGGAATCGATTCGGAGAATTCGGCTGCGAAGCCAATGCGCCCGCGGATAGCAGGGATCTATCTTGCTGGCCGTATCGAGCGTCTCCATTGCCAGCCATGGTTGCCCTCTGCGGTACTGTACTTCAGCCATGGCAGTAAGCCCCGCAGCCGAGCGCGGCTCATCAGCGAGTGCCTTGTTTGCCTGCACTGCGGCGTCACCCACCTTGCCCAGATGCAACAGAGTGCGCACCAGCGCAGAGGATAAAGCCTGATCGTGAGGGTGCTGAGCCAAAGCCTGCACATACAGAGATTCGGCGTCGTCGTATTTGCCGTGCGCGTAGGCCTCTTCTGCCGGGGTCGCGACATGCGGAGCAACTGCGGGACAGGAGGTACTCTGCGCGTAGAGAGAAACCGTCCCGAGGAAATACGCGAACGCAATTGCCTTGAACCGGAGAAGAGAGCGTATTCCAACTCGCATACGTGAGCGCGATTTTATATCAACGTGACATAAGTAGAATACTGTTCTCCTTCTACGGCGGTGAAAGGCCTGAATCGCACTGCCCCGCTTGTCCAAGTGTCCTGGTCGGCTCTTTGCACGGCCAGCAGTTGTTCGTGCTTTAGAGACGGATTTTCAGCCAGCGCGAAGAGAACAATCGGTCCACGCATGAGGGCAACGGTCCCCGGATGGCGGCTGTCAATGGGCTGCAGTCGCAGGGGCATAGGCAACGACAGCTCAAGACGATCTCCGTCTTTCCAGGTGCGTTCAATGGCAACAAAACCGGCGTTCGTACTTATCGGGACAGGAGAACCATTTACCCGAATTGTCGCCGCGCCTCCCTCCTGCTGTTGGGCCCAGGCCGGAATCCTCAATCGCAAGTTGAAGTTCGCGCTTCGGTTTGCGCGAAGATCGAGGCGGATATTTCCCTCTCGCGGATAATCGCCACTCTGCGTCAGAGTGAACTGCGCGCCATTTTCTGCTGTCCACTTCAGTGTTGAGGGCAGATAGAGATTCAGATAAATGCCGTTCGGATCGCGAAAATAAATCAGGATGTGATAGTCGGCTGCAACCTGCGGCAACGTTCCTGAACAGCACGGCCAGCGATCAGGAAAATAGGACTTTGCTCCCTGATAGTTGTAATCCGAATAGTAGAAAGCATGCCCATCGTTTTCGAGAGGTTTTGCGCCCAGCACGGTGTTATAAAGCACGCGCTCCATGCTGTCTCCATAACGGCCGTCGCGCGTTACCCGCAGCAGATAGCGCGTGAGCTTGAAATGGGCATAGCTTCCGCAAGGCGTCTCAAAGCCTCTGTGCGAGTCGCTTAAGCTGTGAAACATATCGTCGCTCTCCGGCGCACGGAACGACTCGTCAGGGCCCCATCCCCCCGTCGCAAAGCTCTGCGTTGAATCGATCATGGCAAAAGCGTTGCGCCCCGCGGCCAGATGCTTCTCACTGCCCGTGGATAGATATGCCTGCATGGCAGAGCTGAGGGCATTGCAATAGCTATACGCATGATGGCCTGCGAGAACGTTCTTCCCAGCGGCCAGGGGATCGAAATAGGTCTCGTCCAGAAGGAATCGCTCTGCCAGCCCACGATAGCGATCGCCGGCGCCGCGCTGCCATGCCAGAAATAGATTCTCGGGCATTGTGTACGACTCGTCCCAGGTGTAGTCGTCGGTAGTATTCTCGCCGATTGACTGGCGCCACTGGCGCTGCGGCTGGTCACGATCAAGGGCGTGCGGTGGGAGATGCGGAACGGCGACATCACTGACATGGTTGAGCATTGCAAAGTCACGGTCCAGGCCGCAAAATGTGTGCGCGTCGATCAATCCGCACACTGTCTTGTCATAGTTGTACGCAGGAAAACGGAAATTAGTGTAAAAGCGACCCGAGATCGCCGGCCCATAGAGTTCGAGGATCTGCTGAACCTTTGCCCGCGTCGCCGCATCTCCTGAAACAGCATAGCCGCGCGCCATTGCTGAGACCCACTGGCCAAAAGAGTGAGCCGGAGCAAAACCCTGACCACCGGAAGGAGTCTTGTTCAGCGGCACCTCGTCATACCAACCGCCCATATCCGGACCCGGGGCGGGAAGCCCGGCACGAAGGCGCCACGGCTTAAGCATACTGTCCACGTTCATCTGCAAAAGCACGGCCTGAGTGTGCTCAAACTGTGTGAGCGCAGCACCCGGCGCCAGCTGAACGTCACCGTAACCAAACTCTTTCAGCGGAGAGGGCGTTCCATCGGCCCCCAGGCTCGGGCGCGCATAGGCTGCTGCCAGCGAGAGCGAAGCATTCCTCAGGAATGAACGTCGGGAAATCATGATGCCTCCCTGATGGAATCTATCCCTCAGCGGCCTATTCCGCAACTGCCCTTCTGCATAATAGGTGTATGAAATGGAAGCTGGCGATACTGTGGGCTGGCTACACCCTGCGCGCGGCAATAGCCTTCGCCTCTCCGGCGATTCACATTTCGAACGGCGACACTTCCATCACTCTTGACACTGGTTCTGCCTCACCCGTCATTACCAGTTTGGCGCGATCCGGATGCCCGGCCTGGACCGGAGAGCCAGCAGAAGAATTTCCCCGCCACGTTGAGGTGGGATCGCACGTTGAGGAGATCTCCTGGAAGATCAATGAGGCGCTGACTCAGGTTACTCCGGCAAGTGTTCGTTTCGTCTACGAAGCATCAAAGCCGCACCTGCTTCTCATCTGGGAGTGGCGCGCAACCGCATCCTACGGTCCCATCGAACACTCGATCCAGATTCAAAACCTGAGCTCAGAGGAAATCTGGCTTCCCATGCAGGACAGTCTGCGATTTGCGTGGCAAATGCCGGCGGAAGTGCAGTTGGAACATCTCTGGATTGAAAAGGGAGCAGGCGGCCCTTCGGCGGAAGGAGTCCACTGGAATACAGTCGGAGACGGTTACAAATGGACAGGCGAGTCGAGCACGTACGCGCATCCAGCGGAAGGCCAACAGCGGGAGATGATTCCCTACACTTTGGTCGAGCGCTCTGGCTCTGACGGAAAAGGCTGTGGGTGGTATATAGGAATCGAGTTCAGCGGGCGAACCCGAATCGCTGTCGAGCGGAAAGGCGACCTCATCACAGGAACTGCCGGTTTGAATCCGGAACCCGGGCCTTTCCGCACGCGCATCGAGCCCGGCGAAAGATTCGAAACACCTACGGTTTTCGTTGGCGGATTTCAGGGTGGTGCCGATGCAGCAGGCAACAGTCTGCGACGATGGGTGCGTGAGGGTCTGAATCATCGGGAGACAATTCAGTCGCCCACATATCCCATGGTTGTCAACAATAGCTGGGGCAGCGGAATGCAGATTGACGAATCGCAGGCCCGCACAATGATCCGCGATTCCGCAGAACTGGGCTTTGAGATGTTTCATCTCGACGCGGGCTGGTTTCGTGGAGTGGGCGACTGGGTTCCCGATCCTAAGAAGTTTCCTAATGGACTCGCATCTGTTGCAGACTATGCGCACAAGCTGGGACTGAAGTTTGGTCTGTGGATGGATTGGGCTCAAGCCTCACTAGACGCGAACCCAGGCTCGCTATATGTCAATGATCCCAAAGTGCGTAATTGGCTGATTGCCGATCCGCCTTCACACTGGAAGCAGGGTGATGAATTCAAGGGAATCACGATCGATCTTGGTCTGCCGGCCGCGCACGATTGGGCGGCGACAGAGGTCAAGCGTGTCGTCGCGGACTACCACGTCGATATGCTCGAACACGATGGATACGTCGTAGCGCAAGGCTGCAGTCGAAGTGATCACCCGCATGCGCCGCCCGATCCGACTCATCTAAAGGTCTACGAAGATTCAGGCTTCCTCTGGGCCGACAGCTCAAATGCAACAGACGTCAGCTATCACGCCACGCTGGCGTATTACGACGTGCAGTCGCAGCTTCGCAAGCAATATCCCAACCTTCTGCTTGAAATATGCAACGACGGCGGCAGGATGGTGGACTTTGGAAGCGCCGCCCATGGAGATTACTTCTCTATATCTGACGCATACGATCCGTTGTCGAACCGCCGCGCATTCTACGATGCGAGCTATGTGCTGCCGCCAGCGATGCTTGAAGCCTATGTCGAGAAATGGCCAACGGCAAATCTCGACAATTTCCGTTACGTTCTGCGCAGCGGCATGATGGGTTGGTTCACCCTAATGCTCGATACAACTGCATGGAATAAGGACGAGCATTCAGCCGCACGCGAAGCAATCGCCCTCTATAAGTCCAAATTAAGGCCATTGATCCGCGAGGCCGATCTGTATCACGTTTCGCCGAGACCGGACGGTGTCCATTGGGATGGAATGGAGTACTTCGACTCGACTCATGGGAAGGGTGTTCTGTTTGTCTTTCACGGCTCATCAGCAAACGAAACGCGGCACACATTCATATTGCAAGGGCTGAATCCAGACCGGACATATCACCTCACCTTTCAGGACCATACTTCTCCGGACGGCACTCTTTCTGGTGCCGAACTGTTGGGCCAAGGAGTGAAAGTCTCTCTGCCTGTCCCTCACTCGTCGGAGTTGATTTTTCTGGACGAAGTGCGAAATTAGCCTTGTTTCGTTGAACGAGAGGATATCTATGCGCCTGATTTCTTCTTCTTGTGATTCTCCAGCGCCAGATCGGCCTCGATGTTTTCGTCTACGTCTTCAAGATCTGCCAATAAGCCCTCGTCGCTCAAATCAATCGGTCTTGAGTTTTCCCAATCTCGATGCACGATTTCATGAATACGGCTCGCGATGTCTTCGTCACGTAACTCGATTGCCAGTTCGCGGCGGCTATCGAAGCTGCCGGGCGCCAGATTGATTGAGCCGATGATAACGCGGACATCATCGGCAAAGAGAAGCTTTGCGTGGAGCTTCAAGCCCTTCAGCTTGTGAACCTTTATGCCAACGTCATCGAGGATGCGAACACCGCCGATGCCCTCAATCAGTTTTTCTTTTTTCAGCGTGTGGGGAGGCCGCATCATGACTTTGACCTTTACTCCACGCCGGCTCGCGCGCACCAGACGCTCAATAATGACCGGATCCTGATACCGCTCGTTCTGCACCCAGAGCGAATGTTTGGCCTCATCGATGAATTTCGCAATCCTCTGCCGCCCATTTCCCGTGCACCAGATAAGGTGCGACTGGTCGCCGGGCTTAAACTCCTGACGATTCCAGTCTGCGTCAAAGCACTCGATTACTTCATCGACCTCATGCTTATGACGGGTCGAGACCGCGTAATCACGCGTTCTGGTGAAGTTCTTAGTCTGCCAGTTGAGTGACTGGATATACGCCAGTTCATCATCAATCACCATGGACTTTTCATGGGTAACGTCGAAAGCGGGATTGCTGTCGAGCACACTGACACCAGCATCGGTCAGGAGACGATGAGAGTCATCATTCTCCTTCTCGCCGCTGCGCCTTGACGGGTTGAGCATGATGCGGACTTTGACGCCGCGATTGTGCGCAGCGATCACGGCTTGCAAGAGGACCGGATCGGAAAAAACGAACATCTTGATCCGAAGCGATTTTGAAGCCTGATGAATCGCGTCGACAAGCGGACGGACTGAGTCATCAGGTAATACAACCAGAGAGCGAGACACTATTCTCTCTCCTCCACAGATATAGAGTTCAGCCCAGTATGCACTACAGGCTGTATTAAAGCTTCCCGTCCTGCAACACTCGGAGCTTCGTCTTTGAATTGTGCATGATAGAGTCCGGAATAAATTCCACCTGCGGCCAACAATTCTTCATGTGTGCCGCTCTCCGCCACAGTTCCACCGCTGATGACGATAATTTTGTCCGCATCCCGAATCGTGCTCAGCCTATGGGCAATCGTAATCACTGTCCTGCCTTTCATAAGCCGCTCAAGTGCATCAATGACGAGATGTTCCGATTCAGTGTCGAGCGCTGCCGTTGGTTCATCGAGCAAAAGAATCGGACTATTGCGAATCATGACGCGAGCAATCCCGATTCGCTGCCGCTGCCCACCTGAAAGCGTCACACCGCGCTCGCCCACCATGGTCCTGTAGCCTCCGGGCATTCTTGAAATGAACTCATCGGCGTTGGCCAGTTTCGCCGCCGCAATAATCTCATCGTCTGTAGCACCGGGTCGCCCAAAGGCAATATTGTCTCCAACTGTACCGCGAAAAAGCACGGTGTCCTGCAAAACATAGCCTATCTGGTCCCGAAGATCTTTCAATTTCAGGTCACGAACATCTTTGCCATCAATGCGCACAACACCGGAGAGAGGATCGTAGAAGCGCGGAATCAGACTCACAATCGTAGACTTGCCAGAACCTGTAGGTCCAACAACACCGACGAACTGCCCGGCCTCTATACCGAAGGTCACATCCTGCAGCACCGGAACCTCGGCGTCATATCCGAAGGCTACATGCTCGAACTCAATGGCACCTGCGACTGGTCCTGGCTCAACAGCGTCGGGCTTTTCCTCAATGATGTTGTCTGTATCCAGAATTGCGCGGATTCGTTCCACTCCAACGGCAGCCTGCGCAATCTGATTCGTCATGGTCGCAAGGTCTTTGACCGGCTTGAAAAAGCGGCTGAGGTAGGCGAGGAAAACGGTGAGTGCGCCGACGGTCATCATGTCGTGCAGAATGAGCCAGGAACCCCGCCACAATACAACAGCGGTACAAGCGGCTACGCTCACGGTAACGATTGGCGAGAGCAGAGATTTTATCCGTCTCGCTCTGAGCGCCGCGTTGATGGTTGCGTGACTTACTTCGCCCAACTGCTCCTGCTGCTGCTCCTGTCTGCCAAAAGCCTTGATCACCTGCATCGATTCCAGGCCCTGCTGTACGACTGCGACAATTTCACTTTGTTCTTTTCGGACTTCGCGAGTCGCCTTTTTCACTGCCTTTTTGAACCGTGAAACAAAAAGCAGCAGAAATGGAGTGACCCCGAGTGCAATCAGCGTGAAATCCCAGTTGAGCCAGAACATCAGCCCCAGCATGCTGAGAATGGTGAACAAATCCACCAGGATGTCGAGGCTGGAAGAGGAAGCGAAGCTTTGAATCGTCTGGATATCGGTTGTGATCGTACTGAGCAGAGCTCCGGTCTGATGAGTGTTGTAGTAGCCCAGAGAAAGCCGCTGCAGGTGATGATATGTGCGCATTCGCAGGTCGTGGGCAACCCATTGGCCCACGCTTTCGGTGAAGTAGTTGTCGATGTAGCTCGCAATCGCTCCCAGCACGGCGATCAGCAACGCGGCCAGAGCCGCAAGAGCAGCGACCTGCATCTTCTGCCCACCCTCCAGCATTGGCCGGAAGAGGTGATCAAGCCATGGAGCAAGCCTATGATGCCCGACAACATTATCGATGATGATCTTCAGCGGCCACGGAGCGGCGAGGCTCATGGCAGTCTCTACCAGCATCGCCAGCAGAATAACCAACAGAGAGCCGCGGTAAGGCCTTATCAGTTCGCGGATCAGACGCCCCATCGGTTCCTACTCCGTGAATGTACCGTGAAATCGAATGAAGCAAGAGTAACAAAGGCTGGCAGTGGAGATTCGACTATTTCGGAGCAGCCCCATAAGAATCAACCGATTGCCCAGGAAAGCACCTCATTGAGATCGGCTACAGAGTTCGAAGCTGTCCCCTTGGCAAGGGACGGCCCAATCGCAAGGGCCTTGCCATGTCCTTCAAACCATACAATGAATGACGATTGTTCCGATCCCGGTAATCGCTGCTGATTGATCCAGTTATAGTAGGCTCCCATTTCCGCGTCGAGCAAAGAGCCCGACAAATCGAAGTCCAGATTTGTATTGCTGTTAGAGAGTAACTCATTCATCGAACGCTGCCGCTGCCTTGGACCAAAACGCACCAACAACGTCAGCGGCTGAGCGCGTCGCAAGGCTTCGCGTGCAGTCCATTGAGCAAACGTAGTACTGAAAATTTGGGTGCCGGAGCCTTCGGTGAGCAGCCTCACCTGAAACCGGTTCAACACTGCGTCTCCGGCCTTGTCCATACCAAGATCAGCAGGCATCAACTGCGCCAGATGTGTGCGCAATTCCTCAGGCCCCATGCCGGGACGGTTAATTTCGCTCTGCATATTGCGCAGAAGTGCGGCGCGCACTGGCTCGAGCGCACGATACGACACGCATGTCAGAGAAGGGCTGTGATCGGCCTCCTGTCCTCCTTCGATATACCAGTGGCCGTAAGGAACCGGATGCGCCTTTGCCCGTACTGCAACTGCTTTGAGCAGAATCTCGACTCCGCTATCCGGCTTGATTCGATCAAAATACGTGCCGTGTGCGCGCAAGTTGCGAAAGAGCGGTGCATCGTAGGTAACCACGCCCTGGCCGATGATGGCTATGCCGAGCCTGGGCAGAGGAGGCGGACTGGGCGGCACGGCGGACCGCGAACGATCTCCATACTCAGTCGCTGCTTTACGGAATGCATCCAGTTGATGAGTCGACCAGAGATAGGCAGACAATTGCTCGACAAATACTGCGGGCTGGCCCACCCAGTCAGACTGTTCGAGTTTCGACGAGATCGAGACTTGCGAAAAGCCTTGGAACCAATCGTTAATCTGGGCCGCGGAAAGCGAGCTGAGTGTAGCAAGTTCCCTGCTGATTACCAGACGCTCCGCTGGAAATTTGTAGTCGTAATCAATGGCTTCACGAAGCAGGCTTGGCACGAAACTGAGCGGGAGTTGCTGCAACGTCGCCAGATTGGCAACGACCAGTCTTCTCGCCTCGGGAGGATACCCGGCAAACTGTTCCGCTTTAAGGTCGCGTGGAAGCATACGGTTATAACAAGTCCTGTATTGGCCGCCCTTGCGCAAGCGATGGAGAAAAACCCATCATCGCGCCCAGGGTCGGCACCAGGTCAGTCGATTGCATCGGATGGTCGTAAACGACGCCCTCGCGGACACCGGCTCCCAGAGCCATCATCCATGTCGTCCGCGACGCAGGATCGCCGGTACGATGATGCTGAAATCCATTTCCGCCGGAATCCTCATCGGAGTCCCGCCCAAAATCCGGGAGAATAAAGAGGGTCGTGTTCCCTGCGTATTCAGGCTCACTTTGGACTGTCTTCCAAAGCTCCGCGCACAGACGATCGGTGCGCCGGATACCCTCAATATAGAGCGAGTAGGCCCCGGCGTGAGCGACATCGATATCATGCATGGTGATCCAAAGAAGACTGGGAGCCTCTTGCCGCATCAGTTGCCGCGCGACGTACATTGACAGCTCATCGGGACTCGACAACGTACTTGCATGCGCCTTGAAGTCATCGACCGAAAGCTTCAGGATTGTTTCCAGTTGCTGCAACTCGAATTCGTTGCCCGCGAGCTGTGGCGCATACAAAGGAGTCTCATAGTTGTCGCGCAGCAAATGTTCGTAGTCCGTCGTGCTTCCGGACATCGCCGCAGTCAACAAATGCTTTGGAAGAACGACTCTAGCTCCCATACCTGGTCCAAACGAGCGGTATTCGCTCTCACCAATCCGGTTGAATCCGTTACTTGGCGCGACAACCCATGCATCCGATGACGGCCGCTTCAGATCCTTTCGGAAGTACTCAAATACTGTGGGATGTTCGGGCGGGAGAGAAGAGAAGTTATTGATTGTCTCGTAGACTCCGGTGGCGAGACTTGCAGTCGCCACATAGTGCCCGAGAATCCCCTCGTTCACGACCTGAGTGAAAAAGCTCGACCGCGGAGCCAGCTCCTGGAGCAGGTGTGGGATATTTTCCTGCCCCTCAGGCGCGAACGTTTCCTGATCGCGTGCGCCTCCGCCAAACGTGATGACGATTACCTTGCGCTTTCTCGCTGCAGCAGCGCCGCGAACAAAAGGGCTCGCACTCATAAGCACAGTCCCTAAAGCCACTCCTGCCGCGCTGCGCAGGAAGTCTCTCCTGTTGCAACTTAGCCGGTGGGCAAATTCTCGCGGGGAGGAAACTCCTGCTTTGAATGCTTCGCTAAATGATGAATCGAATTTCAACTCAAATACACCGTGTCATGGCTTGGCGGAAGGCGCTTCCTTTGCTGAATACACAAATTGCTGAACTTCCGCCCTTTCTTTATCAACTTCGGCAAGATGCTCAGCCCGAAGCCGCTGATACACATCGAACTCACCCTGGGCGCGGTCTTTCTGCCCGGTGTGCACAAAGTCCTGGCCGAGACGATAGTGAGCATCAGGAAGGTTTGGATTGAGTTCCAATGCTCGCTGATATTCCGGAATAGACTTGGCGTACTCGCGCCTATCGGCGTAAAAATTGCCGAGTTCGACATGGGGTTCTGCGAGCTTCGGATCCAGCGCTATCGACTTCTGCAGCAAAGCCTCTACTTCTTGAAGATTTTGGCCCGGGTCTTCTGCACG
This sequence comes from Alloacidobacterium sp., assembly GCA_035313725.1. Taxonomy (GTDB): domain Bacteria; phylum Acidobacteriota; class Terriglobia; order Terriglobales; family Acidobacteriaceae; genus Alloacidobacterium. Next base: position 1,470 of record DATGAD010000042.1, on the reverse strand, counting down.
CTTTCCTTTCCATAAACTCATCGCATAGTAGTAAAGAGCCATCGCATTGTTTGGCTGCAGCTCCGCAAAGCGTCGAAACCTCTGGATGACATCTTCAGCCTGGTTTGGCGAACTGCTGTAAGCCTTGGAAAGAAAGAGATAACAACGCGGATCGGAAGGGTTTAGATCAGCCGCTGCGAGCAGAGCCTTGACCGCATCGTCATACTTCCCTCGCGAATACAGCGCCATTCCAAGCCCGATAAACAGCCGGGGAGAATTTGGATAGCGCTGGACGGCCTGCTGGAAGACCTCAATTGCCGGTTCGTACGTTCGGTGGAGAAGCAACTCACTTCCCCAATCAAACAGATTGCCCTCGCTTGGATCCATATGCGCGGCGCGTTCATACTCATTCACCGCCGCCACAAACTTTCCGTCCTTTTCTTCTATCTGCGCCAGCAAGTTATGCAGTTCGCCGGTATCTTTAATCTGTTCGAGATTTTGAACGAGCAGCCTCGCCTGACCGAGCTTTCCAGTAAGGAAATAGGCCAACGCCAGATCGTACCCATTGTCATAAGAGGGACGAATCTCCTGCGCCTTCTCAAGCAATGGAATCGCGTCTGCCATCTTTCCGGACTGAATGTAGATCTCACCCAGATTGTGGTTGGCATCGTAATCGCGAGGTTCTATTTCGAGGGCCTTGCGGAACTGCTCTGCTGCCAACTCCGGTTTCCCTGACTGAAAAAGACTTGCGGCCAGATTTGTTCGCGCCGCCGCAGAATCTGGCTTGAGCTGAACCGCGATTTGGAGTTGTTCTACGGCCTTCGCATCCTGGGACAGCCCTGCATAGACCAGTCCTAAAAGCTCGTGAACCTCGAAGCTCTTCGATGCATACGGCAGAAGGGCCTCGAGCTGCGACGCAGCTTCTGGCAAGTGTCCTGCATCGTACTGAGCTACTGCTGATTGGAACTGGCGATCAAGCGCCTGGGTCTGGTTCTGACTGGCCTGGCCCGCAGCAAGCATCGCACAAAACACAAGAGAACCAGGAATAACAAACCGAAACCGATGCTTTTTGCTCACAGCCCACCCTTTGAGCCAGGCGCTACACAGAAGAACACCCCAAAAGGCCGCATAGAAGGCGGCCTTTACGGGGTGTTTTCATCTTAGCCTAGTAATACAACTTCAAGGAGAATTGTATTTGCCTGGGAGCGTTGGGAGCATCGCGGGTAGATCCAATGGCGCCGAAGTTAGTGTTGTTGAAGTTTCTTGAGTTCGCAATCGCGACAACGCCGTTGCCGCCGAATCCCGGAGCATTGAAATTCGGATGGTTGACGATGTTGAAGAACTCACCCCGGAACTCCATTCTGAAACGCTCACTGATCGGAATGTTCTTGAATGCGGAGAAGTCGAACCGATGGTAGCTTGGCCCGGTAGTCGTCCCCGGACGGTTGCCTAGATAACCGAAACCAGTCGTAGGTACGCATCCGGCTGGAT